>NZ_JAGE01000001.1:1019166-1358333 GCF_000526495.1 Ruminiclostridium josui JCM 17888 | reverse complement strand
TACAAAAGCCGCCCGTAATAAACAGGCGACTTTTGAGACTATTCTATTTTTTAGTATTGTGCGAAACCAAGTCCGCGGTTTTTGAGATTCTGAACGATAGTAGGAATAGCTGCATTAGTTGTTGCATAAGCATCATGCATCAATGCATTGCCATTAGCATTCAAGTTATTGCAAGCGTTAATGATTGCTTGTGTGCTTGCTCCGTTCCAGTCCTGAGTGTCAACATTAGGTGATACTATTTGTAAACCTAGTGCTGAACAAGCTTGCTGTATAGTACCGTTGCTCTCGAGATAAGGCAATCTAACCTTGGTAGGAGCAGGTTTTCCAGCGCTAATGATAGCTTGATTACATTGCTGTAAATCATTATAAACCTGTTGGTAGCTCCAGCTTGTCATGTGAGAGTGAGTCCAGCTATGATTTTGCAGACTGAATCCTGAATTTACATAAGCATTCCAAGCATTTGAGTTACTGCTGATTCTGTTACCCCAGACGAAGAAAGTAGCTTTGTTTACTCCTGCAGATTTCAGAGCATTTATAAGAGTAGATGAGTTACCGTTATTTGGGCCATCATCAAAGCAAAGGTAAACATTGCCGTTTGCACCAGTATTTCCGCCAGTGTTTCCACCAGTATTACCGCCGTTATTTCCACCTGTTGAGCCTGAACCACCAAATGTCAAAGTACCGATGTTTGCCGCACCACTAGTACATATGATATATACATTATGGCTTCCGCTTACACTGCTTATGTTGCAGCTTTGGTTATTATAAGTATCCCAACCGCCAGTTGATGTGAAATTCAGTGTACCAATTTGTGTACCATAGTAATTGTCAATAACTACTTTGTAGCTACCGTTTTGTCCGGATGCAAGATTGAAGTTCAAGTAAGTTTTACCTGTAAGATCAACGTTGTTGAATTCAATCCAATCTCCTACATTCCAACCACCTACAGCACCTGTCCATACATTCAGATTGCTGCTGCGATTGTTGCACTGCCATGAATTGAGATTAATAGCGCTAGTGTCTCCACCGTTGTTACCACCAGTGTTTCCACCGTTGTTTCCACCGTTGTTTCCACCAGTATTACCGCCATTGTTTCCACCATTGTTGCTGCCTTCGCTTACTGTTATGTTGGAGTTACCGCTGCTCTGGTAACCTTCAGTTTCAACTATCTGGTAATCATGGCTACCCATGTTCCATCCTTTGCTCTTCCAAGCATTGAAGTGGTTTGCAGTAGTTACGCTTCCGCTAGATCTCTTTGTAGTACGTACGCTCCAGTACTGATCGAAAGTTGCAGTACCAACGATTGAAGGTTGGTTATATCTTGTTGTACGATATAAGTTGTATGTTCCTCCATCGGAGTTGAAAGTTCCAACAGATTGTGCTCCCGGAGGAGTCCAAGCACCATAGTTTTCAATTATGTAGTATTCAACAAGAGGATTCTGAGTCCATCCGTAAATGGCTAAATATCCATTGTTACCACCATTAAAAGTACCTGAGAAGTTGATTACTCTGTCTGATCCTGTTCTCCAACCTTTACCTGCAGTAAAATTACCGCAATTACTCCAACTAGTGCTGTAGCTACCACCACCGTTTAAAGTCATGGAAGCATACCCGCCACCATCAGTCCAGAATGACCAGAAGAAATTATCTTCATAGCCAGTTTGATTTGAAGTGATGGTTTGTCCTGCAAAGGCTACAGATGGAACTAATAGCGATGCTATTGCCACTGCAGTTATTGCGAGTTTTTTGAACTTGCCTTTTGCTTTGTTAAACATTTTTTCCTCTCCTTTAAATTATTTATTAACAAAACAGACATTCTTGTAAATAATATCTGTATTGTTTCGGATATATTATGTTCCCTGGCATAAACAAGCTTGTAAAATTTTGTACTAATTCCGTAATATATTGTATTTTTATTATATTTTACTTTGTAAATATATACAATATATTTCTATATTTTACCGCAAAATTGTGCAATTTTGCTATTTATAGCTATTATTTTTGTAAATTTTTGCACTTGTGTTGTAAAATTTTGTACCTAATGCCTATTAATAGAAACATTTGATTCTGATGAGTATAGATAAATACAAAAAGTTTGCAGCTCTAATTCATCGATTTTGACCCGATGCACATAAATTGCTATAATATCATTGCGATTGCAAAAAATAATATTCATATAAATAATAAATTGAATGAGGGCTACTACTTTTGAAAATAGGTAATGTTGAATTAGAAAACAATATATTTTTAGCTCCTATGGCGGGAGTAACGGACATGCCTTTTCGTATTCTTTGCAAGGAACAGGGATGCGGACTTGTATATACTGAGATGGTAAGTGCAAAAGGTATGCACTACGATGATGATAAAAGCAATAAACTTACTCTGATGCATGATATAGAAAAGCCTGGGGCTGTTCAGATTTTCGGTTCTGATCCTGAAATCATGGCAGAGGTTGCGGATAAGCTGAACACCTCTGATGCAGCAATAATTGATATAAATATGGGCTGTCCTGCGCCAAAAATAACTAAAAACGGCGAGGGCAGTGCGTTGATGAAAAATCCCAAACTGATTGGAGAAATAATCAGAGCGGTTGTATCTGCTTCTAAAAAACCTGTTACCATTAAGATTAGAAAAGGTTGGGATGACAGCCTTATTAATGCTGTTGAAATAGCACGTATTGCCGAAGAAAACGGTGCCAGCGCCATTGCTGTTCACGGTAGAACCAGAGAGCAGTACTACAGTGGAAAAGCTGACTGGAGCATAATAAGACAAGTAAAAGAGGCTGTTTCGATACCTGTAATAGGAAACGGTGATGTAACCGGTCCCAAAGAAGCTCAAAAGCTTTTTGAAGAAACGCGGTGCGATGCAATAATGGTTGGAAGGGGAGCACAGGGAAATCCATGGATATTTAAAAAAATAATCAGGTTTTTGGAAGATGGATTAATAGTTCCTGACCCTTCGCCCCAAGAGAAAATAGATACAATTATAAGGCATATGAATATGCTTATTGACTTGAAAGGCGAAAGAACTGGTATACTTGAAATGCGTTCACACATAGCCTGGTATATAAAAGGTATGAGGGACGCGGCTTATACAAAACAAAAAATATTCCAAATGACAGATAAAGAAGAAATTATCATTCTTCTGAAGAATTTTCTTATGAGGCAATAGCATTTGCCTCAAGTATTTCTTCTATACCATTTACTATTTGTACAGCGCATTTCTTCTGGAAATCGGAAGAGGTTAATAGCTTTAAATCATTTTTATTGGAGATAAAGCCTATTTCCAATAAGAGTGATGGCATTTCTGTGTGACGCAAAACATACAGATTTGGGCGTGGAACAATTTTTCTATTAAACATGCCAAGAGTTTTGAGTTTTGATTGCATAATTTCAGCATTACGCTCACCTGTATCTGAGTATGGGTTATAAGTTGTAAGTATCCCGTGGGAAGCCGGGTCAGTAAAGGAATTATTATGTATACTTATAAACAGTGAGCACTTTTTTTCGTTGGCAAGTTTTACTCTATCTTCTAGACTTACAGCAGTATCATCCCTTCTGGTAAGTATATTATCAATATGTTTTTCATTAAGTAGTTTTTCAACTTCCAATGAAATAGCAAGAGTAATTTCTTTTTCATGGATTGAACCGCTGACTGCTCCAGGTTCGCTTCCTCCATGTCCGGGGTCTATTACAACTAAAGGAGGTAGTGAAGCAGCATTGGAATCTTCGCCGAGAGATACAAGATTACTGAGGGGGAAAATAATATCATTTCTGAAAATAAGCCCCAAAAAAGCAATAATAGCTACTGAAAGGATAACTATCAGGGTTATGAGATTTTTATGACTAAGGCGACGACTTATTTTTTCAATCAATTTATCCATTTTCATATGCTATTTTCATCCTCCGTTAAAAAGCGACATACTATCATTCTACCATAAGAACAACAAAAAAGGTTGCAGTTTTCTGCAACCTTTTTGTAAAATTTGCGTAACAAAAATTAGGTTTTTAAAGTACTCTTTTTGCACCTATATATCTTTGAGAAAAGTAGCTGTTGCTAAGGCTGGTGATAACAACTCCTTTTGAAGAACTTGCATGAATAAAACTTCCATTACCCAGATAAATACCCAAATGGGACGGACCTGCCTTATATGTTGTAAAGAAAACTAAGTCTCCGGCTTTAAGATTTGCCTTTGAAACAGATGAACCAACATTGTATTGCTCTGCGGATGTTCTGGGAAGATTAATTCCGTGTTTTGCAAAAACGTACTGAATAAAACCGGAACAGTCAAAGCCACTTGGAGTTGTACCACCCCATACATAGGGTACACCTATATATTTTTTTGCAGTAGATATTATTGCAGATGCCTTTGAATTTGCTGCAGGAGCTGTACTTGTATTGCTTCTGCTTGTGGTTGGTTTAGTGGTAGTTTTTTTGGTGGTTTTTGACACAGTTGTTTTTTTCACTGTGGTTGCTTTCTTTACTGTGGTTGTTTTTTTAGCCGTACTTGGAGCTGATGTTTTTGTCTTACTTGTAGTTGCTTTTTTTGCAGGACTTACAGTTTTTTTTGCCGGTGCGGGTTTAATTACTGCTTTGGTAGGTTCTGTTGTAGTTTCTTTTGCTGCTAAATAGTTTAAATTACTATATAATATTTTACGTTCTGCACTTACTGCATTTTCTGTATCAGACATGTATGACTCTGTTTCCGGAAAAACAATTTTCTCACTTTTTACTGCTGCAAGATTGTAAATAGGTAGAGCTGAAACTGCACATAAAGACAAAGCAATAATGCCAGATGCAAACCTCTTGTTAAGATTAATCATATTTGACCTCCTGTTGCCCTTGTTCAAAGGCATAAAAAAATAAGGCAAATGAACAAAGGGGTTATTTTTTATCCCTGTCATCGTCTTTCTCTATATCTAAATGACCGTTGTGAAAATTAATAAATGTTCAAAAAACTTGATCTTTTTAGTGACGAACAAAGTGTTCACTGGATTAAGTTTTAGGCCAAAGGCCTGCATGCTTATATAAACTGTAGACTGCTTACAGCAATTGGCTGGTGTGTTAGCAGCTGATGAGGCTATTATAAATGACATGCTCTAGAGTATCAACCTGTAATATATGCCATGAGCCTTGAAACCTAGAGTCATAAAAGGTTAACAACATCAATATTATAGTTTAAGATTAAAAAAACTGAGGTACACATGACTAAAAAAACGTTTATAACAGGTGCAATAATTTTGATGGCCGCAGGCTTGGTGACAAGATTAATCGGTTTTGTTTACAGAATATATCTGTCAAACCTTATTGGCGCAGAGGGCATGGGAGTTTATCAGCTTATTGTACCACTTTACACTTTGATAATTCTGACACTAACTTCAGGTGTTTCCATTGCAGTTTCAAAAATGGTTGCGGAGGAACTTGCAAAAGGAAATGCTGTTAACATAAAACGAATATCTAAGGTAGGATTGTTTGCAGTATTTGTTACAGGTATTTTTGTATCGATAGTACTGTACTTTAATATTGATTTTATAGTAGATGTTTTATTAAAAGACAGCCGCACATATTTTTCAGTGTGGATATTACTGCCGTGCATACCTTTTATTGCTGCGGCTTCAGCCTATAAAGGCTATTTTTATGGAATTCAGGAAGTTACGCCTACAGCCGTATCACAGATTGTTGAACAGCTTGTTAAAATAGCTATAGTGCTGATATTCGCTTCACAGTTTCTAAAAGCAGGACTTGAATATGCATGCGCTTTGGCTACGTTGGGCATGGCATTGGGGGAAATGTCCAATTTGTTTGTTCTTGCGATTTACTACAGATATAAGAAATACCCCCATACTGCTATAAAAAATACTAAAGGCCGTACCAGAAAGAGAGAACTGGTAAAATCAATTCTGAATTGTGCGGTGCCAATTTCCTTTAACCGTTTTATAATGTCTGTTATGCAGGCCATAGAAGTAATTCTGATTCCAAGAAGACTTCTTGTAGGGGGGCTGAATTATATACAGTGCATGGAAGAATATGGAAAATTGACAGGTATGGCAATGCCCCTGATATTTTTTCCAGCGTTGGTAACAACATCTCTAGCAACAACACTTGTTCCTGCTATTTCTGAATCCATGTCATTAAAGAATTACAGCAGGGTTAATTTCAGAATATCAAAATCAATTCAGATTACTATGGTTGTTGGGTTTGTGTTTATGGCGCTATTTGCCTGCTATCCAGGCAAAATATCAAACTTGGTATACCCCGGTCAGAATGTTGGAAGTACAATGTTTTTATTGTCCTTTACTTGTATATTTATTTACTTACAGCAAATACTAACCGGAATCATGAATGGTTTGGGAAAGCAAGGACTTTTACTTACAAATTCAATAATCGGCTCAGTTATAAGAATACTTTGTGTATTTTATCTGATACCTGTTTATGGCATACCTGCATATGTTTTTGGTATAATTATCAGCTATTTCGTATTCTGTATACTTAATTTTATTATAATAACCAAAAAAACAGGAATGATGATTGATTTAAGAAGGTGGGTAGTACTGCCGGCAGGTGTAACTGTAGTCCTTGTTTTATCAAGCAAATACATATATAGCTTTTTCAATTTTATGAACCTTTCAGCAGCATGGCAAACATTATTCGCTGTATGTGCATATATTATAATAGCTATTTTCTTAATGGCTTTAGTTGGAGTTATAGACTGGCATGAAGTGTTGCAGTTGTTAGGGATTAAAAATAAAAAAGTGAGAAATTTTAAGAAAGAATAAGTATTTTTAATATATTTAAGCTTAATCAAATTTTGCAATACACTAAGGTCAGAGAAAGTCAAAATATAATATTGAAAGATTAATGGGATGAGAGTAGAATAAAATCATAAGGTCAAAGAAAGTCAAAATCAAATTAAATAAAATATAAATTATTTGGAGGTGTTTTTATGTTTGGAATAGTACCATTCAGAAACAACAGAATGCAGGAGAGAGGAAGTATTTTTGATATTGAAAATATGTTCAATAGTTTTTTCAATGATTCTTTTTTTGGATTTACAGGTGTAAACCCTATAAGAGCAGACATCAAGGAAAATGAAAAGGAATTTATCGTAGAAGCGGAAATTCCTGGTGTTGCAAAAGAAGATATCAAGCTGGATTTGCGAGATGATACACTTACTATTGCAGTTGAGCAGAACCAGGAGACAAAGGAAGAGCGAGACAATTATATAAGAAAGGAAAGAAGATACGGTTCTTTCAGCAGAAGCTTCTATGTTGAAAATGTTAAAAATGAGGATGTTTCTGCAAAGTATGAAAATGGAATTCTCACAATTGTTCTTCCAAAGAGTGAAACCAAAAAGGTTAATAATAGAATAGAAATTCAATAAAATCATAAATGGGCTGTTGCAAAACAGAAATACTTACTGTTTTAACACTGATACTTCCGTATAAAGATGCATCAATGATTGCTTTCAAGCTTCCATTGATGCAAATTATACTCTCACGTACAGGTTAAGAATGGTAAGAATTAGTTTGCGACAGCCCATTTTTTAGTACATATTAATTTAGTTTTAGGGACGTCCTTGTGAATACCAGTCTATTATCTTTCTAGCAATACTGACTTTTGAAGGCAGTTCGGGTAAATTTTCAACGTCATACCAGTCAGCATGGGATATTTCAATTCCGTCTACATTTATTTCTCCACTTTCATATTCTGCTGTAAAACCAAGCATTAGTGAGTTTGGGTAAGGCCACGGCTGACTGCCCCAATACGCTATATTTTTTACCTTTATACCGATTTCCTCCATTATCTCTCTTTCAACAGCTTCTTCTAACGTTTCACCAGCCTCAACAAAACCAGCTATCAGACTGTGCATGTCACCTTTAAAGGAGCGAGCATGGGCTAAGAGTATCTTGTTTTCTTTAAAAACAGCGGTAATTACAGCGGGACATATTCTAGGATAGCTTATAAACCCACATTCAGGACAAACCTTTGCACGTTCGCCGTAGAGCTCTTGGGTTAAAGAACCGCATTTTCCACAAAAACGGTGGGTTTGCTCCCAAACAACTATCTGCACAGCCTTACTTGCCAGTAAAAAAGAATCTTCATCAAGTACTCCGAAGGTTGACCTCAAATCTACAAAAGACATTCCAGTTGGTACTTTTATGTTGTCGGAAACTCCAATGCAATATGCAGGTTGACCATAAAATTTCCCCAGATACAAGGGTGTAGTTAATATTTGCCTAAGTTCTTCTAATTGGCTGTAAAGAGGAATTTTTCCTCCATTCTCTTCATTTATAATCAACAGTTTATTTGAGGAATAAACAAACCAATAACCGCATTTGAAATCCTTGTTAGTATCGGTAACGGCAGGTTCATAATTCTTGTATATATTTTGTGTACGCATAAGTTTACCTCTCAAAGGAAAAATAATAATTTTTAGCTTACCATATGAGTATTTTAAAATCAATTTATAAGGTATTATTTACCTGGTTATGTTAAAATTAATTGTATTCTTCATTTGGAATATTTTAATAAGAGGAGTGATGATTTGAAAAAAACAAGAATCAAGGACATTATATTTTATATTATAGTATTTGGTGCTATTGTACTTCTAACATCAGTTGCTTTGATTGCTGCTTTTAAATCAGGGCCTTCAGCGCTGAAATTACCTTTCTTTGCTGGAATTATATACTTTATTGGAGCCGGTGCGGGTTTACTTGCAATATATAAGTTTAATATTCTGATAAAGATAAATAAGGCAGTTTTCGTAACATTGCTGGTTTTGGCTGTTTTGATACCACGTTTAATATGGAATTGGTATATTCAGACTCAGCCTTTTTCAGACTTTTTGCATTTGTACAACTATGGTGTTAATGCAAGCCAAGGGGATTTCAAAGGATTTGTAGATTTTTATGCAGTATTTCCCTTTAAAATAGGTTTTGGAATGACATTGGCAGGACTTTTTTCAATTTTCGGTTCGGGTTTATGGACAATAAAAATCTTTAACATGCTACTTTCATTGGCACTTGTATTTATTATTTATGCCGGAGGTAAAATGCTATACGGTGAAAGGGCAGGAAGAGTGGCTTCATTGCTATGTGCTTTGTGGCCGGCACAAATTATGTATACCTCTGTTATTGCCTCAGAACATGTATTTTTGGTGTTTTTTACAGGAGCAGTTTTGCTGACACTTTATTTTATTAAGAAATATACTTACAAAAATCATGAGTTTTGGAATGGCAACATTGTGCTTATTGGAGCAGGATTAGTTACGGCTTTAGCTCAGCTCATCAGACCTATGGCAATGATTATGCTGCCTGTTTTTGCAGTGTTCATACTTCTGTACAAACGTTACAGGGCTGATAACTTTACCAGTTTAGTATTGAGTTTTAAATCAATATTGCTTTTTATAGCTGTGTATTTTGCAGTTATTAACCTAATAAATTTACCAATACAAAAGGCAACAGGTGTTGACATTACAAAATCTGATTCAGGCTTTAACCTTATGATTGGAACAAACAGCAAAGCTAATGGAATGTTTAACAATGAAGATTTTTCATTAATCGAGAAAAATAATTTTGATTTTGAAAAAGTTCAGAAAGAAGCCAAGGACATAGCCTTTAACAGAATTAAAAATGATCCTGTTGGTTTTGCAAAACTTGCACTTAGAAAATTTGAAATACAATGGGGAAATGAAAATTACGGTTATTATTGGAGCACTATTTCATCAAAGGATTCCAAAGCGGAAAATACTGTGAAGTCTCACCCGAGAACATTCTATGCAGTATCCCAACTATTTTACATCTTGGTTATTCTTATGGCTGTATGTACTTGCTTTTATACTCTAAAAGAGAAGCGCTATGATTCCCTTATAGTTTTAATGATATTTGGAGGATTACTGCTTTCATACACTTTTCTGGAGGTTCAGTCCAGATACCATATGCCTGTTATTCCGCTGCTGATAGTTTTTGGGACAGGCTTTCTTGAAGCGGGAAAGCGATATGAGATATAAGATTTAAAAAATGAATACTACTCATGCGGAAATGTATCCCTTGCACTATGGATATATTTTCAGCATTATTTTTTTGCTATTAAAACACCTTGCACAAATAAAAGCCGTTCACTTCAAATGAGGTAAACGGCTTTTATAATATCTTCCCAAGCTTCAGCTATCTAATACTTCCCACATTGAGTCGCTTCAGTCCTTGATTAGGAATAGTGAAGCCAAGGGCTATAAGGACAGCTGCAAACATCCAGAAATAAGCGGTCATCATTGGAACCTCAAATACATTTTCAACAAAGTTAGGAACCACAACGCCAACCATTCCTGCAAACACACCCTGTGCCATGCTAAGGCTTTGGCGGTCTACTGTTCTCTTAACCGCACGAATTCCCCATGCCAGAGTATTATATATTAGAATACAGAATGATGTAAGGCCTACAAGCCCCATTTCAACAGCAATCTTTAAGAAATAACTGTCAACGTAGAATGCACCTGGTATTTTAAAATTCTGAGCAACTGCGCCACCAAATTGTCCAAGTCCAAGGCCGAACCAAGGATGCTGCTTAAGCGCCGCAATACCTATGGTCCATCTTGCAATTCTTCCTCCAGCGGCACTGCTTATCATGTATTGAGGACTTAATAGATAATTTACTCTGTGTGCAATAGTTGGTACTGCAAAATATGCGGCAGCAACCATCAAAACAAGCAATAAAATGAGTCTCTTATCTTTGAGCCAGAAATACACGCCCATAGCTACCACAAAGCCTATCCATGCAGACCTTGAGGATGTAAATATAAGAGTTGCAGTCATTGCAAGAGTTATTCCGGCGAATAGAATTTTCTTGAATATTTTCCTTTCACTGAAAACAAAGGAAATTGCCACAGGTATCAGCAATACCATAAGGCTTCCCAAAATATTGGGGCTTCCTATTATTGAGAAAACTCTTGTTTTTATTCCGGATTCAAGCCTGTCAACCCAGTAGGACGGCATTTCTGCATGGGTAATATATTGGTAGATTCCATGAAGCCCCAGAACGCCTCCGATAAATACCATAATATACAGGAACCATCTTATGTTTTTGCTAGATGTTACAAGCTGTGCAACGACGAAGTACCACAGCATCTGCTGCACAACCTGTCTGAAACCAGCAATACCTATTGCCATTATAGGCGCATTAACCAGAAGCAAACATATTGAGATTACCACAAAGAATACAAGAGGTATATCTAACGGTGTCGCAACATAACCGTCTAGTTTACGATAAACCACCCATTTGTATAGCCACAAACACAGTGCAAATACAAAAAGCAGTTCATCCCAGAAACTTGCAAGCAAAGCACTTGATATGACATACCTTAATACGTAGTCAATCAACACATAAAACCCCAGAACATATAGAAATTTTGAATAATCAAACATCATTGCGGCAGTAAATATTACGCCTGCAATAAATGCAACCAGCAGAAAGGTCGGTGCAAAAGCTCCGCACACTCCTGCCAGCAATCCCAATATCAATAATATTACAGCAGTTTTTTTATTCATAGTATTTGTTTATCCTTACTGACTATTTAATCAAAAATGTATTTCATAAAGTGCCAGAACATGCTGTTTTCAAGGCAAGCTTTCCATTTTCTCCTGCCGGGTAAAAGCAGCAGAGACACTACTATTCCCAATATAATAAAAGCAGCCTTCATCGTGTTAAATGTTCCTAAAGCAAAGGTTGTTACTCCAAAACCTATACTAAAAAACAGTATTATAAGGGAAAAGGAGATAAAACTGCCGGAACCACAAAATGTATTTCTTATAAAGGAAATAAAAGCACTGGAATTTCCGCAATTTACACCAAAGTTACACAGCTTGTCCCAAAGCCTGTCAAATAATCCGAAAATCTTAGAACACACCCTGTAGGTTACAGAATGTTTCAAAGAAGAATCTTTTCCAAGATACCACAATATAAAACGGTTTATCTGACTATTTTTGCACCATCCCAGTATTACACAAATTACTTTGTAAAAAACTGAAGATTTAAACCAACGGCTCAAGGTCGCTAATATTCTATAAATAACACTTGTACTGGTAAGGCTTTCCATGTATATCACCACCTGTTCAAATTAAGTTAATTGATTATTTGGCGATATTGACCACTTCAACGTTACCATCAATTTCCATAGTTTGTGTTTTCACTGTAAACTTCTTACCAAGACAAAGGTCCTGTGTACCAACTTTTAATATTGCTGCATTTGTATTAACTTTTGCCTTTATGGTTATATATAAATCTTTTAATGTAGGGTGTTTCTCAACATGAACCTTACCCTGGGCATCAGTAGTTACATAATCCGAGGGTACTACTTTAACTTCTGCAATAGTTGCATTTGGAACATAGTCAGTACCAAAAACAAGCTGTTGTCCTGCCTTCACTTGACTAACAACTGTATCGGTTCTGAAAGTACATTTTACAACCGCTGTTACTTCTCCTTGTGCTGTAGGAGATGAAGCTATTTTTGGACTTAATACCTTGTATCCGACTGCTGCTGCCAATAACAGAACCAGTAAAACCACTACCAGATCAATAATATTAACCTTACCGAATAGTCTGCCTTTTTCATCAATTAGTTTCATGTTAAAATCCTCCAAGTTACTTTTTAAATGAATTATTTAATACTTCTACCAGTGACTTTGTAAGCTCTTTTCTTTCAAACTTCTTAACCTCCTCAACTACGGGATTTACTGAATTTGTACCATTTCTCCAGCAATTATATAGTTGAATAAGGTTCTTTTTGGTAGTTTCAATATCATTAAAGTCTGAAACCAGACCGGTTTTTGTAGCTTTTATAAGCTGTGCTGCAGCACCATGCTGGGGAATTGACGCTAATATTGGCCGTTTGGTGTTCATGTACTCAAAAACCTTCCCAGTATAAAAAGCTTCAGCACCTGGGCCTGACGGTTCTATAAGTAGAAGGGCGTCAGATTTCATAAGTTCAGTAAGACATTCTCTGTGCTTCATGTAAGGCATAAGAGAAACAATTTCCCTTAATTTGTAGCTGTCAATAACCTCTTGCAACTGCTCAACCTTATAATTTCCTATGAGTCTGACCCTAATTTTGGACTTGTCCACACTTCCTTCATCAATAGCTCTTTTTAGAGCTTCAAAGAAATTGTCAGGCTTTCTCTTGCCGTATAAAAGTCCTGTATATGTCAGTGTGAACTTGTCGTTTGAAGGTTCAATACCTTCAATACCTTCAAAATCCTCATCGTCATAGCCGTTTGGTATAACATAAAATTTATCTTTGGTTTCAGGGTTGTCCCTCAAAAAGTTTGAAAGCATTACAGGAGTATTGGTAATAAGACAGTCAGCGTACTTGAGAACCATTTTTTCCTGATTACGCTCAATTTTTGCTCTTAAACCCTTTCTTACATGGTAAGGGTTATTAGTCCATTCGTCTCTGAAATCGCAAACAAGTGGAATTTCAGGGTACTGCTTTTTCAGGTACACACCAAGCAGATGATCACTGTAAGGCGCAGACGTGGTATATATTACATCTATTTTGTTATCTTTTATTGCAGCCAAAGCCTGCTTACGGGCAAACCGCTGCCATATTCGCTCAGAGTCGGGTATCAGAAGCTTGTTTACAATCTTTCCGAAATATTTGAATACTCCAGGAAGAGCAGCAAAATCACAAGCCATTGTTCTGATTACCTTTATCCCGTCAGGAACGTCCTTTAAAAGAGTTTCATCTTTTAAAGCCGCTTTCGAGGCATCTCTGGTTAGTATAATAGGTTCATAATCAAAATTTCTCAAATATTTAACAAATTTTACAGTTCTTTGAACACCAGAGCCTCCAATAGGGGGGAACTGGTGTGCAATCATAAGTACTTTTTTCATGAGATTCCTTTCAATTCAAGAAAAGCCCTCCGGAGCCTAAAAACCGAAGGGCAGTCTGTTGTTTTTACGCTCCAAGCAGATAAGAATTGAAGCCTGCTGCTATCAACGCCGATCTGTCATAGAAGTTTCTTGTATCAAATATGTTGGCTTGCGCCATTAGCGGCTGCAGCTTTGAAAAATTAATTTTAGCAAATTCATCATGATTAACACCAAGTATAATCAGATGTCCTCCACTTACTGCTTCTTCAAGGTCAGTACAGAGAAGTTCATGTGAAGCAATGTGAGGATCATAAATACAAACATCGAAATTTGGATCTTGTTTGAACAGTTCAACCAGTTCCATAACCGGACTTTCACGAATGTCATCAATATTTGGTTTATAAGTAGCACCGAGTATTATGACTTTTTTAACTCCGCCAATTTCTGAAAGAATAGTCTTTGAGCGATTGAATACGTGATGAGGCATACTGTCGTTGGTTGTTCTGCTGAGTTTAATTATCTTTGCAAGCTCAGGCTCCTTTTCAACAATAAACCAAGGGTCAACTGCAAGGCAGTGTCCTCCAACTCCGGGGCCCGGCTGGTGAATATTAACTCTGGGGTGCTTGTTTGAATACTTAATAACATCCCATGCATTTATTCCAAATTTTTCGCAAAGTTTTGCAAGTTCGTTAGCCAGAGCAATATTAACATCTCTGAAGGTGTTTTCCATGAGCTTACACATTTCAGCAGTTGTAGCGTCGGTAAGGAAGATTTCTCCCTTTACAAATGTTCTGTAAAGATCTCGTACAGCTTCGCTGGATGCCGTATTTATGCCTCCGACAATTCTATTGTTTTCTACAAGCTCAACCAAAATTTTACCTGGTAATACACGCTCAGGAGAATGTGCAACCAAAAGCTGAGTTCCTATCTCAAGACCTGATTCCTTCAAAATAGGAAGCATCAATCCTTCAACAGTTCCCGGAGGAGATGTTGATTCCAATATTACAACATTACCTTCACGAAGATAAGGCACAATTGATTCGGTTGCCGAACGTACAAACCTCATATCAGCAGTTTTGTCAGCGTTAATTGGTGTCGGTACCGATATAATAAATACATCAGCTTCCTCAGGGGTTAGCTGTGCTTTTAAATTCCCTGATGTGACAGCTGCCTGTACCATAATGTCTAGATAAGGTTCCTCTATGATTATCTTTCCCTGGTTAAGTGAATCAACGACTTCTTTCTTTACGTCAACGCCTACAATATTGTGTCCGTGTGTTGCAAACATAGCGGCAGTTGGAAGCCCAATATAACCAAGTCCGATAATACATATTTTTTTCTTATTGCTAATGACAATCACTTCCCTTATTGTTAAAAAAATGAACATCTAAATGTAATGTAAAAATACTCCAAAAACAAGTATTGACAATATTTTGACACTACAATAGTTTAACATTTCCATTTTTTAATGTCAAATTTTAAGGGGTCATGTATATAATGTTTACATTAAATTAATAAGTATTAATAAGTGAAAGATTTTCCTGTTTATACCGATATATTAATATACTAAATTAATCCTTTCAATTGACTCTTGATGTATAATTTAAAAATGTGTGCAATTGTTAGTTAGAGAATAAGGCTTAATGCTGCGGAGGCTGAAATGTGGAATATTTTTAATAAAAAGAATAAAGCTCACAGTTTTGACTTAAAGGTTCTTTTCAAAAACGATATTTCGTTGCTTACACTTGACGAAAGATGGAATGGACTTTTCAAAAATATGGTAAAGACCAATGATATAATAGAATCTGAAAATCGTATAAAGGAGCTATTAAAAGAACAATCCCGATTAATTACAGAATCTAAGGAAATTTCAATTAAAAAGAAAGAGTGCATGGACAGCATTATTAAGCTGACAACAGAGGTTTTTGACAAAAACAACAAGGAAGCACATACTAAAATGCAGGAATGTGAAAAAACAATAGTAGCTATAAATAAGAAGATGGAAGAAAATGAAGAAAGGCTTCTGGATATCCCAAAGGAAATCAGAGAAGAAAATCTCCGACTTTTGGAGTACACTGTAAAGCAGGTGTACTTTTCAATAAAGGAAAACCAGATGAGAGTTGCAGAACTTGACAAGGAGATTGCACAAACTAAAGAAAATCTCAAGAAAATGATTGAGGAAAGGGAGTTTCTTGCGGAAGATTACTCGGACACGTATTCATACTTCCATGATTTACTAGGAAAAGATGAGCTGCAAAAATTGGATGAAATTTATTTTAGCAAATAGAAAAAAGCAGGTGATTGAGTTTGAAAGCTGTTACTGGAAAAGAAATGGGAATGATAGATAAGTACTGCATTAATAATATTGGGATACCCGGTATTGTACTTATGGAAAACGCCGCTTTAAAAGTAGTGAAACATGTAATTTTATATTTGGAAAAGGAAAATAGTTTACCAATACATGCAGTAATAATAGCAGGAAAAGGGAATAATGCCGGAGATGCCTTTGCAGCAGCAAGACACCTTTGGATTCAAGGTAAGAGAATAGAGGTATATTGCCTTTTTGAAAAGGAAACTTTAGCAGGTGATGCAAAGGTGAATTTTGAGATACTGGAGAATATGGATGTACCTATAAAATATCTGAGTGTTAATTCGTCCATTGAAGAACTTCAGAGTGATATTGAAAAAGCAGAGTTGGTTTTGGATGGTATTTTCGGAACAGGGTTCAGGGGAGATATACAGGGATTAATAAAGCAGGTTGTAGGAATCGTAAACAGATATTCCCGTCATACTATTTCAATAGATATTGCATCAGGTATTGATTCAGCCACGGGAAGAACCTCAGGGGCATGTATAAAATCACATAAAACCGTTACCTTCCAATGTCCGAAAATAGGGCAGCTGGTTTATCCCGGAGCAGACTATACGGGTGAACTGGTAGTGGAAAGCATTAGTATGCCAAGTCAGGCAGTTGAATATATAACTGAGACAACAACATGGATTGACCGTGAAGTTGTCAAATCTTTAATTCCTTCCAGAAAAGCAGAATACAATAAAGGTAACTGCGGCAAGGTGGCAGTTGTTTCAGGCTCAACGGGCATGGCTGGCTCAGGATGTCTTACTGCCAAGGCTTGTCTTCGCACGGGAGCAGGACTTGTGTATATGGCGGTTCCGTCAAATCTTATAAATATTTGCCAAACAGTTGTACCTGAAGCAGTAGCCATTAACCTTTCTGAGAGCATAGATACAATCAGTGAAAAGAATCTTGATGAAATAACTCTATTATTAAAAAAATGTGATGTTGCTGCTATAGGTCCGGGTCTTTCTTCTGAAAAAAGTTTATATAATATAATAAAAAGGTTGGCGGAGACATCAGATTTACCTATGGTTCTTGACGCTGATGCTTTGAATATAATTTCACAAAACACAGAACTGTTTAGAACTTTCAGAAATCAGGTTGTTGTAACTCCACACCCTGGAGAGATGTCAAGACTTACAGGCCTTGATATTTCATATATACAGAATAACCGTATTGAAATAGCAAAAAAGTTTTCCGCACTATGGGGTGTTACTGTTGTACTAAAAGGTGCAAGAACGGTTATTGCAGATAAAGAAGGACATGTATTTATTAATTCTACGGGAAATGCAGGTATGGCCACTGCAGGAAGCGGGGATTCCCTCACAGGCATAATAGCATCTTTGATGGGACAGGGAGCTGATTCCGTCAATGCTGCAATCGCAGGGGTGTATCTCCACGGACTGGCAGGAGACATAGCTGCGCTTTCTAAAGGTGAATACGGACTTAACGCAATGGATATTGTAGAAAATATACCCGCTGCCATAATTGAAACAATTTAATGAATTATATGTTTTCAAAAAACATTATTTGGATATACTAAAAGATAATAAAAGACATAAAGATAAAGTTTTGTGGGGGCAAGAGTAAAATGGAATACAAGCTTAACAGGGCATGGGCTGAAATAAGCCTTGATAATATTGCATACAATATTAGAGAAATACGGAAAATTACCAGCAAAAATGCTGAGATAATGGGAGTAGTCAAGGCGGACGCTTATGGACACGGAGTAATGGAGGTGGCAAAAACCCTACTTGAGAATGGGGCATCGCGGTTTGCGGTATCAATGCTGGATGAGGCAATTCAGTTAAGGAGAGCAGGTATAGATGTTCCTATACTTATTCTTGGATATACTGATCCTATAAGAGCCAGTGAAATAATAGAATATGATGTTACACAGTCGGTGTTCAGCCATGATTTGGCACAGGCATTATCCGATGAAGCAGTAAAACAGGGCAGAAAGGTAAAAATTCATATTAAAATTGACACCGGAATGTCCAGAATAGGATTTCTACCGGGATATAGTGCAGTAAAAAACGTTGTTGAAATAAGCCGTCTTCCCAATATCATAATTGAAGGGCTGTTTACACATTTTGCTACTGCCGATGAAAAAAACAGGGAATACACCTACACTCAGTTTGAAAGGTTCATGAGTATTTGCTGTGAGCTTCAGCGAATAGGAATACATATTCCGGTAAAGCACTGTGCAAATAGTGCGGCAATCATTGAATATCCTGAGATGCATCTTGATATGGTAAGGCCGGGAATAATACTTTATGGCATGTATCCTTCAGATGAAGTTGACAAGTCAAAGATAGATTTGAAACCGGCCATGACTCTTAAAGCAAACGTAATAATGGTAAAGGAGGTGGAAAAAAATACTTCTATAAGCTACGGAAGAATATTTACAACCGACAGAACATCAAAGATTGCTACAATACCCATCGGTTACGCCGACGGATTCAACCGCATGCTAAGCAATAAAGGGAAGGTGCTTATTAACGGTGAGTTTGCACCTGTAGTAGGAAGAATATGCATGGACCAGTGCATGGTAGATGTAACTGATATTGAAAGCAATGTTGAAGTAGGGGATGAGGTTGTATTAATTGGTTCTCAGGGACAAAACAATATTACAGCAGAGGATGTTGCCCACACAATCGGTATGATTAATTATGAATTGGTTTGTATAGTTGGTAAAAGAATTCCAAGGGCTTTTGTCAAAGATGGAAAGATATCGAAGATTCTGAATTACTTGATATAAGCGGTTTTGGAGGAAATGGTAATAAAAACTTAATTTGACCTCGTATATGTCGGAATATTATAATACTACTATATGATAACATAAACTATAATTATCTTCTTTGAACCGCATAGAATAATAATAAGGGTTAAAGTAGAGAGTGGGGGTTTAAATTGTCTCAGTATAAAAAGATAATGGTCAGTATTCCGGATAATTTACTTGAGGAAATAGATAACATGGTTAACGTCGAAAAAACAAATAGAAGTGAACTCGTCAGAGAAGCGATGATACTCTATTTGAAGGAAAGACGTAAAATTCGTTTGAGGGAAGAAATGAAGCTTGGCTACGAAGAAATGGCTGAAATAAATCTTAAGCTGGCGGAGGTTTGCCTTGCAGCCGACAATGAGCAGCAGCGCAAGTATGAGGAACGGCTTGAGGAGATGGAGGAAACGTGGTAATTAAAAGAGGAGACATTTATTACGCTGATCTGAGCCCGGTTATAGGCTCAGAACAGGGCGGCGTTAGGCCGGTTTTAATTATACAAAACGATGTTGGCAATAAATATAGTCCTACGGTAATTGCTGCTGCAATTACTTCTCAAATTAATAAGGCTAAGTTGCCGACTCATATTGAAATAGGTGCTCTGGAATACGGTCTTGCAAAAGATTCGGTTATTCTTCTTGAACAGATAAGGACTATTGACAAAAAGAGACTAAGAGAAAAAATAGGGCACCTTGACGATGACCTAATGACAAAAGTCAATAATGCTCTGGAGATTAGCTTCGGACTTTCAGAAATATAGACATTAATATACGAAAGAGAGGTACTTTTATGAGAGGATTGTTTAGAAGAATAAAGAAAGAGTATATAATTACGGCTTTAGTACTGATTGGCGGATTTGCATTGCTACATATTGCTCCTGCTGTTATGGCTTCTACAACGCAAACTTCCACAAGCAGTTCTCCGGTTCTATATGACAAAACTTACATAGATGCTTTGGAGACTGAACTAAAAACTCTTATACAGACAAATGATGCACAAAAAAAGGTAGCGGAGCTTGAAAAAGAAATTGCTGCTCTGAAAGCAGGCATGACTTTCAAAATAATCAAGCTTCAGACCGGGCAGACACTTATTGGCAGTGAAAGTAGTGAAATCATTGTTAGGACTAAAAACAAAGTTGTGGCTTATGTATCTTCCACGGCAACAGGCGGAATTTCAAACTTGATATCAGGAAGAGATATTAAAAACGGAGAGACAATTCCCGACAATCAGCTTCTGCTTATACCCAAAGCTGACGGAAGAGGTATTAAGGCTAATGCACCTGCAGATATAATGATAAAAGGTACATATACTATAAAATAATAGCTAGTCTTACATATAAAATACAATTATTAAGAAAAAGAAGCTTATAGTCGATATTATAAATAGCTTCTTTTTTTTGTTTGTTTGAAAACAGAATAACCGGATATAAAAATAAAAATATAAGAGGATGACGAAATGAAAAAGAAAAACAAGCCAACAACCAAACTGGATAAAAGGATTGATATTTTGGTCAGGGTCGCGTTAGTTCTGACAATTGCTATAATAGTCTTTTTCTTCGCAATCCGGCCAATGATTTTTAAGAAAGATTATTATTTTGAAACCGGCGATGATGTTACTCTTGAAAATTTGGGAAGAGACAAAGGTTCTGATAATTATGATATAGCAGTTATCGGCGATGGTATTGATGGAATTAGTGCAGCACTGGGAGCAGCGGATGTAGGCGCTAAAACCCTTCTGATTTGCTCAGATAAGGAACTTGGTAGTCAAATGGGAGACTCCTATGACACAAGATGGTCACCGGATGTTACTCCCACAGGAAATAATGTAAGTTCAGACATTTTTAAAGAAATCAGATACAAAGCAGGGGAAGCTATAAACATAGGTAATTATCTAAAAGCAGTCAAGGAAATGGTCACAGAGAAAAAGAACATTGATGTAATTTATGATTCCGAGATTTCTGAAATGGATATCCAAAACGGTGTGGTTCAGAAAATAGAGTTTAATACTCCTGAGGGAAAAAGAACAATAACCGCTAAACAGTACATTGATGCAACAAAAGACGGAGAAATGCTTAAAAAGAGTAATGTGCCATATAGCACAGGATATAGCGATATTGGTATAAAAAATCTGTTCCCTCCCGTATATCTAAATTTTATGGTATCAGGAGTTGATTACGAACAGATTGAAAAATTAATGGATGAGCAGAAACTGCTTATTAGCAGTCTGTTAAAACAATATCATACAAGTAATTCAAATGTTTCCGTTTCAGGGTTTAATATTTCAGACCAAGGAGACAACAAGGTTCTTATAGAAGGAATTACCGTAAAAAATGTTGATTTGCAAAATGAAAAGAAGATTCAGGAATATTATAATATTGCTTCAAAAGAATGTATGGACTTGTTTCAATTTTTAAAGCTAAACCTGGAGCCCTTTAAAAATGCAGGAGGTTTAAACGTTGCAGCACAATTTATCAGACCATCGGCATATCATTTCAAAGGACTTTATAATTTAACACTTGGAGATGTACTTACAGGTAAGAGATTTAGCGACAGAATAAGTACTGCTTCAAGACCCGTTACAATGACTATGGAGGACGGAAACGGGTATATCATCTGTAATCCAAAGATATTTTATATTCCGCTGAGGTCAATGATTCCCCAAGGTTTGAGCAATGTTCTTATGACAGGTGATAAAATCTCCTGCTCTTCTCTGGTACAAAGTGCTATAAATTCAAATTCTAGTAAGTCGGGTTCAGGGTATGCGGCAGGGATAATTTCTGCCTACAGTATTTCAAAGAAAATAGATATTCCTCAAATAGTTGAGGATTACAATTTGGATACTCAGGCTGAAGTGGAAACGGTGCTGCGGAAAAAAGGAATATTTATGTCAGATATAAAAGAAGATTTAACAAGTCTGACTGGAAACTGGAGTTATCCCTATGCTGAGAAGTTACTTAATATAGGTTTGCTCAGCGGAGGAATAACAAACGACCTTAAATATAACAAGAAGGCTGCAAGCCAAGATTTTGCATACGTTATACTAAATGGCGTGGTTAGATTGGCACCGGATAAGTATAATTATGATTTTGACACAACCCTTAGAGTATATTTAAAGGATGAACCTTTAACAAAGGACAAGCTTGGACAAATACTTTTGGATGTGTCAGGTAAGAAGGCTACAGATAAAAAATATTATGATGAAGCCTGCAAGCAAGGACTTATTGATGAAACACTAATACAGAAACTCAAGAATAAATCGGATGTTGAGTACTCCGAAATGTATTATGCTGCTGTAAAGACTATTGAGAAGATAACGGGAAAATCCATAAAATAAGCTGTGTGCAGGAACTAAATGTGAATGTTGCAAATATAAATAGAAGCCTGATTAAAGATATTTGCAGATGTTTACTGGTAAAATGTCTGCAAATATCTTGGATGCAATCATTGATATAATTTATACGGGGGTTATTTAACCTTAACAAATCCAAATTTTATACCTAAAATGTAAAGTATAAATTTGGGAAGTCTTAACATTCTTTTGAAACGCCACGGCTCTTTATAAAGCCTATAGAGCCATTCTAAGCCGTGATTTCGGAAAAAATCAGGTGCAAGCTTAACGTTTTCTGCTAGAATATCAATTGTACCGCCTAAACCTATACATACCTTAACCTTTAGCTGGTCCTTGTACCGATGAATCCACTGTTCCTGTTTTGGAGCTCCAAGACAGACAAACAGAACATCGGCTCCTGAATTGTTTATCTGGTTAATTATTTCGCTTTCATCTTCTTGTGAAAAGTAGCCGTTTCTAGTACCCACGATTTCAGCGCCAGGATAATCGCATATTACGTTAGCATGGGCTCTTTCAGGTATCCCCGGTTTTGCACCGAAAAAGAAAAACTTTAAAGGTCTTTTTGATGAAGCTATAAGGAGATTTTTAGCCAAGTCAAAGCCTGAAACCTTTTCTGCCACGCTGTTGCCTAATATTTTTGAGGCAAGAACTACTCCGGCACCATCTGCAACTAGCATGTCTGCTGAGTTAAGAATTTCTTTAAGTTCTTTGTTTGTAATTCCGTCCATCATAATTTCTGCGTTTGGAGTATATATTGAATGGTTTGTATCTGATTCTATAAATTCATAAACTCTTTCAACTGCCTGTTCCATGGTTATATTATCTATATTAATTCCCGCTATATTAACCAGCTTTCTCATAAAAAAATAAAAACCTCCATTGTTTGTTAAAACACTATAAAGTTTAGATTATCTATATTTATTTGTCAATGTTGCAATGACTTACGTTTTTAGACAAAACTTTTCTGATATAATAATTGTATTCAAAGTATATAATGGAGGAATCGATTATGGCAGCAGATTATATCAATGAAACAAATTTTATTGTAAGAAAGTCCGGAAAAGAGGCCAATAGATATTATGTTGACTACCTTGGATATTATAAGGTTGTTGATATATCCAAATTGGTTCATCTTGAGGTATCCTTTATTAAAGAAAAGTATGCAAAATACGGTGCGGAGTATTTTAAGGAACTGGATGTATACTATTTTACTGATCTAGATAAGGCAAAGGCCGCAATTGACGAGATTGTCAGAAATATTAAGTCTGAAAAGAAGGGCAGGGTTATCTTGCTTACCGAAGCTGAGATTGAATACATCAGACAAGCTCTTATAAATGAGGGAGTCAATAACCTGAGAGTAAACTCGAAAGTTAAGGACAATATATTTAAGAAGTTGAATTTGTAGTACTTTATTGGGACAATTACTTTGGTTTGCAAGTTTGACCCCCTGAAACTTGCAAAAAATCTTGTAAAAAGAACAGTTTTAAGGTATCATTTATTTTAATGAATAAATATACAAAAAATAATAGGGAAAGAGGGGAGATACTTAATGAAAAAGTTTTTAAATTTTATTTTGCTGATTTTGGCAGCGACTTTTATCTTCACAGCTTGCGGTGCATCATCTGAAAGCCAGAGTGAGGCAAGTGGGAGTTCTGCTACAACCGGCAGCAGTTCTGAAGCAGCTGTAAGCTCAACAGTTTCAAATTCAGCAACACCTTCAACCAATGGTGTTTTAAAAGTTGGAGTTGATGATACCTATCCTCCAATGGAGTTTAAGGATGAAAACAACAAGACTGTAGGTTTTGATATTGATGTGGCAACGGAGGTTGCTAAAAGACTTAACATGAAAGTTGAATTTGTTTCAAATGACTGGGCTGGAATATTTTTGGCACTTGAATCAAATAAATTCGATGCAATAATCTCGTCTGTTACACGTAATGATGAGAGACTTGCAAAATACGCCATGTCTACACCGTATATTGCAAATGCTCAGGTTATAGTTGTGCCTGCTGATAATACAACGATAACAAAGCCTACAGATTTGACTGGTAAGAATGTAGGTGTGCAGGTTGGAACTACAGCAGATGAATCATGTACAAAATATCAAAAAACTACAAAGTTTAATTTAAAGAAGTATGATCAGGTAATTCAGCCATTTTCAGATATGAAGGTTGGAAGAATTGATGCTATAGTTGTTGATGAAGTAGTAGCACGCTACTACGTTAAAAAGGACCCTAAACACTATAAGGTTTCAAGTGCAAGATTGACAAATGAGCCCATTGGTATGTGCTTTGCGAAGAATAACACAGATCTTCGTGATAAAGCTCAGAAGGCTCTCGATGGAATGTTTGCAGATGGAACAATGAAAACGTTATCTGAAAAGTGGTTTAATGAAGATTTGACAGGTAATGTAAAGGATATAAAATAATGAATTTAATCGAATGGGGAACTATAGTGTTTCCTGTTCGATTATTGGTTAGTAGCAAATAAGATAGAATCTAATAAGGTTATAATAGGGAGTTGTTCTTTTTGGATAATATTATTAATAGTATACCAGAGCTTTTAAAGGGAAGCGGCATTACTTTGGAACTTACTCTGGTGTCGGTAGTTTTTGGAATGCTGCTGGGATTGTTTTTAGCTTTGGGAAGGCTATCAAAAAATGTTATAGTTGATAAGTTATGTTGGTTTTATATATGGGTATTCAGAGGTACTCCTCTTATGATGCAGATATTTTTCTTTTACTATGCATTACCTTTGGCGGTCCCAGAAGGAATGTCAAAGGTATTAACATTTAATGATATGACTGCAGCATATATAGCATTATCATTAAATTCCGCTGCATACCTTGCTGAAATAATCCGAGCTGCGATACAATCCATAGACAAAGGTCAGATGGAGGCTGCAAAGGCTTTGGGAATGAGCTATGGACAAGCTATGAAAAGAGTTATTGTTCCTCAGTCTTACAGAAGGTTAATACCTCCTGTTGGAAATGAAGTCATTGCATTACTTAAAGACTCAGCTCTTGTTTCTACTATAGGATTGACTGAGTTGATGAGAACAACAGTTCAGATTTCAAATGCAACCACCAGTGCTTTGATTTACCTGCCTTCAGCAGCTTTATATCTAATAATGACTTCGTTGTTTACTTTTGTGTTTGAAAGACTTGAAAAGAAATATTCAGTATACGAATAGGGGGAGGAACGATATGGGCAAAATGATAACAGTTGAAAATGTAAGTAAGTCGTTTGGTAACCTTGAGGTACTGAAAAACATAAATCTCGAGGTTCAGCAGGGAGAGGTGCTTTGTATTATCGGACCAAGCGGTTCAGGAAAGAGTACGCTCCTCAGGTGTCTGAATCATTTGGAAATAATTACAAGTGGAAAAATAATGATAGAAAATAAGCTTCTGGCTGATAGGGCAGAAGGTAAAGACAATTTTAAAATATCGCATAAAGAAATATCTGGGATATGCACCGAACTGGGAATGGTTTTCCAGAGGTTTAACCTTTTTCCTCATATGACAGTACTTCAAAATGTAATTGAGGCACCTATACAGGTAAAAAAAGTCAGTAAGGATGAAGCTGTCAGATATGGAATGGAACTTCTTAAAATGGTTGGTCTTGAGGATAAGAAGGATGAATACCCTGCAAGGCTTTCCGGGGGTCAGCAACAGAGAGTGGCGATTGCGAGAGCATTGGCTATGAAGCCCAAAATCATGTTGTTTGATGAGCCTACATCTGCACTTGACCCGGAACTTGTAGGTGAGGTTCTGGAAGTTATGAAGAAACTAGCTAAAGACGGAATGACCATGATTGTGGTTACACATGAAATGGGATTTGCACGTGAAGTCGGCTCAAGAGTAATATTTATGGACAAGGGTGAAATAAGCGAAGAGGGGCTTCCGGAGGAGATTTTCATTAATCCTAAAAATGAAAGGACAAGAGCTTTTCTTCAAAAAGTTTTATAACATTAAACACTGCTAAATTAAATAACTGTTTATTTAATGTAAAAAAAACATATATTATGTATATATGTTTTTTATTTTTAAATTCAGATAGGAGTTAGTTGTTAAATATGGGAAAAATTCTATCTACCCTTAAAAGCTATTTACTGATAACAGTAGGTGCAGGAATAACCGCTTTAGCAATAAATATATTTCTTGTTCCTTACAAGATAGCCCCCGGAGGACTCAGCGGACTGGCAACAGTTCTCTATTATCTTACAAAGGGCAAACTCAGTATAGGAATAACAATGCTTGCAATAAATGTTCCACTATTTCTTATGGGTTACAAGTTTATAGGAAGAAAATTCTTTATAAGAACACTGTACGGAACGGTTATTCTGTCGGTAATAATAGATGCAACTGAAAAGTATATGGGAAATATAGCACAAAAACTGCTGCTTGACGAAACATCAAGTTCTGCGACTCCCGACATACTGCTATATAGTATAATCGGGGGTTTTTTAAGCGGTATAGGTCTTGGTATTGTTCTAAAAATGGATGCTACCACAGGCGGAACTGAACTTGCTGCAAAGCTTTTAAATAAGCTGTTTCACAGTCTTACTATAGGTCAAATGCTCCTTGCCATAGATGCAATAATAATTATGTTTGCCATTATAGTTTTTAACAGTATTTTAATAGGATTATATTCTCTTGTAAGTCTTTTTATCACTATCAAAGTAATAGATGCTATTGTTGAGGGGGTAGACTACGCCAGAGCTATTTTTATTATTTCAGAGAAACAGGATGAAATATCCCGAAGACTGCTTATAGAACTTGATAGAGGAGTTACTGAATTAAAAGGCAGAGGAGTTTATTCCGGAAGAGACAAAAATGTACTGCTGTGTGTAGCGGCAAGAACGCAAGTTCAACAGCTTAAAGAAATCGTACATGAAATTGATAAAAATGCTTTTATGATACTTACCGATGTTAGGGAGGTTTTGGGAGAGGGATTTACAGGAATGGTTGATAAGAAATAAAATAAAAAAATAACCGCTTAAATTCAAATTAAATGAAATAAGCGGTTATTTTTCTTTACAGTGTTAGTCTATTTCTTTTGAGTACATTTCATTTGACGGATTAGGGCTGATTGTAACATAAAGACTTAAATCTTCTTTTACCAAAGGAATACTGAAATTGTCCTGACCACTGGCAGTGCCTACTGAGCCAAAAGAGATTTCAGACACATTATCATTTATTCTGACTTGACCGCTGCCTGTAAGAACGTAGTAAATTAGTTCTGAATTTTCATGTTTGTGTACAGGCAGGGTTTGTCCTACCTTTAAATTTAATACAAAGGCCAGTACTTTTGGATTGGCAAATAGTATTCGCTTAGTAAGATTTTTTTCATTGAAAACCATACTATCCTGAATATTTTTCAATTCCATTCCGGGGCCTCCTTTCCAAGGTTACAAGTGGTATTTAGTTCAAGCCCAGTTCTTTACGTTTCTTTTCAATGTGGTCAATATAAATTTGAACAGTTTTCTCAGCATCCAGTTCTACTACTACTTTACCTAAACCAAGAGTTTCTGTTGTCTCGGTAAGGGTTTTTACAACCACATCGCTTCCGGTAATAGATGGTACAGGGGCTATATGCACAAGCCAGCCAAGAGCCACTGCGGTACAGGCATCTGCTACGGCCTTCTGTTCAAGGTACTCGGGAGCTCCGATAACCAGTGGCAGCTTATTTGTGTCCACTTTCAAGGCATCTGCAAGTTCTTTTGCAGTATGCGTCATTTTTCCGATATCCACACATGCACCATATGAGAGTACTGGAGGGATTCCAAGCTGTTTGCAAACTGCCTTCAGACCTTCGCCGCATTCATCAGCTGCCTTGGGGTCTGTTAAACCGGTGTATTCCATTACAGAGGAAGTACATCCGCCTGAAAGAACCAGAATATTATTGGCAATAAGTCCTTTGGTTATTTTGAATATATTGCTTCCACCTTGGCCAAAGCGGGCTGTGGTACATCCAACTATGGTAGCAATACCTCTGATATTACCGTTTGCTATCTGTTCAATGAGTGGATCAAAGCTTCCGCCAAGAGCATTTCTAATAGGTTCTGTACTGAAACCAACTGTACAATCGGAAACGTGAGGTGGAATATAGGTTTTTCTATTTTCAGATTTACGTTGCTTGAAAGCATCAATTGCCATATCAAGAGCTTTTGAAGCCTGCTGGTTCATTTTTTCGGGAATGAAGTCCAAAGTTTCTGTTCCTTGAAGCTGTATAACAGGATGAGTACTTAAAAGCTTTGTACCAAATCTTTTTGCATACAAAGGCATGGTAGCTACTGTACAGTTATAGTCAAACATAAATAGGTCAACAACTCCCGTTGCAAGGAGGTATTCCTGAGAAAGCCA
The DNA here is from genome assembly GCF_000526495.1 of Ruminiclostridium josui JCM 17888. NCBI lineage: Bacteria > Bacillati > Bacillota > Clostridia > Eubacteriales > Oscillospiraceae > Ruminiclostridium > Ruminiclostridium josui. Next base: position 1,329,620 of record NZ_JAGE01000001.1, on the reverse strand, counting down.
CTCACCTTCCTGACCTCCATAGCCCTTCTGGTTGTGTGTTCCCTCATAGTTCATTAACTGTTGACCTTCACAGACATGGCCCAATATCTGAATTCCCTCTGCACCTGCTGCCTTGGCCTTTTGCTGCCACTCATCTGTTGATGCCAAATCGATTGCAACATGAGCAAGCAATGGCATATGTCCGTTTGTAACAATATTTATCATATTTTCCTTCAATAGTCCCATGTTCTGCTTCTTTTGAGCGATTTCCTGAGTTCCCATGAGTATTTCTTGTATAATGTCCAGAAGGAATAGTCCCTGATACTCATTTGCAATACCAAGACGTACACTGTTTAATAGGAATTCTACGGGATCTGAAGTAAAGTTTGTCATACAACGTGTCTGTGCATAGGCTACTTCGCTGTAACCGCCTCCGGGGAACAATCCAAGCTTTTTCCAAAGCTCCTTACGTTGGGTCGGAGCGAAGGCCTCTACAGCCTTTGACGGAATATGGAACGGAGAGTGGATGTCATTCATAACCCATTCAGCAAAATCTATGGCTAGTTTTTCAATAGGCTGGTTAGCATTAAGACCTGCCATGTCCGCATACTTCTTTAACTTTTCGGGGTCTCTTATTTTAAGTCCGCTATCAAGGTGTTCTCCGGCAGCCTTCAAGGTTCTTGCAGCTTGATGACAGTGAAATATATTTGCTGATGTGCCTATGGTTACATGACGATACATGAAATTTCTGGCTACCATTGTGTGTGCGTCAACACCACAGGTTCCTCTGGGTACTTTATCATTAATACGGCAAGGGCCATTTGCACAAAGCTGACAGGAAAGACCTTCAATACAGAATTTACATTGAATGGGTTGCTGCTGGCTGAATCTGTCAAATACATTGGTCATTCCAGAGTTGTGAACAACCTGGTACATTTCTCTCATGGCAGGGTCAATAATTACATTAAGTGGATAACCTTCCTTGGACTGGTCATTTTTCTTAATATGTTCTCTTTGCCACTTATGAACTTCCTCCATTGACGGAGATTTTTCAATCTTATCATAATCAACCTTGATGCGATTATGAATATCCGAGTGTGTGTTGGGATCATTTGAGTCTTCTTTTGTAAGCTTTGAGCCAAAGGTAGTGTTATCTCCTCTCATAGTTCCAGCACTTTTTTCAAAAGAATTTTTTATCTCCTTATCTGACATTATAAATCCTCCTAAATTGTAATTTCATATATATGTTGTACACTTATGGATTTCTATATGCATAAGATATAATGCATGCATACATCCATATATAGTTAGAAATTTGTAGAAAAATAAAGTTTACATAATGTAACATTTTCCGTTATGTAAAATAGTATATAGTAGGATTAAATATTATAGAAAGGATAAAAAAATGTCACAATTTGAAATTAATCAGAAAAGCCAGTGCTGTGGTGGCGAATTTGATTATGACGCAGGGAAAAAACTGAGTGAAAAGTGCATTATGGTTCCTGAGGTCATTGGCAGAAACATCTGCCAGACATTGGTAGAATGTGTTGTTCCATTTCCTGAGCAGTACCCTGCTGTTGAGATCAAGGATATTCAAAAAGAGATAAGAGACATAATAGTACACGTATGTAAAAACAAAGTTCTAATTAACGGCATTTTGCATAAGAATATCAATTACAAAACTTATGAAGGCAAAAGTGATTTCTATTACGCTTGTCAGAGATACGACAGCTTTTACGGAGACGTAAGGCATGTTGCAGTTAATATACCATTCGCATGTTTCATAGAAATCCCCGGAGCTCGTCCCGGTGATGACTATGAAATAGAATACGCTGACGTTGAAGATTCCTGCGAGATAGATATTTTGGAAGATCCAATTTGGCAAAAAGGAGCAGTTACGCAGTACAGAAAATTAAGAGAAAAGGTTATTGTAAAGATAGACATTAAAGTACTAAGAAATGTACAAATAACTGTAAAACCTGAAAAACATAATATATGCCCATAAAAAATTTAAGATTAATATAACAAAATAAGCAAAAGAGGGGGTATGAAAGTTTTCAGACTTTCATACCCCTTTTACTTATTTACATTCTAATTATATTCTTTTACCAGCAATGCTCTTATGTAACCTCTGTCTGTACTAGTAGATTCTATGTAAAAGCCTCTGCCGTAATAAAAGCGAATAAGGTCACGATATTTTGAAGCAGTATGGAGACTGACCTTTTTTACACCATGATGTATAAGAATCTTATCTGCAAGATTCATAAGGGATTTTCCAATACCTATATTGTGGTAATCAAGCATAACCCCAAAACGGCTTATATAAGCCGTTTTATCAGGCATTATCTTAATTCTGATAGTACCCACGGGATTATTATCAATGAGAGCTATGTATACTTCTTTTTCAGCAATATCTGCTTCTATAGTATCAATACTTTCTGTCAAAGCATCCATCATAACAGATAACCCTGTATCCTGCATATATTTTTTAAAAGATTCCTGTATAATAGTTGCAATAGCAGGGGCATCTTCTATAGTGGCTTTTCTGATAATAAATGAATAATTCATGTTGACTCCTCATTCTACTTTTAACCCATTAGTGTTGCCATTACTGCTTTCTGAGCATGGAGACGATTTTCCGCTTCGTCAAATATAACTGATTGAGCTCCGTCAATAACGTCCTCAGTTACTTCGTAGCCTCTGTATGCCGGCAAGCAGTGAAGGAATATTGCGTCTTCATTTGCTTTAGCAAACAACTGAGAATTAATCTGATAAGGCATAAATATGTTAAGCTTTTCTTCCTTTTGGTCTTCTTGGCCCATGCTTATCCATGTATCTGCATAAACAACGTCTGCATTAGAAATTGCCTCAACAGGGTCTTGGGTTAATATAACCTTTGAACCGCTGGATTTTGCAGCTTCTTTTGCCTCATCCACATATATACTGCTGCATTCATAGCCTTTTGGAGACGCTATGGCAATATCCATTCCTGTCTTAGCGCAGCCATGGAGCAGAGAGTGGGCAACGTTGTTGCCGTCACCTATGTATGCAAGCTTCAGGCCCTCAAGTTTGCCTTTATGTTCATAAACAGTCAGCAAATCAGCAAGTATCTGACACGGATGCATTTCATCAGTCAAGCCGTTTATAACTGGGATACTTCCGTACTTTGCAAGATCTTCAACGTCGCTTTGCTTATAGGTTCTTATCATAATACCGTCTATATAACGGGACAGAACATTTGCCGTATCAAAAATAGATTCTCCGCGGCCCAACTGTATGTCATTAGAACTTAGAAACAGGGAGTATCCACCTAACTGGTACATGCCGACTTCAAAGGAAACTCTGGTTCTGGTAGATGACTTTGAAAAGATCATTCCAAGTGTTTTACCCTTTAGCAGGTGGTGCTGAACTCCTTCCTTAGTCTGTCTCTTTAGTTTTTCCGAAAGTTTTAATAAATCATGTATTTCATCAGCACTTAAATCATTAAGACTTAATAAATGTTTCATAACAATATTACCTCCATAAAAAGATTTTATCCTCTATATACCGAATATTCATCAAGGGCATAAACGTCCGCTTTATTGTCCGCTATGAGACGCTCCAGAATACTTAAAACTGCATTGGTTGTATCCAGAGAAGTTATGCATGGAATATTGTATTCCATTGCGGTTCTTCTTAGTATAAAACCTTTTCGCTCAGGTATTTTGCCTCTTGTAGGAGTATTAATTACCAGTGTAATAGTATCTTCCTTAATCAAATCAAGAACTTTTTCATCATCAACATATTTAACAGGAAGGTTTGCATAATTTAATGCTTCATAAGTACCTTTTGTAGCCAAAAGTTTAAATCCAAGTTCTAGTAACTTATTAGCGATATCTCTGCATTCGACCTTATCTCTGTCAGCAACTGATAATAGTACATTTCCGCCGGATGGTATCTTAGTACCGGAAGCAGCGACAGCCTTGTACAATGCATTATAATAGTCTCTGTCAACACCCATAACCTCGCCTGTAGATTTCATTTCAGGGCCAAGGAATGTATCCACTGTAGTCAGCTTTGCGAAAGAAAACACTGGCGCTTTTACTGCGTAAAAATCGGATTCTTTGGCAAGGCCATTTTTATAACCCAATTCTTTAAGGGTTTTGCCCATAATCAACTTAGTGGCTACACCTACCATAGGAATTCCCGTTATCTTGCTCATAATGGGGACAGTTCTGCTGGCACGAGGATTAACCTCAATTACATAAACTTTTTCATTACTATCCATAACAAATTGTATATTAAACAACCCTTTTATTTGCAGAGCCTTGGCAAGACGGATGGTATAGTCCTCGATGGTATTTTTTACCTTTTGAGAAAGATTTCTCGGAGGATAAACGGCAATACTGTCTCCGGAGTGAACTCCCGCACGTTCTATGTGTTCCATGATTCCAGGAATTAGAACCTCATTTCCATCACATATTCCATCAACCTCCATTTCTTTACCGACTACATATTTGTCGATTAATATAGGATGTTCAGTGGAAATTTCTGAAGCCATAGTAATATATTCTTCGAGAGTTTTGTCGTTATATACAATTTCCATGGCACGGCCCCCAAGTACATAGGATGGCCTTACCAGAACGGGATAACCGATTTTATTAGCAATTTCTTTAGCGTGCTGGAAGGAATAAGCTGTATTACCTTCCGGAATAGGAATATCTAAAGATTCTAAAAGCTTTAAGAATTTATCCCTGTCCTCTGCTACGTCTATACTGTGAACTGATGTCCCAAGAATATTAACACCTTCATGATGTAGGGTTTCAGCCAGATTTATTGCGGTCTGACCGCCAAATTGAACAATAACCCCCAGTGGTTTTTCTTTTTCAATAATGTCCAGAACACATTCTTTTGTAAGTGGTTCAAAATACAGCTTGTCGGAGGTATCAAAGTCCGTACTTACAGTTTCTGGATTGTTGTTTATAATAATTGATTCAATTCCCATTTCTTTAAGGGTTTCAACGGAATGTACACTACAATAGTCGAATTCTATACCCTGACCGATTCTTATGGGACCTGAACCTATAACAAGAACCTTATCTCCTGTGGTAACTTCCACATCGTCTTTTTCCTCGTAGGTTGAATAATAGTACGGAGTAGCGGCTTCGAATTCACCCGCACAGGTATCAACAATCTTGTAAACAGGGTTGATAGGATACTTTTGTCTCAATTCAAGTATCTTTTCAAGAGGTACGTTGGCAAGATTGGCTATATAGGAATCTGCAAACCCTATTTTCTTTGCCTTTGCATACAAATCATAATCAAGCCATGCAATACCTGCATTTGTTATTTCTTCACCAAGTCTTACAATCTTTTTTAACTTTCTAATAAAGAAGTCATCAATTTTTGTAATTCTTACTATCTCACCTGCTGAAACACCTTTTTGTATTGCTTTGCAAATTGCAAATATTCTCTGGTCACTTGGGTGCTTTATATACTCAACAAGGTCTTCTCGACTCATGTTGTCAAAGAGACTGAGACCTAACTGATAATTAAATTTTATATCCAGAGAGTCAATTGCTTTGAGCAATGATTCCTCAAAGGTACGTCCAATGGCCATAACCTCGCCTGTAGCCTTCATCTGGGTTCCAAGACTTCTATCAGCGTTGGCGAACTTATCAAAGGGCCAGCGGGGAACTTTTGTCACAACATAGTCCAAAGATGGCTCAAAGCACGCACTGGTGGTTTTTGTAACTGAGTTCTTTATTTCGTCAAGAGTCATTCCTATAGCTATTTTTGCAGTAACTCTTGCAATAGGATATCCAGTGGCTTTTGAAGCCAATGCACTTGAACGGCTGACTCTTGGATTCACTTCGATAACAACATATTCAAAGCTATTGGGATTTAAAGCAAACTGTATATTACAGCCACCCTTTATATCCAACGCCCTTATTATCTTAATGGAAGAGGTTCTTAGCATCTGATATTCAACATCAGATAATGTCTGGCTGGGAGCAACAACTATACTGTCTCCGGTATGTACTCCAACCGGGTCAAAATTTTCCATATTACATATGATAATGCAGTTGTCATTGCTATCTCGCATTACTTCGTATTCTATTTCCTTCCAGCCTGCAACGCTTTGCTCCAGAAGAACCTGACTAATCATACTGAGCTTGAGGCCTTTTCCGCAAATATATTTGAATTCTTCCATATTATTTGCAATTCCGCCTCCGGAACCTCCGAGTGTGTAAGCAGGTCTGATAATAATTGGGAACCCGATTTCTTTTGCAAAGTCGATAGCATCCTGCATGTTTGTTACAATTTTACTTGGTGCAACCTTTTCACCGATTTCTTGCATTGTTTCCTTGAAAAGCTCTCTGTCCTCTGCCTTTTTTATAGAGGAGAGGGAAGTTCCCAGAAGTTCTATATTAAGCTCATCAAGAATTCCGTCTTCAGCTAGTTCAACAGCCATGTTAAGGCCTGTTTGCCCCCCAAGTGAAGCAAGAATTCCATCTGGCTTTTCTTTGTATATGATTTTCTTAACAAATTCAAGAGTAATGGGTTCAATATATACCTTATCTGCTGATTGGGTATCTGTCATAATTGTGGCAGGATTACTGTTAATCAGAACAACCTCAATACCTTCTTCCCGTAAGGACTTGCAGGCTTGAGTGCCGGAATAGTCAAACTCTGCAGCCTGACCTATTACGATAGGCCCTGAACCTATTACCAAAACTTTTTTTATATTTATATTCCTTGGCATACCATTCGCCTCCATGAGCCGCAATGCGGTAATAAAATTATAAACTATAGCATTTTTACAAAGTCATCAAAAATATATGCGGAATCCTGCGGACCCGGTGCAGCTTCAGGATGATACTGTACGCTTATCAATGGAAGGGTTTTGTGTCTGAAGCCTTCAATTGTATCGTCATTTACATTTCTGTGTGTTATTACGATATCATCGTTGGAACTGCTGTCTATTGCATAATTGTGATTTTGAGAAGTTATATAACATCTTCCTGTAATGTAATCCTTAACAGGATGGTTGCCGCCGTGGTGGCCGAACTTGAGTTTCTTAACATTGCATCCCAATGAGAGCCCCAAAAGTTGATGACCAAGGCAAATTCCCATGATTGGCTTTATTCCCAGAAGCTTCTGAACTGTTTTTTTAGCAACAGTCAAATCTCTTGGGTCGCCGGGACCGTTGGAAAGAAGAATACCGTCAGGATTCAATTCCATAATCTCATCAAAGGTGCTAAAAGCTGGGAGGATGTGTATATCGCAGCCTCTGCTTTCAAGAGAACGTATTATGTTGCTTTTTACACCAAAATCCAGTAGGACCACTTTCTTACCCGGACCAGAAATGTGAGTGGGAGTTTTTGATGTAACCTCCATTACCAGATTCCTTGGGATACTTTTATAGGTTTCAAGACTTTTTCGTAAAGTATCCAGATTCCCGCATTCAGTTGATATGATTCCATACATACTGCCATGTTTACGGATATGCTGGGTCAACGCTCTGGTGTCAATACTCTTAATGCCTACAATGTTATGTTTTGCAAAGTATTGATCCGGATCCATATCATTTCTCCAATTGCTAGGAGTGGAACAAAGCTCCTTAACTATAAATCCCTGAACATGAGGCTTGTAGGATTCATTATCTATAGAATTGAAACCATAGTTTCCTATGAGGGGATATGTCATGGTTACAATTTGTCCGTTATAGGAAGGGTCAGTGGTTATTTCCTGATACCCTGTCATACTAGTATTAAAAACAATTTCTCCGGCTGTTTCTCCGCTTTTTCCAAAACCTTCTCCTGAGAAATATGTGCCATCTTCAAGTAATAAAACTGCTTTCATTTATATAAACCTCCGTGAGCCTGACATAGACTCGCTAATTTGATTAATTTAATTCTTCCAATGATTCTTTTAATGTTGAAATAAAATCATCTGCGTCCTTCTGGGTAATAATAAGAGGTGGAAGGATTCTCAAAATATTCTGGCCTATATTGGCAATAAGGTATTTCTTTTCAAACATTTTGTTTTTGACGTCAGGAGCTATAGGCTTGTTAAGCTCTATACCAATCATAAGGCCTGCCGCTCTCACTTCAGAAATTATGGGGTAGGTACCAGATGACATTCTTTCCAGTTCATTCTTAATGTAACTGCCGATTTTCTCAGCATTTTCAGGAAGGTTTTCCTCCTTCATTATTTTCAAAACTGCAAGACCTGCTGTACACGCTAAAGGATTTCCTCCAAAAGTTGAACCGTGGTCGCCGGGGGCAAAGGCCTCTGCAACTGATTCTTTGGCACACACCGCAGCTATAGGAATTCCTCCTCCCAAAGCCTTTGCAAGAGTAAATATATCTGGCTCAACGTCAAAATTTTGATATCCGAAGAGTTTACCAGTTCTTCCTATACCAGTCTGAACTTCATCGAATATAAGCAGCAGTTTTTTGTCATTACACAATTTCCTGACTTTTTTCATATATTCATAGTCACATGGATAAACTCCGCTTTCTCCTTGAATTGGCTCCAACATAATTGCACATGTGTTTTCAGTAATGGCAGCTTCCAAAGCAGCTATATCGTTTTGAGGAACCTTCTTAAAGCCTTGTGTAAGAGGCTCAAAGGGCTTTGCATATTTATCCTGACCTGTAGCACTAAGAGTTGTAATAGTTCTTCCATGGAAAGACTTTTGAAGGGTTATAATTTCATATTTTTCTGACAAACCCTGTTTTTTGAAATAAAGTCTTGCCAACTTTATAGCACCTTCATTTGCTTCAGCACCGCTGTTGGCGAAAAATATTTTATCTGCACAGGAGTTTTCTACCAGCTCTTTAGCAAGCTGAGCCTGTGGCTCTATGTAGTAAAGATTTGAACAGTGTACAAGATTGCTTAACTGCTCAGTAACCATTTCGGTAAAAATCGGATGACTGTAACCTATGGAATTAACAGCAATCCCTGAGAAAAAGTCTGTGTACTTTTCTCCTTCTGTACTCCATAAATGTATACCCTTACCCTTTTTAAAAGCAACAGGTATTCTTTTACCAAAAGTATTCATGTAATATTTATCATCATATTCCTGAATTTTTTCAAAATCCATGGCAATCACTCCTTTGTGCTGATAATGTATCAATGGGTTATTTATAATTTATAATTATACATTGATATGCATAAAAATGCAACCAGTTTATGTATGTGTTTTTCCTTAAAAATCAAAACACTTCCTATGCTAGTCAGTACAGGAAGTGTAGAAATATTTAAAAAATTACTTTAGGTGGGGTTATATTAATTAATATTAATACAAAGCCTCGTTTTCGTGATAAAGCTTCTTATCCTTCATAATCATTGTACCAATTCCCTTGTAAGTGAATATTTCAAGAAGGATACAGTGAGGAATACGTCCATCAATTATGTGTGTTCTTCCAACGCCTTTTTCAAGAGCGTCAACACAACCTAAAACTTTTGGAATCATACCGCCGGCAATTACTTTTTTATCAATAAGGTCATAAACCTCGTCGATAGTAAGAGCAGGAATTATTGATTCGCTTTCCTTTGAAGGCTTAACACCCTCTACATCTGTAAGAAGCATGAGCTTTTCTGCTTTCAATGCAGCCGCAATCTCGCCCGCTACAGTATCTGCGTTAATATTGTAACTCTCACCGTCAGGACCTACTCCTATTGGAGCTACAACCGGTATATATTCATCTTTTGAAATAAGCTCCAGAACCTTTGAGTTAATTTTAGTAATTGTACCGACATATCCTATGTCTTTTAGTTCTCCGTCTATTTCTGTTTTATACTGTTCACATTCAATGAGCTTTCCATCAATACCACACAAGCCTATGGCTTTCCCGCCCTTGTGATTGAGCATTGATACAATTTGCTTGTTGGTTTTTCCAACAAGAACCATTTGAGCAACTTCTATAGTCTGGGCGTCTGTTACTCTTAAACCGTTTACAAACTCACTCTTTACGTTATAGTTCTGCAAGGCTTTATTTATGTCAGGACCGCCGCCGTGTACCAGCACTGGGTTCATTCCTATATATTTTAAAAGAGTAATATCTTCCATTACTGAATTTTTAAGTTCATCATTAATCATTGCGTTACCGCCGTATTTTATTACAACGGTTTTACCATATAGTTTTTGTATGTAAGGAAGTGCTTCAATTAATATTTCTGCTTTCTTAATCAAATTATCGTAATTCATAAAATTGGCCTCCATTAAATCTGAAATATGGCTCAGATAATTTAAAATTTTATTAAAGTCCGGTATCCTCGTCGAATCCCAACATTATATTCATATTTTGTATGGCAGCACCGGAAGAACCCTTACCTAGATTATCCAGAACAGCTACAAGCATGATTTGATCTTCATTTCCCGTAACATAGATTTCAAGGTTGTTTGTATCATTGACGCGGGTAGCACCAAGAAAACTGTTGGGAAACTCCTTTTCCATACCTAGTGGCATGACTTTTATAAACTTTTCATTACCATAATAGTCGGAAATGAATTCATGAATCTTTTCAACAGAAGGATTATCAGGAAGAAGTCTTCTATATAAAGGAATGCATACCGACATACCCTTGTAATAAGAACATACTATGGGAGAAAAAATAGGCTGGTATTTAAGTCCGCTAATAACAGTCATTTCAGGAATATGTTTGTGTGACAAGCCCAAGGCATAAAGCTGGGGACTCTCAAATTTGTGTCCTTCAGAAGACTCATACTGTGCAATGAGTTTCTTGCCTCCGCCGCTGTATCCGGAAAGAGCATGGCAAGTTACAGGATAATCTTTTGGAAGAATATTACCTGAAACAAGAGGATGCACTATACTGATAAATCCTGTTGCGTAACAGCCCGGAACAGCAACTCTTTTAGAATTTTGAATTTTTTCACGGTGTTTACTGCTTAATTCAGGGAAGCCGTAAGCCCAGTTGTTGTCAACCCTGTGAGCAGTACTTGCATCAATAATTTTAGTAGAAGGATTTTCTGTAAGTGCGACTGCTTCCTTTGCTGCTGAATCCGGCAAACAGAGAAAAACGATATCAGCATTATTTATGTATTTTTTTCTTTCATTAATATCTTTACGTTTTTCAGGGTCTATTTTTAATATTTCAATGTCATCTCTTTTTTCTAATCTTTCATTTATCTTTAATCCTGTAGTACCTTCACTTCCGTCTACATAAATTTTATATTTCATATGGATTCAATCCTTTCTATATAATACATAGCAGATAGATATATTCTCAATAAAATTCGGCTATTGAAAATTTATGCATAAAATGAATATTATTTTATAATTATACAATGCGATGTATAAAAATTCAATATAACAGGGGACTTTTATTTTATTTATGCAAATTTTATGCAATATCAGAATTATTTTTTCATTACTATACAAAAGTACTAAAAGCAAAAAATTAATTTTGGTAAAAAACAATATGGTTTGTGATAGGCCGGCAGTGTATCATAATATATATAAATCGTGATACGTTGATAATTTAAATTTATAAGGATGTTTCAGGGAGGTATAAAAATGGCTAGTCTAAAGCTAAAGAATATTTACAAAAGATATGCAGGTGGGGTTACTGCTGTTAACGATTTTAATCTTGATATCGAACACAATGAATTCCTTGTTTTGGTTGGTCCTTCAGGATGTGGTAAAACTACTACACTTAGAATGATAGCTGGTCTGGAAGAAATTTCAGAAGGTGAATTGTACATTGGAGATAAATTAGTAAATGATGTTGCTCCAAAGGATAGAGATATAGCGATGGTTTTCCAGAACTATGCATTGTATCCTCACATGACAGTATTTGATAACATGGCATTTGGTTTAAAATTGAGAAAGACCCCAAAGGAAGAAATAAAGAAGCGTGTTCAGGAAGCAGCAAAAATCCTCGATATCGAGCATTTGCTTGACAGAAAGCCAAAGGCTTTATCAGGCGGTCAGAGACAGAGAGTTGCGTTAGGACGTGCTATCGTTCGTGAACCTAAAGTATTCTTAATGGACGAACCTCTCTCAAACTTGGATGCTAAACTCAGAGTTCAGATGAGAACTGAGATAGGAAGACTTCACAACAGACTTAACACAACATTTATATATGTAACACATGACCAGACAGAAGCTATGACAATGGGTACAAGAATCGTTGTTATGAAGGATGGATACATCCAACAGGTTGATACTCCAACAGCTCTGTATGACAGACCATGTAACATTTTCGTTGGAGGTTTCATAGGAAGCCCTCAAATGAACTTCTTGAATGCTGTTCTTACTAAGAGAGGAAATGACTTACATCTCGTATTCGGTAAGAATGATATTAAGATTCCTGAAGGTAAGGCTAAGAAATTGGAAGGAACTGATTACATCGGCAAGGAAGTTGTTGTTGGTGTTAGACCAGAACATATCCATGACGAGGCAATGTTTATTGAATCAATGCCAGACAGTATAGTAGAAGCTAAAGTTGATTTGGTTGAAATGTTGGGTGCTGAAACTTATCTCTATATGATAATTGAAGGTGCAACTGGAACTGTTACTGCAAGAGTTAATGCTAGAACAAAGACTCAGGCTGGAGATGTTATTAAGGTTGCTATAGACGCTAACAAGGTTCATATCTTTGATAAGGAAACTGAGCGTACAATTATTAACTAATATAAATTTATATACTTATAAAAAATAACTGCCTGACGCCTCTTTAAAGGTGTCAGGCTTGTTTATTTGTTGGGTTTTATAATTTAGCTGTTCTTACCAAAATGAAACAGTCTCTATCACTATGCCGGCTTATTTACATTTGCAATATTATCTGATTTGGGATAACTTTAGAAATATATGTATATTAAATAATTATATTCGTGAAGACATACGATATTATTAATTGAGATGCTATAATCAATTTGAAACTAAGTTTGTATATCAAAACAAATAATTAAATGGAGCAAAAAATGGATAAAACATATAAAAGTACTCTACATGCATGCTATCTAGGGTACATTTCACAAGCAATTGTAAATAATCTTGCACCGCTGCTTTTTATAATATTTCAGAATGAGTATAGTATTTCATTTGAAATGATAGGAAGGCTGATATTAATAAATTTTGGAACACAACTTATTGTAGATGCTTTGGCAGTGAAGTTTGTGGATAAGATAGGGTATAGAATATCGGCAGTAGCAGCTCATTTCTTTTGTGTTTTAGGACTGATAGGACTGGGTACATTGCCGGGGCTATTGTCAAGGCCATATTTGGGACTGATTATGGCTGTAGTGCTGTATGCAATAGGCGGGGGCTTGATTGAGGTTTTGATTAGTCCTATTGTGGACTCTATTCCCAGTGATGCAAAGGCTTCTGCTATGAGCCTTCTTCACTCTTTTTACTGTTGGGGACAGGTTGCTGTAGTATTAATATCTACGTTATTTATTAAGATAGCCGGGGAAGGGCGTTGGTATATCTTACCAATAATGTGGGCGACTATTCCTGCGTATAATTTTTTCAAATTTATGGGTGTACCCATGGTTCCTGCCATACCTGAGCATGAAAGGATTCCGGTAAAGATTTTACTTAAGTCAAGGCTCTTTTTAATTGCAATGATTCTTATGGTGTGTGCAGGTGCCTCTGAATTGGCAATGTCTCAATGGTCATCCTTGTTTGCTCAAAAAGGTCTAAAGGTGTCAAAATTTATGGGAGATTTGCTGGGGCCTTGTTTGTTTGCGATATTAATGGGATTGGTGAGAATTCTCTATGGTATTTATGGACATAAGATTAATCTTAAAAAGGCCTTGTTGGCAAGCAGCGTATTGTGCTTAATTTGCTATAACATTGCTGTTTTTGCACAGATACCGATTATATCTTTGCTTAGCTGCGCATTGTGTGGCTTATCTGTAGCTCTTATGTGGCCGGGTATTTTCAGCCTTACTTCCGAAAAATACCCTGGTGGAAGTACGGCAATGTTTGGAATACTTGCAATTTTTGGAGATTTAGGATGTTCAGTGGGGCCTTGGATTGCCGGGCTGATATCGGATTATTCTCAAAAATCAGCTAAACTTGTTGAGTTTGGAGGGATTTATGGTTTGAATCCTCAACAGGTAGGCTTAAAAACGGGAATATTTGCTGCTGCAGTTTTTCCCCTTTTAATGATTATTGGCCTAAGCTTGTTTAAGAATAAGAATAAGCCTGCAATTATTAATATATAGTGATATTTAAAGGTCATTAAAAGTAAATTTATAATATGCGTTCTAGTAAAAAAAAATGATATAGTGTATAATTCTAATTAATTGTGATACATTTACGGCAATTTACTATGCTCATTATAAGCAGGGAGGTTACAATGTCTGTAAAATTATTCCAGACGCTGTCTGATAAATATAGTGAAATACTGGGCAAAGAGGTTGGGGTAACTGACGACAGTGGTGTTGTTATTGCCCATTCGAATTTTCAGATGATAGGACAACAAGACCAGCAAGCTGCTTCTTTTGCACTGGAAAAAGACCAACAAGCGCTTATCGACGGGAAACTATATAATAAGGTTATTTTAAAGAATAAAATAGAGTTTATTACTTTTATACAGGCGGCTGACCCGCAGGATTCTAAATTTCTTGAACTGTTTACTTTAAATATACTTAACCTTAAAAGTTACTATGATGAAAAGTATGATAAAAATACTTTTGTCAAAAATATTGTTGTTGAAAATATTTTACCTGGTGACATTCTTGTAAAGTCAAAAGAACTTCATATTGATTATAATGCAATGAGAGTTGTATACCTGATAAATGCCACCAGTGATAAGGATGTTCATGTCCATGAAGTTATAGAAAGTCTTTTTCCTAATAAAGGAAAGGATTTTGTTGTGGTTATCGACGATGACAACGTAGTTCTTGTAAAAGAGGTCAAGAATAAGGATGACTACAAGGAAGTGTATAAACTTGCAAGAGTGATTGTAGATACCCTTAATTCGGAACTTATGGTAAAAGCCTATATAGGAATAGGTACTATCATTGATAACCTTAAAGATATTACAAAATCATATAAAGAAGCACAGATGTCCATGATAATCGGTAATATATTTACTGGAGATAAAAATATATATGATTATAATAATTTGGGCATGGGGCGTCTGATATATCATATTCCAACTACATTGTGCCAGCTTTTTCTTGAGGAGGTTTTCAAGGACAACTCCGCAGATTCTCTGGACAATGAGACAATGCTGACAATACAGAAATTCTTTGAGAATAATTTGAATGTCAGCGAAACTGCAAGGCAGCTCTATATTCACAGAAATACTCTTGTGTACAGACTGGAAAAAATAAAGAGACTCACAGGTCTCGAGCTTACCAGCTTTGATGACGCAGTTATATTTAAAGTTGCAATACTTGTCAAAAAGTATCTGGCTAATATTAACGGTTAACCAATACTGTATGGCACTGTCACAAAATCCAAATAAGGGAGTTAATTGCAGGTGGTAGAATTTATTGACGTGTATAAAAAATACCCGAACGGTACTGTAGCGTTAAAAGGAATTAACCTTAAAATAAATAAGGGAGATTTTGCTTTTATCATCGGCTCCAGTGGTTCAGGTAAATCTACTTTACTTAAACTTTTAATGAAGGAAGAATCCGTAACTCAGGGCGAGGTTATTGTAAATGGGTACCAGCTCTCAAAATTGCATACAAGACAGGTGCCATATTTGCGCCGAGGTATAGGTATGGTGTTTCAGGATTTCAGACTTCTGCCAAATAAAACTGTATATGAAAATATTGCATTTGCAATGGAAATAACAGAGTGCCTTCCTCGTGAAATACGTAGACAGGTACCGATGTCCCTTGCACTTGTTGGTTTGAGCCGGAAGGCTAATGCGTATCCTCACCAGTTATCGGGAGGAGAACAGCAGCGTGTAGCTATTGCAAGGTCTTTAGTAAATAATCCTGCACTGCTTATTGCGGACGAACCTACAGGGAATCTTGACCCTGAAAATTCATGGGAGATTGTAAAGCTTTTGACTGAGGTAAATCAGAGAGGGACTACTGTTGTAGTGGCTACTCACGAAAGAAGCATAGTCGATGCCATGAAGAAAAGAGTAATAGCCATTGAGAAAGGCAAGATAATAAGGGATCAGCAGAAAGGGCTTTACGTGGATGAAGATACGGAGTTTCAAATATATTCTTAAAGAGAGTTTCAAAAATGCATATAGAAACAAACTTATGTCATTAGCTTCAATCAGTATAATAAGTGCGGCTCTGATTCTTTTTGGCGGGTTTTATCTGATACTTGTCAATCTGAATCACAATCTTGATATATTGTATGACCAACCTCAGATGCAGGCATATTGTTTACCTACATTGACAGACCAGCAGATTGCTGGAATCGAGACTGAGATAAAGAATAACAAATATATTGAAAGCTATTCCATAGTAACTAAAAAAGAAGCTTTTGAGCAATTTAAAAAATTTCTTGCAAATGATAAGTTAAACGAGGGTGGAGCTAATATACTTGAAGGATACGATGAAAGTTCCATGAACGTATCATTTATAATAAAGGTGAAAGACCCTCAGAACAGTAAACTTGTAGCAAGCCAGCTTCGTGCTTTGGCGGGTATGGAGAATGTAAAATATTCCCAGCAAACTATAGATTTGATTGATACTGTTTCAAGATGGGTGAGAATTGTAAGTCTTGTTTTGATTGGAGTATTATTAATTATTTCGCTGTTTATAATTTCAAACACAATTAAGCTTACAGTATTTGCTAGGCGCAAGGAAATAAATATTATGAAATATATAGGTGCTACCGATTGGTTTATTAGATGGCCGTTTATATTTGAGGGAATACTCATAGGGTTAACGGGGGCATTATTTGCGTTTATAATTATTTCGTATCTTTATGGATTTACTCAGCCAAGAGTAACAAACAACCTTGCTGCATTGGGTGATGGATTTGAAATAATGGATTACAAGTATATATGGAGTACACTTGTTTTCTTCTATGTGGGGGTTAGTGCGTTGATAGGTGCATCCGGAAGTATAATGTCAATCCGCAAACACCTTCATGTTTAGTATAAATAATTAAATTTTAACTAAATTTTATACGTAGGATAAATAGGGGGGGTAAAATGAAAAAACAGTTAACTTTGCTAATGGTTATATTGTACATATTTTCATGTGTAATTATACCTGCCGGCGCAACCACTTTGGATAAAGCAAAAGAACAGCAGAAAAATGTTAAAGGTGAGCTTAATCAGATTGCTAGTGAAAAGAAAGCATTATCAAATCAGATTGAGCAGGGTAAAGAGGACAAGGAAAATCTGGATTCCCAAGCACAGAAGGCTCAAAACAGTTTGAACAAAAAGGCAGAGGAGATTTCTGATGTAAAGGCGGATATTGAACGTATTACAAAAGAGATTGAGCAGATTGAGAAGGATTATAAGGCTAAAACAGAGCTTTTTAAGACTAGAATGAGAATTATGTATCAGAATATGAATCAATCTCCCTTTGAAGTTTTTGTAGAATCAAAGAGCCTTAGTGAGTTTTTTTCCAGATTGGAGATAATTTCTCTGGTAAAGGAAAATGACACCAAGCTTATACAGGAAATAGTTACAGGACGAGAGAGTACTGAACTTCAAAAACAGGATAAGCTTAGAGAACTTGAGGAAAAAAATCAACAGTTAAAAACTTTGACAAATAAAGTTGCTGATATAAAAAACACAAGTAAAAAGGTTCAATCTGAAATAGAGGCTTCAAAATCAAAACTGAAAGACCTTGAAAAAAAAGAAGATGAAATGATAGCCTTATCAAAGCAACTGGCAAAAACTATAACTCAGCTCAGTAGTACCACAGCAAAGTATGCGGGAGGAGTCTTGTCTTGGCCAACCCCAGGGTATACTAGAATTTCATCTCCATATGGATATAGAATACATCCTATATATAAAGTCAGAAAGCTTCATACAGGTATAGATATAGATGCTCCATCGGGTGCAACAATTGTTGCCGCAAATAGCGGAAAAGTAATTATGGCAGGTTGGAACGGCGGTTATGGTAATTGTGTCATAATTGACCATGGTGGAGGACTTGCAACACTTTATGCTCACCAGAGCAAGATATTGGTGCAAGTGGGAGATACATTGAAAAAAGGTGATACCGTAGGAAAGGTTGGAAGTACAGGCTTGTCTACCGGGCCTCATTTACACTTTGAAGTCAGAAAAGGCGGAGAAACAACAGACCCCCTTACTTACTATAAATAAAATATATATTCAGACAAACCCGCATATTATAAATGCGGGTTTAATATTATATTTTAGACATATCTGTTTTTGTATACTTAAAAGTCGGAAAATTTGGAAGAATATAACTAAGAAAAAATCAACAAGAGGTGTTCTTAATGCTCAATATGAAAGACCAAGAATCAAAACGTTTGTTTTCAGTAATAACAATGACGGCAATAGTATGTTTTACAATATCAATTTTGGTGTACGGCGGATTAATGTATTTTAATGGAAGTTACTCCCTTATTTTTAATAAAAATAGTGTAGACAGGGCCACAATACAGAAATTTAACGAAGCAAGGAGCATACTGCAGAAGTCTTACTATGAAAATGTAGACACAAACAAGCTGGTTGAAGGTGCAATAAGTGGCATGGCAGATTCATTGAATGACCCGTATACCGTATATTATAATAAGGAGCAAATGAAATGGTTTACAGGTCTTCAGAATAACACGG
Organism: Ruminiclostridium josui JCM 17888; assembly: GCF_000526495.1. Classification (NCBI taxonomy): domain Bacteria; kingdom Bacillati; phylum Bacillota; class Clostridia; order Eubacteriales; family Oscillospiraceae; genus Ruminiclostridium; species Ruminiclostridium josui. The sequence goes on along the minus strand of NZ_JAGE01000001.1, from coordinate 1,310,939 downwards.
AGAATGAGTACGTAGGTGTGGGGCTGCCCATAATACTAGATAAAAATGGAATAGTAACAGTGCTGGAGCCTTATGATAATTCTCCTGCAAAAGCTGCAGGAATAAAGCAGGGGGACAAAATACTTAAAATTGACGGAAAAGATATTACGGGGATAAAGGATGAAACACTAATAGCCAACATGATAAAGGGGCCTGAAAATACGGAGACAGTCCTTACAATATTAAGAGAATCCGAAAGCAGTACCAAAGATATTCCTGTGATGCGTAAAAAGATAAAGGCCTTGGTAAATATAAGGAGCGAAATGCTCGATGGAAATATTGCATATATCAAGCTCAAAATGTTTGATAAAAATATAAGTAAGAACTTTATAAGCCAGCTAAACACCTTGGTAAAACAGGGAGCTAAAGGGTTAATAATAGATGTCAGAGATAATCCGGGAGGGTTATATGATGAAGTAGTGTCACTTGCGGATAGGCTGCTTCCTAAGGGGGATATAGTATTTACAAAGGATAAAAACGGTAAAAAACATGTGCAGACATCAGATGCAACAGAATTAAATATGCCAATTGCAGTACTAACAAACGGCAACAGTGCAAGTGCCTCTGAAATTCTTGCTGGAGCTATAAAGGACTTTAAAAAAGGAACATTAATAGGAACAAAAACCTTTGGAAAAGGTTTGGTTCAAACAACATATTCTTTTAAGGACGGTACGGGATTAAAGGTGACGATAGCAAGATATTATACACCTTCCGGTGTTTGTATTCAGGGAGAGGGTATAAAGCCTGATATTGAGGTTAAACTACCCGACAAGTATAAAGATACAGATGTTGCTGCAATTCCAAGAGAAGATGATTTACAGCTTCAGAAAGCCATTGAAGTTATTAGTCAAAAATAACACGAAATAGGTATAAATATTTATTATTATCCACATAATACCAATAGGAGGTGCAGAAAAAGTGGATGATAATGAAAAATTAAAGTATGAAATTGCTCGGGAACTTGGTTTGATAGAAAAAGTCATGGAAGGCGGATGGAAAAGTCTAACTCCAAAAGAAACAGGACGCATTGGAGGATTGGTTACAAAAAGAAAAAAAATGCAGGTTCAGGAAAGTCAGCAGACATAATTTGCTGGCTTTCTTGTATATTTTGAGTATTATATGATACTATTTCAATAACATAAATCAGAAAGGTGTGTTTAATTATTTATAATAATTTTGCATATGTTTACGACAAATTAACTCTGGATATTGATTATAATAAATGGGCAGATTATGTTGAAAGTATATTTAAGAAGAATAATCTGAATGTTTCTATGATACTTGAACTTGGATGCGGTACGGGCAGCTTTGGCGTTGAAATGGCACGCAGAGGTTACGATATGATATGCCTTGATTTGTCCTCAGACATGTTGGACTGTGCAGCTGAAAAGGCTGAAAAAGAGGGATTGGATATACTATTCTTAAATCAGAATATGTGCAACTTTGAGCTTTATGGAACAGTGGATGCAATTGTATGTCTTCTAGATAGCTTTAATTATATTACTAATTCCTCACAAATTAATAAAATGTTTAAGTTAATAAAGAATTACCTCAATCCAGGAGGTTTGTTCATTTTTGATGTAAATACACAGTACAAATTTGAAAATATAATTGCGGACAATCTTTTTTATGAAATTGACGACGAGGTTACATATATATGGGAGAATAATTATAACCCAAAGACAAAAAAAGCAAGATTTGATCTTACCTTTTTTGTAAAGAAGGAAGGTTTGTACGAAAGGTTTGATGAGACACATTATGAAAAGTCTTACACCCATGATGAAATAATGGATTTTATAAAAAATTCAGGCATGGAGTTTGTATCCCGCTTTGGAGAATTAACTTTAAGAAAACCTTCACCCACAAGCCAAAGAAATTTCTATGTTTGCAGGAAATAAAAAGGTTACATAAAACAGATGGAATTTACGTTATCAATTTGAAAGACATTCCAGTGCTGAAGAAGAATAAATGCTGATGACGGTGAAAAAATAACCTTGAATCGAATTCATCGGATGAATAGATTTATAAATAGCATATTATAAGTTAAATATAATTTGACAGTTTAAGTCTTATGTGTTAAACTTCTATATGTTATGAAAAAGTGGCGACATCGTTCGTTGCTCAGTTTAGTTATATTCAGGAGGAATTTATTAATGGAAAAAGGTAGAGTTAAGTGGTTCAACGCCGAAAAGGGATTTGGATTTATCGAAAGAGATGGCGGAAATGACGTATTTGTTCATTTTTCAGCTATCAACATGGATGGATACAAAACACTTGAGGAAGGCTCAGAAGTAGTATTTGACGTTGTTGAAGGAGCTAAGGGTCCTCAGGCTGCAAACGTTCAGAGAGCATAATTTTGCTTTAACTATATACTGAAGTAGCCATTAACGCCCCGATATTTTAGATATCGGGGCTTTCAATATATATGGGTCATTTAAGTTTACACATTAAAAAATATTATTGAATCTGTAACGAGTTTAGCTACAGAGCACGGAGGTTATATGGGTGATTATATAGTAAGAGTAACTGCCGCTCAGGGAACGGTGAGAGCTTTTGCGGCTAAGACTACTGAATTGGTTGGACAAGCTTCAGAAATACACGGACTGTCCCCCATAGCAACAGCCGCTTTAGGAAGAACACTGACAGCGGCGGGTATGATGTCCAGAATGCTTAAAGGAGAAAAAGACAAGCTCACCATACAGATAAAGGGAGACGGGCCGTTAGGAGGGATTGTTGTAGCATCTGATTCCAAGGCGAATGTAAGAGGTTATGTGCATAATCCTAATGTGTATCTTCCCCTTAATGAACGTGGTAAGCTTGATATAAGAACTGCAATGGGGGAAGGTTATATTAACGTTATAAAGGATATGGGTCTTAAGGAGCCTTATGTTGGCCTTTCACAGCTTGTTTCAGGGGAAATAGCCGACGACCTGACATATTACTTTGCAACATCTGAACAAGTACCTTCTACGGTAGCGTTAGGCGTGTTAATAGACTCTTCAGGAGTAACGAGTGCAGGAGGATTTATAATACAGATGATGCCCGGAGCAGAGGAAGAAACTATTGACACTTTGGAAAAACGACTAATAGGCTTTCCTCCTATTTCAAAACTCATATCTGAGGGAACTACGCCAGAAGAAATTTTGAATATGCTTTTAGAAGGTATGGATCCCAAAATAGTTGAAACAGTTCCTTGCAGTTATAAGTGTAATTGTTCGAGAGAAAGAATGGAGAGAAATCTAATCAGTATTGGTAAAAATGACTTACTTGAGATTCTTGATGATGGCAAGGGTGCTGAACTGCAGTGTCATTTCTGCAATACAAAATATAACTTTTCTCATCAAGACATCGAGAACATTATAAAAGAAAATGCTAAATGATAATAGTCAATAAAAGCTGATATTTTAAGATTTACCGAGTAATTTAAAGTCAACTTGAAATATTTTAAAAAAAAAGGAAAAAAACCTGTTGACTTTAATAGGCAAGCAATGTATACTATCAATTGTCGCTCACGGAAATAATCTTGGGAGCTTAGCTCAGCTGGGAGAGCATCTGCCTTACAAGCAGAGGGTCATAGGTTCGAGCCCTATAGTTCCCACCATTTTCCGTGAGAGATACAAATTGGCCCGGTAGTTCAGTTGGTTAGAATGCCAGCCTGTCACGCTGGAGGTCGACGGTTCGAGCCCGTTCCGGGTCGCCAATTTGCCCAGATAGCTCAGTCGGTAGAGCAGGGGACTGAAAATCCCCGTGTCGCTGGTTCGATTCCGGCTCTGGGCACCAGATTAAATTGATAAGCAAGAAAGCTTTTCAATTTAACATGCGGGTTTAACTCAGCGGTAGAGTGTCACCTTGCCAAGGTGAAAGTCGCGAGTTCAAATCTCGTAACCCGCTCCAAACAAATGAGGCAGATTGCTTACGTAGTCTGCCTTAATATTGATGGCGCCATAGCCAAGTGGTAAGGCAGAGGTCTGCAAAACCTTTATTCCCCAGTTCAAATCTGGGTGGCGCCTCCAAAGCCTACGGAATTAATAATCCGTGGGTTTATTTTATTTTCAAACTAACCAGGTTCCTATAACATAGCCAAAATGTGACTTTTTAGAAAGTTACATTCTGGCTTCTTTAACATTCTACTAATAATTAATGGATAAAGATTTCGTTTAACTCTTATGTTCAAAATATATTTACATAACTTGTTAACTTAAGGTTGACAAAACACGCTTATATTGATAAAATATTAACATGAAATGATAAATTTTTAACAATAATCTAATGTGATCGGGGGCTTTTAACTTGGATAGACTTAATGGTAAAGTTGCAGTAGTAATTGGCGCAACATCTGGTATTGGTAAGGCAACTGCTGCTCTATTTGCAAAAGAGGGCGCAAAAGTCATCTTTACTGGTAGACGTGAAGAAGTAGGTAAAAAGGTTGAGAAAGAGATTATTGCGCAAGGTGGTCAGGTTGAGTTCTTCAAATGTGATGCAACTGTGGAAGAAGAATGTAAAGCTTTAGTTGATTATGTAGTTGAGAAATATGGTAGAATTGATGTTCTTCATAATAATGCAGGTATTCTGATAGATGCAGATTTCTTGGGTATCGATTTAGTGAAAAACTTTGATAGAACAATAAACACAAATTTGAGAAGCCAGATTAGTGTTATGCAATTAGTACTTCCAGTTATGCTAAAACAGAAAAGCGGTTCTGTCATTAACACAGCATCCGTTGGTGGTATTATAACCATGCCAAATAACATTCCTTATTCCGTATCTAAGGCAGCAATTATCCACATGACACGTACATTGGCAAAAACTTATGCTAAAGAAGGTATTCGTTTTAACTCTGTGTGCCCAGGTTTGACTTATTCAGAAATGGTTGAACCAGGTAACGATTTTGATAAGGCTGTATTACCAGGGGTTCCTATGGGACGTGGTGCGCAGCCAGAAGAAATTGCAAATGGGGTTCTTTTCTTGGCTAGTGATGAATCTTCATATATCACTGGTCAAGCATTAGTATTAGATGGTGGACTATCCCTGGCATAATTTATAATCAACTGTTGTTATAATAAACTTGTGGTTTATGTCATTAAAGTGTCTTATGGTAATTATCCCATAAGTAGTTTACACTGTGTACATTATTAATATATGCTTACATTACCACTTATTGGCACCGCCGTTTCTAAAGGGAAACGGCGGTGCTTTTTTGTCTATAATAATAATCTTCCTGCTAAGGCGGGGAGAGCCATAAGGTTTTAGTTTCAAAAGGTAAAAGTTCATTTACCACCATATCTTTCTGTTGAAAATATATTTATTCTAAAAGGCCCGACTTTTGTATCCTCAGATACCGAATTACTCTATGTAAACTAATATAATTAACTCATTGAAATGCCAAGCAGTAAAAATTAAATTATTAATATTATTTACGAATAAATGAAAGTTTTTTATAAGGAGGATATTATGTCAAACATGTTTTGTTATCAATGTCAAGAAGCTGCGGGTGGTAAGGGTTGTACTGTAAATGGTGTTTGCGGTAAAACTGCAGATGTAGCAAAAGCTCAGGACTTATTAGTTTTTGTAACTAAAGGCTTAGCTGTAGTAAGCAATGAAGGAAGAAAAGTTGGTGTTGTTGATAGTAATGTAGACAAATATATTACTGAAAGTTTATTCTCGACAATTACAAATGCTAACTTTGACAGGGAAGCACTTATTGAAAGAGTTAAGGAAACTTTAAATTTAAGAGAAGATTTAAAAGCTAAGGTTGCAAAAGCTGGTGGGCAAGTAGGAGAAGCTAAAGGTATAAGTAATTTCTTTAAGAAATTATTTGGAGCGTCATCAAACGAAATTGATATTCCAGATGCAGCAGTATGGTCAGCTAATAATGTAAGTGAATTTGATGCGAAAGCTGAAAAAGTGGGAGTATTGGCCACTGAAAATGAAGATATAAGAAGCTTAAGAGAGCTTATATTATATGGCTTGAAAGGTTTATCAGCATATATGAAGCATGCTATGAACTTAGGATACAATGATATAGAAGTTCATGGGTTTATGGCGAAAGCTTTAGCTGCAACATTAGATAATTCGTTATCTGCAGATGATTTAGTAGCTCTTGCATTAGAAGCAGGAAAATATGGAGTTACCGCAATGGCATTACTTGATAAAGCGAACACAGAAACTTATGGAAATCCTGAGATTACTAAAGTTGATATTGGAGTTAGAAATAACCCCGGAATATTAATTTCGGGACATGATTTAAGAGACCTTCAAATGCTATTAGAGCAAACAGAAGGAAAAGGAGTAGATGTTTATACCCACAGTGAAATGCTGGCAGGACAATATTATCCGGCTTTTAAGAAATATTCACACTTTGCAGGAAACTACGGTAATGCATGGTGGAAGCAGGGCGAAGAATTTGAAAAATTCAACGGAGTAATTTTAATGACTACAAACTGTATAGTTCCTCCGAAGGATTCATATAAGAATCGATTATTTACAACAGGTGCAACTGGAGTACCAGGCTGCAAACACATTGTTGCAGATGAAAATGGAAATAAGGACTTTTCAGAATTAATTGCTATGGCAAAAAAGTGTAAGGCGCCAACTGAAATAGAAAAGGGAGAAATCATAGGAGGCTTTGCTCACAACCAAGTATTAGCTCTGGCTGACAAGGTAGTTGATGCCGTTAAGACGGGGGCAATAAAGAGATTCTTTGTAATGGCTGGCTGCGATGGCAGAGCTAAATCAAGAAACTACTATACTGAATTTGCAGAAAAGCTTCCAAAGGATACAGTTATATTAACTGCAGGTTGTGCAAAGTATAAATATAATAAATTGAATCTTGGAGATATTGGCGGAATTCCAAGAGTGCTTGATGCAGGACAATGTAATGATTCATACTCATTGGTTGTAATTGCATTAAAGCTTCAAGAAGTATTTGGTTTGGATGATGTTAATAAGCTTCCAATATCCTATAATATTGCATGGTATGAGCAAAAGGCTGTAATAGTATTGCTATCCTTGTTGCATCTTGGAGTTAAAAACATTCACTTGGGGCCAACACTTCCTGCTTTCTTATCACCAAATGTAGCTAAAGTATTGGTAGAGAATTTTGGAATATCAGGAATAGGAACTGTAGATGAAGATATTAAAATGTTTTTAGCATAAGATAAATAGTTCTCAAAATATTAAAACTAAGGTAAAATAATACACAAATAAAGAAAGTATTGACTGATTATTAAAGTCAATACTTTTTCTTTATCATTTATACGTGAATAATGTGTATATTTGATAGCCTTGGGGGGAATAAAAAATGAGATGTAGTGACAGAATTACTCATGAAAAAAAGGTTGTAGCAACTATGATTACCTTGTATTGCAATAAAAATCACAATATTAAAAAGCAGTTATGCACTGAGTGCCTAGAACTTAAAGAATATGCCTTTAAACGTCTTGATGGGTGCAAATTTGGTAATAAAAAATCAAATTGCGGAGATTGTAAAATACATTGTTACAAAAATGATATGAGGGAGAGAATAATTAAAGTAATGCGATATTCAGGTCCCAGAATGATGATATATCACCCTATAATATCAGTTAAGCACTTGATATACAAATATAAAAAACACCCATAGAGAAGTTAAGTTTTTCAGGTTTTTTTGATTTGTCATTTTGTCATGTGATGTATTCTGTTTTAGAGCTATTATATAGGGTATATAAAGAATATAAAAAATTGCAGGAGGACGATATATGATATATTTAGAAACCTTAAAAAGACAGCATGAGGAAATAGCGGAAATTTTATCAGATATTAAATTTCATATACTTCATAAGGATATTGCAAAAGAGGCTCTTGAAATTTCATCAAAGATAAGTAACCTTGCTGGTAAACTTAAAGTTCACCTCAATACAGAAGACCAGTACATGTATCCTCAGCTTCTTAAAAGCAGTAATTCTGAAATACGAAAAACAGCACAGGCTTATATAGATGAAATGGGAACTATAAGTACCCAATTTATGGCGTATAAAGATCGTTTTAATACAAGATCAAAAATAACTAATGACATAGATTTGTTTGTTAGTGAATCTAAAAAAATTTTTGACATTCTTGAGCAAAGAATAGCAAAAGAAAACTCTAACCTGTACCAAGAGATAGAGATATAGTATACTTATTCATTTCAAAAATATGGAGGATTCCCTCTATTCTCTAACCTGGCAAATAATTTATGTAACCTTAACAGGCAAGTGAACATAAGATATAGTAGCTGATTATTGGTGGTAGGTTTACGGAAGTGACATTGATGAATTACAAACGAATCGAAAATCTAAAGTTTGCTCTCTTGAATCTTGCCAGGCAAGGGTGCAGACTGAATATACCTTCTCATGGTATTAGCGGAAGAATTATAGGAGTTGGTTTTAAGCCATATTGGACCAGTCCTGTGGATTCCAAGATTGAAAAACTGGAAATCAACTATATGGATGATTCCGGCAATATAATACCTTTTAATCTCCATAACATAACTAACTATGATGTGATATCAAATGATGGTACCGGATATGAAAATATGCAAAACGCATGTCTGGATATCCATGTTTTTTCACAATCAAAAGGCAGGAACGAAGAACCTTATGAAAAAGTCAGGGTAGAAATAACCAAGGATACATAGGATTAAAAGTTATATCAAAAGTAACACAAACTGATTAGTAGACATAAAGTATAGTATAAAATAAATGAAAGGAGATAGCGTACTATGTCAGATTGTGGATGTGCAAATTGGGGCGCTTTGCTTGCAAACTATGTTGGAGAGACAGTAACAATTTTTACAAGTAGCGGTGGTCAGTCAGGTTCTGGCTTCACTGGAGTAATTCTAACAGTAAATTCTGTTTTTGTAAGATTAATATCCAGAATTGGTCCACCTCCAGGATGTTCTCTTGGTAATTCCTGCAGTGGATTTTCACAAGGTGCTTATGGTGGAGGATACGGAGCAGGATGTGGTTCAGGTTATGTAGCAGGTGGCCCGGCAGGACAGGTCGGAGCTGTTAATGCAGGTGGATGGGATAATATGCCTGTTTATACTGTTGGTTCTGTAGTAGATATACCTATTACAGCAATTGTTTCTTTTGTACACAATGCAGTTTAATAAAAAGCAATTTTAGCCTGGGGGGTGAGTACTGCAGATACAAGATATTTACCTTTTTATGGAGGGTTCATACAGCCATATCTGTATTTACTTTACAGTTGGTGTAATTACGTATATCCCTTTGGATTCTACGGAAACATGGTTTACGGTGTATACGGATTATATGGTTGGAATGAAAAGCAGTACTAAAGCAGTACTATGGAAATAACTATGATGCTTCTTTGGAATATCATAGGAACTCCGGTTATGGAAGAGGTAATGACTGCAGTGACAATAACTATTATTGAATCTAATATAAATAAAAGCAACAATCTGACGGAATACAGTCAGGTTGTTGTTTTTATTTACAATCAGTCACATTTCTTCTTAAGTTCACATAAGATGAAGTAGATTTAAGTATTAAGGAGGACGTGGAATGTCAGAAGAATTTGAATTTGAACGTGGAGTAGCAAAAGCACCATCTTGTTCACAGGCTGTGAACTGGGAAGCACTGCTCGCAAAATATATAGGTCAGACTGTAACTGTTTTTACAAGCAGTGGAGGAGAGTCTGGCTCAGGTTTTACAGGTGTGCTAATGACTGTTAATTCTGTATTTGTAAGATTACTTACCAGAATAGGTCCACCTCCGGGATGTGCTCTAGGAAATTCCTGTTCAAAATTTTCAGCGGGTGAAGGATACGGAGCTGGCTGCGGTTCCGGTTTCGGCGGAAAAGGTACAGGAATGTCGGGTGCTATAGTTCCAGGGGGCGTAAGCGGCGCTGTAACTGCAGGAGGCTGGGATTCGATTCCGGTATATACGGTGGGTTCAGTAACAGATATACCTATAAAATCAATAGTATCCTTTGTCCATAATGCAGTTTAAAGTATGTAATAGTATGAAAAGATAGCAATGCTTTATGAGACTGGTTATTTACCAGTCTCTATTTTTGTCTTTTAAGGCTTGAATTATATAAAAGTAACAATATGTATATCGTCAACATAATATGAACTAGAGTTATTGCTCGATAAATGTATTTTGAAAGGAGTTATTCAAATGGGAGAAGGATGCGGATTTACAGGAGCATCAGTAGGTAAATGGGACGCACTGCTTGCAAATTATATAGGCCAGACTGTAACTATTTTCACAAGCAGCGGAGGAGAGTCTGGCTCAGGCTTTACCGGAGTTTTATTAACAGTAAACAATGTTTTTGTTAGATTGATAACTAGAATAGGGCCATCACCAGGATGTTCACTGGGTAATGCATGTACCGGATTTAATTCGGAATACGGACACGGCAGTAGTGCTGATATGGGCATCGGATGTGGTTCATCCGGGGGATATGGCATGGGACCGGTTTTGCCGGCAAGTATAAACGGAGCTGCAGCTGCAGGAGGTTGGGATTCCTTACCTGTTTATACAGTAGGCTCGGTAACTGATATACCTGTAGCATCAATAGTTTCCTTTGTTCATAATGCAGTTTAAATTTAAACGCTAAAAAGGCCGGAAAATGCAATCCGGCTTTTTAGCGAATTAATAATAAAATAACTATTTTAAGGATGCTTCAAGAGCGTCATTGACTTGTCTGTAAACTTTTTGAAGCATATCATTGAAGGACTTCTCTGCATTAACAAACCTGTTAACCTCAGGTATACTATTCAGATTTTCAAAGATTTTGTTCAACTCTGCTGCCCTTTTTTGGGCTTCGCTTGTAGAAAGCTTTCCTTTGTATAAGGCCTCCTTTTTTTTCTTGAAATCCTCAATTTTTGAGCGTAATTCTTTGTTTTTATCAATAACTGATTTAGCCTGTTTAAGTTCTATGTATTCTTTTGTACCCATTACTGCCTTTGATAGTTCTTTTGCCTTATCACCTATATTCATTGCAAGCACTCCTTTTATTAACGGCTTTTGATTGCATAGTGTATTGTATGATGACATATATGTATTTGTTCTTTGAACTGTAACTAATTTTTAACATATGGACGAAGCCTGATGTGATAGAATCATTATATAGTTAAAGAGGTGGTAACTGGAAAATGAAAATATATAGAATACTTATTTGTGTGACACTTATACTGGCGATGGCTTTTGCTTATATTTCGCCTATAACACCTGAGGCACAGGCTGTGTCTGTAAAAAAGTTGGAGCTACATGCTTTTTATCCTGCAAATGCGACTTTTTCAAATGATTTAAAAAAATACATAGACTCCCTTGATTCAGTAAGCTTTTTATGGGGCCGATTTTACGCTGATTTGACAGATGGTATTAATACTACTTTTGGTAAAAATGGTAATAAAGATTTTTATTATCCAAATGATTATATTGAGGTTCTAAAATACGCGAAAAGCAAGAAGAAGTCTATTCAATTGGGGATTTTCTCAGATAGTGCAAACGTTGAAAAAATTCTTTCTGACAATAAGCAAAGGGATAAAGCTATTCAATCAATAATAGATTTAATGAAAAGTGATGTATCAAAGGGGAGCAATATTTATTTTGACGGAGTTGTTATTGACATAGAAGGGCTTAACGGGCAGAAAATGAGCGGCTTCTTTAATCAATTCCTTAAAGAGCTTAAACCTAAACTCACAGAAATAAACAAAAAAATGTATGTTGCTGTTAATACGTTGCGTTATTATTCCGGCTACGACTATTCTACAATTTCTCAAATAGCTGATAGAATGATAATAATGGCTCATGACTACGAGCCTTTGACAAAGCTCACAAAAGAACAGGTGATGCAGTATACCGGCTATGATAGTCTGAATCCCATAGACAGTCTTGCCCCTATAAGAGAAATTCAGCGTGTGATGGAGGATGTAAAGAAATACGTCAGTAAGAATAATTTAAATAAAATAATGCTTCAAATAAGCTTTGATGCTGCACAGTGGAGATTTCAGATTCCAAAAGGCTCTACCTGGAATAAGGTGGGGAAAAAGGCTATGAGTTTGGAAGTTCTTCCTCCGCCCACCTATAAGATGCTGTATGACAGGGTTATAAATAAAGACGGTAATGGTAAATCAATTACATATAGCTATAATAATGAACTTGAAAGTCCTGTTATGCAATACTTCAATACAAGCAATAATACACAGAATATATGTCTTTACGAAAACAGCAAAAGCGTAAAGGCCAAGATAGATATTTCAAAACAGTACGATATAGGAGGTATATCACTGTGGAGCCTTTCAAATATTCCTGACTATACTGATAAAGCTGCAAAAAATTTTGGCCTTGATGTTTGGGATACAATTATTAAGTCACTTCCAGCGACATCTCAGGTATCACAGACAAAAGTAACCTTTACCGACAAAGTTGTTGAAAAAGCTGTAAGAGGAAAAATATCCAAACCTTCCGGGACTTTATACAAGTCTGACTTGGCCAAAGTGTACAGACTAAAAATTCCGGCAGGCTATAAAACCTTAAATGATTTAAAGATGCTTACAAATCTGGAGTATCTGGATTTAAGCAATACTAAGCTTTCAAATATTTCTTCCTTGGCTTCGCTAAAAAACCTTAGAGTACTGTATTTGTATAGAAACACTATAAAAGATATTTCACCCATTAAAGGGCTGACAAAGCTGGAGATACTTTCAATAAATGGGAATAAGGTTTCCAACATAAGTGCTTTAGCATGCTTGACTAATCTTACAGAGCTTTATATAAGGGAAAATATCATAACTGATTATTCACCTATTTCAAAGCTTAAAAATTTAAATATACTGTATCTGAAAGGTAATAAATTGACAAACTATACTAAGCTTCAAACAATAAAAAAAGGCTTGATTGAATGCGATTTTTAACTTGAAATAGTTACTTTGTTTTGTCATAATGATATAATATTAAAGCTGACTTAATGTGGTTTTGAAAGGAGAATTATGAAAAAGTATTTATCCGGAAGTTGGGCAGTTATAAAATCTTATTTGATTTCTATGGTTATTTTTTACATATTTTTTCTGGGGTTTTATAAAAGACTGAGCTTGTTTTCGGTTTTTGTATTTATAATAATGATAGCATTTATTTACGCAGAACTTCATTATTTAACAGGAGTGGACAAGCGTCGGTACGGTTCAGTAAAATATTATGACGGAGCAATATACGGAATTCTTGCTGTAGTACCTTTTGTAATTATTCAGATAATAATATCTTTTCTTGATTTATCAATAGAAGGAATTAATTTCATGGTACTAAAGGCTAACCTTATTAAAGGACTTGCAGCACCGATGCTATTTATTTCAAAATCAATGCATTATTCAGTTGTAGGATATATTATAGCATGGTTCACGGTTATATTGATTTCCTTTTTAGGGTACTATGCCGGTTTTAAGAAGTTTGATATTACTGAATATATAAGAAAGCTTTTGGGGTTACAACCAAGAAAGCCTAAACCAAAAAAGAATAGAAGGTTTTTTTAAATGGATAAAAATTGGATTATTACAAATAGCTATAATAAGGCAATAGAAGAGGGGTTTAATCAATACCTTGATGAGAAAGCTGCTGTTGAAAACAGTGAGATAAAAATAGATGAAGAATTGTTGATTACAGATATAGAAAGAAAATGGCTTGCAACTGGTTTGCAGGAAATGGATGGAATGACACCGGGAGAATTTATAAATTCACTGTCTTCTTTAAATGAATTACTTGAATTATTCTTGATTATTGCAAATGATTCAGATGTTGGAGTTCCTGATATTCTGATTGAAAAGTTTAAATGCTATGGTGGGAAAGCTGCTTCTGAAAAGTTGTTTGACTATGTAAATAGTTCGCTCTCATCTAAGGATAAGAATAAGGATGATATTTATCCTGCTGTTTCTCAAGCAGTATATGCAATTGGGTGCCTCCAAGAAGAAGAGTATAAGCAGAAGCTTATTACATTACTAATTGAAAACAAACAGGTTGAAATGATTTCAGAGGCAATTTGTGCTGCAATAGTTGCATATGGTGTAAGTATTCTGGATAATGTGATAAATGCATTTGACACTACAGACGATCAGACAGCAAAGGAACATTTTCTGGTATGTGTTGCGGAAATTTGTAATGATAATAAGTATAAATCTGACGAGGTTTTCTATTTCATGAAAAATGCCTTCCGTACAATCTCAAATCTCAATCTAATAGTGGAGATACTTGGTGATTATGGGGATGGAAGGGCGATTCCGCTATTAAGGGGTTATGTCCTTAAAAATATTGATAAAATAGATTCTGCTACTTTTAATCATATGAGAGCTATAATTAAGAAATTGGGCGGAGAAATAGATGATTTAATTTACCTTAATAAATAATTTAATATAGGCATTATATAAGGGGTTGTCGCAAATATAGTTTTTATATTTTCTAGCTTGTATGAGAGTATAAGTGTTAGAGAAAAAAACTTTCTGTTTTGCAACTACCCCTTATTGTTGTTAGGGCAATTTGTTTTGCTTTTATGCATAAGTGGGACTAAGCTGAATATCCATAATAATAAGATACTTAAAAATGATTGAAGGAAGGATACCCATGATTGTATTAATAAGCAAAAAGAATATATTATTCGTTGTTTTACTATTACTTATGTCCATAACGGTTTTAAGCATCGGATTGACAGTTAACTACTCAAAACCTGTAACAGCAGAAGGAAATCAGGCTCCGGGAGAAGGTGTGGCACCTGCCGTAAGAACGGTTATACTGGATGCAGGACACGGAGGAGAGGACCCGGGGGCAGTAAGCGATTACTCCGGACTAAAAGAAAAGGACGTAAACCTTAGTATAGTTATGAATTTAAAGAGCATGTTGGAAAAGGACAATTACAAGGTTATACTGACAAGAGACTCAGACCGTCTTGTTTATACTACCGAGAGTAATAATATTATCCAGAAAAGAAAAGAGGATTTAACAAGAAGAAAAGGAATAATGGATGATTCTGGTGCTGATTTGGTAGTAAGTGTTCATCTTAATAAATTTCCTCAGACACAGTACCATGGAGCCCAGGTTTTCTTCCCTCCAAAATCTGAATCAAGCAAAAAGCTGGCAGATGAAATTCAAAATGCAATTAGGCTTAATGTAGATAATACCAATGACAGAGTCGCTCTTGTTAAAAAGGACCCTATAATAATTCTAAAGAACCTTAAAACAACTACTGTTGTTGTTGAATGTGGCTTCCTTTCAAATGCAGATGAGGAAAAAAAACTTGCTACAGAGGATTATCAGAGCAAATTGGCGGCTGCAATAAAGCAGGGAATAGACAGCTATTACAAGAAAAGTGCTGACGATATCCAGAAAAACCAGAGCAGTGCCGAAAGCTCTGATTAAAATATATTATAAAAATTATATCAACGATTGCTCCCAAGATATTTGCAAGAGTTTTTAACGGCTCATTATAAGGTATTTTACCGTCGCTCACATTCATCGTCCATGATTCAATGTGCCGCTAAAACCTACATCCGATAGGTTTTCCGGTAAAATATCCATCATTCGCCGACAAACATCTGCAAATATCTTTAACAGAGCTTCCGTTGATATAATTTATACTCTTAAATTAATCTAGAATGAGACTTTTTCCTTTTTGCAATTTACATAAAATCGTATATATATTTAGTAAACAGAAAATTATGTATAGAGCATAAAGAATGATGCTTACACTGTTATTTCTATTGATATATATGGCGTAACTGGAATACAATAATCCAAAAATCCTTTACCAGCTTCGCCTGCTCTTGCGGCTTCTATGGAGGCATTCAGGGTTGGTTTGAGTAGAGATATTGTTAACTCCATTTTGCTTTTACCCGACTGGAACAAATCTTTTATTTTATGGATACTTTCTACTTCCTTTTCAGCTTCTTCAGCTACAATATTAAATCTTTTCCTATTTCTTCCATGGAACAAAGTAAGACGGGTCTGATATCACTGTAAATGCTGACAATAACTATAGTCAAGAAAACGGTGAGATAAGTTGTAAGACTGGGATTACTGGTTATCATAATAGAACTGATAATTCCCATTGTACAGGTAAAGTAATAAATAGTGGCTTTGGGAAATAAATTTTTTAATGTAAGAAAACCACCTACAGCACACAAGGGATATCCTATTAATCCCAAAAGAAGAATACCGTTTAAAGGCATTTTAAAGACTATTGCAAAACTTCAGGTAAGAGAGAAAAATTAATTACATAATAAAATGCCGGACTTTATGTTTTATCATAAATCCGGCATTTAGTTTAATTTGCTGATTTCTTAACCGTTAAAATTATTAAGTTCATCTATTAATGCATTGAGCTTTATATAGTTTTCCTCAATAATATTCATACGACTATTCTGTTCACTGATACATGCTGTAACTTCTTCTGCTGTAGCAGCATTTTTTTCGGTATTATCACTTATTGCATTAACCTCATCATCAGTTGATTCAAATGAATTGTACAAGTTTAATGAAGTTGCTTTAATATGACTGGTTTTTTCCTCTATGCAGTGGATTTCATCTTTAATTTTATTAAAGATGTCTTTTGTTGCCTCAGTATAAGAGTTACTATTACTTATATAATTCTTTTCTTTACTAATTTCTTTTGAAACATTAAGTGCATTTTCTTCCATTTCCTTTAATATACTTTCTATTCTCTGTGTGAGGATATTTGATTCTTCAGCCAGTTTCCTAACATCCTGAGCTACAATTGAAAAACCTTTTCCTGCATCACCGGCTCTGGCCGCTTCTATAGAGGCATTAAGGGAAAGCAGGTTTGTTTGCTTTGATATATTATTAACAGAAGTTAATATATTATTTATTATTTTATTTTTTCCAATTAAGTCTGTAGCAAGCTTTTCCACCAAAGTCATAGTACTTAAAGCTTCTTTCATTTCTTTTGATAAATTATCTACATAATCACTGCCGCTCTCAATATTTGATACAGCACTTTTCACTGCAGAATCCATGTCATTGGATGCTTCCATAGAGACAACCATTTTGCTTTTACCATTTTCAAATAATTCTTTAATTTTATGAATACTTGTTACTTCCATTTGAGCTTCTTCTGCTACAATGGTGATAGCCTGGCCTATGCCGTCAGATATTTCCTGTGCGGAAATTATACTGTCCTTTATGTCTGCACTTATCTTGGCTAGGCTTTTACTAGTTGCTTTTATCTCGTTATACAATCCTTCGGCCTTCTCTTTAGAAGAAATAGCATTTACGGCAGTATTCTCAAGTTGAATATATAATTTTTTTGTAAGATAACTAAGGAAAAATAGAACAAAAGCTGACACAAATATATATAAAATAAAAAAGATCATATCAATAAATGTGTTATTTGGAAAAATTTCTGACTTATAGTTATAAAATGAATAAGTAGTAAGAAAACAACCTATTACAGAGCAAACCAGAACAGGTCTGATATCGCTGTAAATACTGACAATGACAATGGCTAGAAAAACTGTAAGGTATGTAGTAAGACTAGGATTATTGCTTATCATGATGAAACTGATTACTCCCATAGTAATTGTAAAGTAATACATAATTGCTTTCGGGAATAACTTCTTAAATGAGAATACAGCTCCGATAGCGCATAAGGCATATCCCACAATTGCTAAAATCAAGATATCATCAAGAGGCGTGTTAAAAATATAATCCACTACCACTCTTAATGAAATTGAAGCGAGCAAACACAGCAGCACAATCTTATTTTTCTGGTGCAACTGTTCTTCTACCAAACGACTAAGCATGTTCATTAATCTACCCCCAAACCAATGTTTACAAAGTTGAAAAACAAAGAGCATAAAGATTTAGTGCGGTAAGGCTATAAAAATTTTATAGTTAATATTATATCCTTTAAGTTAACATTGTTCAACATAATCGTTACATTTTCTGTAAAATTTGTTAAAACATATTGATTTTTGGAAAAATGTCTATTATTATATAAAATAGTAAATAAATGACACAAAATCCAAAAAAAAATAAAAAAATCCAAAAATAGGAGGAATTATGATGTTTTGCAATCTTAAGATTATGGGAGTGGGTATTTATCACCCCAAAAATGAAATCGACAATAAATATTTTGTCGAACACTTTAAAAAAATGAATAAGGATCCAAGACCCTTATTAAAACATTTAGGTAGAGAAAGAAGGTTTAAAGTTAAAAAATTTGGAAATGAGAATTCTTTAACAATGGCGTTGGAAGCGTCAAAAAAAGCTATTGCTGATGCAAATATTGATGTTGATGATATTGATATGATAGTATTTGCATCTGATTTTCCGGAATATGTATCTCCGTCAAATGCGCTGATGATAAGTAGTAAACTTAACTCACGTGCAAATATTGTATTTGATATGAATTCAAACTGTATAAGTATGATTTCAGCATTAGATATAATAGACTCATATATTAAGAACAAAGATATAAATAATGTGTTATTGGTTTCCAGCTGTATGATAACCCCATTTGCAAGGGAAGACGATATAGTCGTATATCCTACAACAGCCGATGCAGCAGCTGCAGTGATACTTCAAAAAATACCGGAGAAGAAAAGAAGTGGTGTAATTGATTCAGGGTTTTATACCGATTGCAGCTATAACTGGACTATAAAAAATCCGGCTTGCGGTTTTTCGAGAATTACTGACAATTCTGTGGATGCAAAAATGAAAATGATGGAATGGAATCAATTTGATTTTAGTTTTTTGTCGGATAATTGGTGTAAACTAATATATAATCTGTTAGATAAGAATAGTCTCACACCGGAAGACGTATCACTTTATTTATTCTCTCAATTTTCCAAGGCCGATATTTTGGCTACTATAGAAAAACTTAATGTAATGGAAGAGAGAATAATATATGTAGGAAATAAATATGGCTATACGGGGCCGACAAGTCCAATATTGGCACTTAACGAAGCAAAAAAGACCAACAAAATAGTAGAAGGCTCATATGCCATACTCTGTTCCGTGGGTTCCGGATATACAATGGGTGCGCTTCTTTATAAATTCTAAATATTTACCCCGATATATGCCGGGATTGTGTTGTTAATAACATACCCCCGGCTTTTTTGCTGTAAAGGATAATACTAAAAGGACTATGCTTATAGGGGAATAGTTTGTTATAATAGATAAAAACTCAGTAAGTCAAAATATTTACAAAATGGAGAACTACAGTGATAGTACTAAATTGTAATAATGTTGATTTTTCATATGGTGTAGAGACCATTTTAAATAATGTTTCCTTTAGTCTTAAGGAAAATGACAAGGTAGGACTGGTTGGTGTTAACGGTGCTGGAAAGTCTACGTTGTTTAAGCTTATAATTGGTGAACTTCAGCAGGAAAACGGCGAAATATTTATTTCAAAAGACATTAATGTTGGCTATTTAAAGCAAAACTCTGCATTAAATTCTGAAAACACGCTATGGGATGAACTTCGTGATGTTTTCAGAGATTTAGTTGAAATGGAAAAGTCAATTGCAAGATTGGAGAAGGAAATAAGTTCTACAACTGAGCAGGGAAAGCTGGAATCCCTTATGAAGGAATACAGCCGTCTTACTGAAAGGTTTTCATATTTGGGAGGCTTTGAGTATAACAGCCGTATAAGGGGTGTGCTGCGAGGACTAGGCTTTGAAGAACACGAATTTGAATGTAAAATAAGCATATTAAGCGGAGGGCAGAAAACAAGGCTTGCTTTGGCAAAGGTGCTTTTGGAGGAACCAGACATACTTATGTTGGATGAGCCTACAAACCATCTGGATATAGCAGCGGTAGAGTGGCTGGAGGATTACCTCAAAAGTTATAAAAAGTGCCTTCTTATAATATCCCATGACCGTTATTTCTTGGATTCTGTAACCAGTCGAACCATTGAGATAGAAAACCATACAAGCACAGTTTACAATTGTAATTATTCAAACTACGTTAAGCAAAAGGCAGTAAACCGTGAAATTCAAGAAAAGCACTATATACAGCAGCAAAAGGAAATAGCCCGACAAGAAGCCTATATAGAGCAGCAGAGAAGGTGGAACAGGGAAAGAAATATTATTGCTGCAGAAAGCCGTCAGAAGGCACTGGACAGGATGGAAAAAGTTGAAAAGCCAAGCGATTTACCGGCTACGATAAAGATAAAATTCAGGAAAACAATTGCAAGTGGAAATGATGTTCTGGATGTAGAAAATATTTCAAAGTCATTTGACAATAAGGAGCTCTTTAAAAATATAAGCTTTAAAGTAAAAAAAGGTGAAAGGGTATTTTTGCTGGGACCTAACGGATGTGGAAAATCAACACTTTTAAAGATATTGGCAGGAAGGTTAGAGGCATCCTCTGGCACATACAGCTATGGAGCGAAGGTTAACCTTGGCTATTATGATCAGGAAATGGCTGATTTGAACGAAAACAATACTGTTCTCGATGAGGTATGGAGTGTTGACCAGAAGCTTATACAATCAGAGGTCAGAACTGCACTGGGAGCATTCCTGTTTACAGGGGAAGACGTATTTAAAAAAATATCTGTTCTAAGCGGTGGTGAAAAGAGTAGGGTTGCAATGCTCAAGTTGATTTTTTCGGATTCCAATTTTATAATCCTGGATGAGCCTACAAACCACTTGGATATAAATTCAAGAGAAATTCTTGAGGATGCTCTAAGTAGCTATGAGGGAACACTTTTGGTTGTTTCCCATGACCGATACTTTATAGACAAACTGGCTACCAGAATAGTTGATATTGGAACAACTCCTGTTGTAGACTGTTTTGGTAACTATACTTATTTTACCGAACATTGCAAAAAGAATGTTGTTTCAGCACAAAAAGAGCAACCTGTAATTTCAGAGGCGAAACAGAGCCACATTGCTACAAAGGAAGAACGCAGCAGGATACGAAAACTTGAAAAACAGCTCTCCGACACTGAAAAGGCTATAGAGAAAGCAGAAACCCGTCTGAAGGAACTGGAGGAGGAGATGGTCAGGTTTGCTACCGACCATGAGAAACTTCTGGAATTGAATGAGGAACAGCAGCAGGTACAACATAAGCTTGAGGAATTGTATGAGGTATGGTCTGAGGTTACAGAGCAGTTGGAGGCATAAAAAAACATTAAAAAACACGCAGTCAATTTCAACTGCGTGTTTTATGTTTTAAATTATCATTTTAATCGGAAATTAATTCAATTGCATAGAGAGAGTTTTCACGGGCTTTACATATAAGCTCTTCTACGGAACTTTCCAAAACTGCCTTAATGGGTTCACGATTTTGCAAAACATTATCAATTTTAGAGCGTAAACGTTCAAAATTGATTTCTTTAACATTTCCGGCAGTCGGTTGATTAATATATTCCAAAAAACCGTCAACCTTTGGCTGATAACTGATTCCAATAAAAGGAACTTTCAAATAAGCCGCAAAAATTAAAGCATGAAGCCTCATGGACACTATGATGTCCATTTTATTTATAACCGAAAAGGTTTCTATAACAGTGTGATTATTGCTTATAATATAGTTTTTAGTTTTCATTTTTGAAATAATGTTTTTAATAGTAAATATATCAACATTGTATTCCATTGGTATAAATACAGGTTCTAGTCCGTATTTGATAAAAACATAATCTGCGGCTTCTGCAATAGCTTGCTCATATTTCACATGCTGCTGTTCTTCAAAACCGGGACATCTTCGTACCGAAAAACCTGCATATTTTTTATCAGGGGACAACCCAGAAAAATTGCGGCTGTCATTTAGCTCATCCGAATTAATATTGACAGCAAAGGCAGCATCGGCAGTCAACATAATTTTGGGTCCTATAATGCCCATTTTTTTAAGTTCGTTTAGGGAGAATTTTTCTCTGACGGTAATTACATCGGCCATATTCAATATTCTACGAGAACGCTCTGTATTACTTGATTTATTTATTGGGCCAATCCCATTTGCATAAAACATTATTTTCAGTTTTAGCTTTTTGGCAAGCCATGCGGTTCCCAGATAAAACAATAGGGAACGTGAGCTTGTACTATCCTGGATAATATTGCCTCCGCCGTATACAAAAAGCTTGGACTTTTTCATTGATGAATAAACCTTGAACATATTCTTCCTGTTTATGGCACTTACTCCATAGTTGCGAGTAGTTTCCAGGGGATTTCTGGAAAGTGCAAGGATAGATATGTCAGGTTTTTGCTCCTTGAGATTGTCAACAATGGATCTGAGCATTGCATCATCCCCGATATTACCAAAACCATAGTAACCGGATACTATTACATCATATTTTTTGCCCTTAGATTTATTTAAAACATCATTTTGTATCTTTGTATATATCTCCAACTGAGTTTTGCACATGGCATCCAGAGAGAAGTTCTTATAGGCTTTTTCATAAATTCTTTTACCGAATTCTATTCGCTTTTCATGGTCCAATGACAGCTCCAGAAGGTAATCGGCAAGAGTATTATAGTCAAGGGGTTCAAAAAGGTAACCATTTACCGAGGAATCTATAAGGTCAGGTATTCCTCCTACTCTGCTGCTGACAGTAGCCTTTGAAAAGCGGGCACCTTCTAAAATGGAATATGGAAAACCCTCGCTTATAGAGGTTAATACGCTAATGTCAATGATGCTCATTAACTCGTAAGGGTCATTAAGCCAACCGAGAAAGAATACATTATTATCCAACCCTAGTTGATGACATCTAGTGGTAAGGGACTTATAATCTTCTCCGTCTCCGCCTATAAGAAATTTTACATTGGGATTTTTCTCAACAACCAGTTTTGCTGCATCTAACAGGGTATTAATACCTTTAACGGGAGTCAATCTTGCTGCTATTCCTACAAGTATATCCTTTTCATTTAATTGTATTTTGTATTTTGAGGCAAATTCTTCCCTTGAATAGTCATTGAGTTTTTTATCAAAATCTATTCCGTTAAGAATTGTATATATTGAATTTGTGTCAAATCCTCTGTCTACAAGCATTTTTCTAAAAGCAGAAGTAACCACAATATAATAATCCAGACTGCGAAGTACCAATGAATTAAATAACCCTATAGAAAGTCTTTTAGGCAGACTTTGGAGGTAATCAAGTTTATAGTCGCTGTGCATTGTTGTAATTACTGGTATATGACAAGCTTTTTTTATAGCATAGGCAAAAATATTTGCCTTGGCACCATGCGAATGAATAATATCAAAGTTGTTATTTTTAACAAATTGTATTGCGTTGCGTATATCTGCAATAATATTTGAGGACTTTATTACTTTTACATTTATCCCCATTTCACGGGCTTCATCTGCAAAGGCTCCCGGTCTGAGGCTAAGAAGAGTAACATCTATATTAGAAGTAAGTTCCTTTACAAGTGACAGAACGTGCACTTTAGCTCCTCCAACATCCCCTCCACCGATTAAGTGCAAAACTTTCATTAAAATTTCTCCTTTAAAATCTTTTGTAAATGACACAAGTACTATTTTATCACAATTAGCAGTGGTACACTAACCTATTTTATACATTAAACAAGTATATAAATAAGTATAAAACCCCATTAACATGTTAATATAAATAAGAGGAAATGTTGTTATAGAGGCAGACTGATATTGACAATAAAATAACGAAGATGATATAATACCAACACTAATAATTATGAGGTGAAGATTTTAATGGCTTCAAAGAAAATTTCCATGGCTGTAATAAAAAGACTTCCCCGTTATCATAGATACTTGAATTACTTACTTGAACTTGGTATTAAGAGAGTGTCTTCTAAAGAGCTAAGTAGCCGTATGGGAATAACTGCTTCTCAGATAAGACAAGACTTAAATTGTTTTGGCGGTTTTGGACAGCAGGGATATGGATACAATGTAGAGTCTTTATATAATGAAATAGGTAATATACTAGGTATTAACAAAACCTTTTATTGTATTATAATTGGTGCAGGAAATATGGGACAGGCATTATCCAATTATGAGAATTTTATGAAAAGAGGATTCAAAGTAATTGGAATTTTTGATGTCAATCCTGAAGTAATAGGTAAAAAACTCAAAAATCTTGAGGTTATGAGTCTTGATTTGCTTGAGGAGTTTATACTACATAACCCCGTTGATATTGCCATGCTTTGTGTTCCATACAAAGAGACAGCTACTGTTGCTGACAGAGTTGCCAGATTGGGAGTAAAGGGATTATGGAATTTCTCACCTATGGATTTAAAAATTCCATATGATGTAATAGTGGAAAACGTACATCTGAGTGACAGCCTTATGGTTCTTGGATATAAATTAAATGACAAGTTTGAAAGAGAATAATAATAAGCCGACATTTGATTATATGTCGGCTTTTGTGTGTCGAAAATAAGCTAGTCTTTTCTGAATACCATGTATGAAGAAGCTTCTAGAATTTCAAAGGCTTTATCTGTGTTTTCCTGATCAGATAGGGTAATTTTAAGGCATCCCTGTTCATACTCTCGGCTGTTGGATACATTTATATTTTTAATGTTTATTCCGTTATTGCCCAGTAGAGTTGCTATTTTTCCTATAATTCCGGGCTCATCGGTAACATCTACGATAAGCTCAAATTGCTTTGGAAGCAGACCGGTAGCAGTATTGGAAAAACCGTCTCTAAAGGCTTTCGCATTATCAAAAAAGCTATATATTTCTTTATTTTTGCCCAATTTGATATTGTCTATCATACCGTCAACTATAAGTTTAAAATCCTCTAAAAGCTTTACAACTACAGGCCCGTTACTTATAACAACGTCTTCCCACATAGAAGGATTTGAAGATGCAATTCTGGTAATATCCTTGAATCCTCCTGCTGCAAGGAGCTTTATAAGGCCTTGACTGTTTTCGTTATTTTTTGCAAGGGACACCAGTGCGGAAGCTATGATATGAGGGACATGGCTTATGCATCCTGTGACTGTATCGTGTTCAGGGGAGGAAACCACAATAGGTATGGCGCCTATTTTCCTTAACAATTCTTGTAAAGTATTTATTGCATCGTCATTAGAGCCCTTTGTGGGGGTCAAAACATAATAAGCATTTTCAAACATATGAGCTAGTGAATTTGTATAGCCTGATTTTTCTGTTCCGGCCATAGGGTGTCCTCCTACAAATAGGGGAGGGTTTGCAAGGCCATCAATGTAATTGTGCAATTCTCCTTTGGTACTGGCTACATCTGTCAATATACTACCTTTTTTTATTTTATGTGATAATTCATTTACATATTTAATGGTTTTGCTGACTGGAGTACAAATGAAAATGATATCGGAATTCCATATCTCATCACAGCAATTATTAAAGCCCTTGTTTAAAACCCCTTCTTTTTCAGCAAATATAAGAGACTCGGTACAATTATCAACTGCATATATTTTTATGTCTCTAAACTCATGCCTGAAGGCCTTGGCTAATGAACCGCCAATAAGACCCAGGCCGATAATCGATATACTTTTAACATCCATAGTTGAACTCTCTCTCTAAGATTGGTGCAAGCTTACTTATGTCTTTACAAAGTGAATCAAACTCCGATGGCTTTAACTGCTGTGCTGCATCAGATAAAGCGCATATTGGGTTCGGGTGTACTTCAACTATAAGGCCGTCGGCACCCGCTGCTATGGCGGCTCTGGATAGCGGAATTACATATTTAGACTTCCCAGCAGCGTGACTGGGGTCAACGATTATTGGCAGATGACTCATATTTTTAACTACGGGAACGGCACTTAAATCCAGCGTATTTCTAGTAGCTGTTTCAAAGGTTCTGATACCTCTTTCGCATAATACAACATTGTAATTGCCTTCACTCATTACATACTCAGCAGCGTTGAGCCACTCGTCAATAGTGGTTGCAGAACCCCTCTTTAGAAGTACTGGTTTCATGGATTTTCCTATTTCTCTCAAAAGTTGGAAGTTTTGTACATTACGTGCCCCTACCTGAAACATATCTACATATGGCATTGACAGTTCTACTGCTTTCTCACTAGTTACTTCTGTGATTATCTGCAAACCTGTTGCATCCTTTGCTTCTTTGAGCAGCTTAAGTCCTTGTTCTTCAAGACCCTGAAAAGCATACGGGGAAGTTCTTGGCTTGAAAGCTCCTCCTCTTAAAAACTGAGCACCTGATTTTTTTACTGCTTTGGCAGCTTCTAGTATCTGTTCCCGATTTTCTACAGCACATGGACCAGCCATGAGAACAAGTTCCTTACCGCCTATTTTTACTCCATTTACATCCACAACACTGGGTTCAGGCTGAAATGTTTTTCCTGCCAATTTGAAGGATTCTACGATTGGAACAAGTTTTTCAACCCCTGGCATAATTTCAAGAGGAATGTCACGAAGAACTGCTTTATCACCGATTATACCGATAATAGTTCTTTCGGTACCCTGTGATACATGTACTCCCAATCCTGAATTTTTTAGGACATTGATGACATCATCAATCTGCATTTGATTTGATTTTGGATTCATTACAATAATCATTAAAATTCAACACCTTTCTACCGTTTTACATTTTTAAATCCGAAAAACACCGTTCTACCATATTACACAAGGACTCTAAGCCCTGTTAATATATCCAATCATTTAGTTTGATTGATATATTACACTATATTATATAGCATCATATAAAAATTATAAACAGCTATAAGCTACAAGATTTTAAAAAATTTACTATATAAAAAAGGTAATTTTGTACTGATATAGAATTAAGAATAATAGATATAATTTATATTTGTTATTCTTAAAAACTTAATATTAAATATGCACTAGATATTTTTACCCTTTTATTCTGTTTCACTTTACTTATTGTATTGAGGTTTTATACAAATGAGAACAGGCTATAAAGCTGGAATGTATGACCCGAATAACGATTTCTGTAAGGGAAGTCGGTTTATTATACAGGTGTGAAATAATTGAAAAAATAAGGGGGAATGATTATGAAGGACTATTCCGTGCAAAAACTACGGAACATATGCCTCTTGGCACATGGAGGGGGAGGAAAAACTACTCTAGCAGAGGCTATGATGTTCAATACTGGCGTACTGGACAGATTTGGGAAAGTAGCTGACGGGACTACAACGTCTGACTATGATCCCGAGGAAATTAAAAGAAAAATATCTATTAGTACCTCTATGGCACCTTGTGAATGGCTGGACCATAAAATCAATGTAATTGATACTCCCGGTTATTTTGACTTTGTAGGAGAAGTAATGCAGGGCATTCGTGTTGCAGAAGGTGCGGTAATAGTTGTTTCTGCAAAAAGCGGAGTTTCTGTAGGAACAGAAAAATCATGGGCTTACGCCAAAGAGCGTGGTGCAGCCAGGATGTTCTTTATTAATAAAATGGACGAAGAAAATGCCAATTTCAATGCTGCCTATGATAAAATGCTGGACATTTTCGGCAACAGTGTTATACCATTCCAGATTCCCATCTACGAGGCTGATAAATATGTTGGTTATGTAGACATAATCAATATGACTGCGAAAAAATTCCAAAAGGATAAAGTAATAAAATCGGATATTCCTTCGGATTTAACAGATAGAATTTCTCAAATAAAAAACTCACTTAATGAATTAATAGCTGAAACTGATGAAGCTCTTATGGAAAAGTTTTTCAGTGGTGAAGAGTATACGACGGAAGAACTGCAAAAGGGCATAAAGGTCGGTATAGCCGATGGAACAATAACACCTGTATTTTGCGGCTCTGCTTACTATAATATGGGGGTTAAGGAGTTGATGGATGCTATTGTGTCTTTTATGCCATCTCCCGAAACCGTAAAAGTCAAGGCTCAAAAAGTAGGAAAGGACGAATATATTGAAATAAATCCCGATGCAACTGCACCTCTTTCTGCATTGGTGTTCAAGACTATTGCTGACCCGTTTGTAGGTAAGATATCCATGTTCAGAGTTTATTCAGGAACTTTGAAGGCAGACTCTTCTGTTTTTAATTCTACAACAGAGAGGGCAGAAAAAATCGGTCAAATTTTCGTTATGAGAGGTAAGAAGCAGATTCCCACAGATAAGCTTATTGCAGGTGACATAGGTGGAGTTGCAAAGCTGGCCGGAACTAATACCAACGACACACTTTGTGACCAGGCAAATAAAGTTATATTGGATAAAATAGCTTTTCCAGACCCGGCTATTTCAATGGCTGTAGAACCCAAAGCAAAAGGGGATGAGGAAAAAATCAACTCTGGTTTACATAAACTTCAGGATGAAGATCCCACATTTAAAGTCTCAAATAATACAGAAACTCATCAAACACTTATTTCAGGTGTAGGAGAACAACATCTGGATGTTATTGTCAGCAAGCTTAAAGCTAAGTTCGGAGTATCAGTAAATCTTGTTAATCCTAAAATACCTTATAGAGAAACAATCAAGAAAAAAGTCAAGGCAGAAGGAAAACATAAGAAACAGTCGGGAGGACATGGTCAGTACGGTCATGTATGGATTGAGTTTGAGCATGGCGATACAGAGGATCTTGTTTTCCAAGAAAAGATATTTGGAGGTTCTGTACCCAAATCATATCATCCAGCCGTAGAAAAGGGTTTACGAGAAGCCATTGTACACGGTGTTCTTGCTGGGTATCCGGTGGTAAACCTTAAAGCGACATTGGTTGATGGCTCATATCACGATGTAGATTCTTCTGAAATGGCCTTTAAAATAGCTGCGAAACTTGCTTATAAGAAAGGTCTGCCCATGGCCTCACCAGTGTTACTGGAACCCATTGTGCATGTTGAGATTTATGTGCCTGAAAAGTATATGGGAGATATAATCGGTGATATGAATAAAAGACGTGGAAGAATTCTTGGTATGAATCCAATGGATAACGGGGAGCAGCAGGTTGAGGCTGAGGTTCCTCAGGCTGAAATGTTCAAGTATGCCACAGATTTGAGATCCATGACACATGGAAGGGGACACTTCAAGCTATGGTTTGAAAGATATGAAGAAGCACCGGCTATGGTTGCAAACAAAGTTATTGAAGAGGCCAAAAAGCACATGAGTGAAGATGATGATGAGTAACTAAATTTATGTAACTGAATTTTTGTAGGGCTGATTGTTATGGAGATTCTCCAAAAACATCGGCCCTTTTGCTTTGAAAACTATTGACTCACATCCACTTGTAATATAAGGTATTTATGTTGGTTAAACCCAATTTATAAGGAGGATACTATGTGTAAAGATATTGTTTTGAGTAATGAGAGACTTTCTGTTGAAATCTCATACCCTGGAGAAAAATACAATGGCTCCAGATTTGATTGGTGTGGATTTATTACTCAAGTTACTTTAGACGGAAAACATACTTTTTGCGTAAAGGAATCTTTGGATTCAAGAAAGGGTTCAGGCGGGTGCGGACTTTGCGGAGAATTTGGAATACGTGAGCCTGTGGGTTTTGATGAAACGCCTGTGGGAGAGTACTTTCCAAAGATTGGCGTAGGCCTTTTGAAGAGGCCGGATATGGAGGATTATGACTTTTTCAGAAAATATGAGGTTAAGCCCTTAGATTTTAATGTGACTAACAATAAGACTTTAGCTGAATTTTCTGCTGTGATGCCTATTCACAATGGTTATGCTTACATATATAAAAAAAGTATAAGCTTATGCCAAAACAGATTAAAAATAACCTACCAATTGGAGAACACTGGAGAGAAAAAAATAAGTACCACGGAGTACTGTCACAATTTTATTGGAATAGATAACAATAGCATAGGAAGCAGTTATTCATTAAAGCTTCCTTGTGATATTCATCCAGAAGGCACCAGCGGCGAGATTATTTGTAATGGCAGAGTGCTGACATGGCCTGACAGTTTCAGTGAGGAATTCTACAGCCAGTTTAAGGATTTTGATTGCAGGGGCGGCTATACATGGGAATTATTTGACAGTAAGTCAGGGGTTAGTGTTAAGGAAACAAATGATTTTATTCCACATAAATTTGCCTTGTGGGGGGCTAAACACGTTGCAAGCCCTGAGTCATTCATTAATATCAATATTGAGCCGGGTAGAAAACAAACATGGACAAGGGAATATGAATTTCTTTAATTTTTATGTAGAAATATTAAACAATTTTTCGAAATCTGAGTATAATTATTTGTCAAATATAATATTCTGATGGAGAAAAAATATGACTAACAATTTTTTAAATCAAGAGAACTTGCGTGGATATTTTCGCAGGATACTGCTTATGTTATTGATACCAATGGCACAAGGAATATACTTTTTACTGAATGTTACTACTAAGAAAGCACATGATGTAACTATATTTCTTGATAATTTGATACCCTTCAACGAATGGTTTATCATACCATATGTTTTTTGGTATTTTTATATTTTTGGTATTCTGCTGATTATGGCATACTTTAATGAAAAATTTTACTACAAACTTTTGTTCAGTATATTGATTGGTATGTTCATTTGTTTTGCAATATACTATGTTTACCCAACGACGGTTCCACGCCCTGAGGTTCTACCTGACAACTTGTTAAAAAAGGCAGTACTGATTATTTACGGCAATGACAAGCCATATAATTGTTTCCCTAGCATCCATATGCTAGACACTATTTTGCTTACACTATTTACATTAAAATATGGTAAAGGGCTGCTTATGAAGTTTTCGTCAATAGCAATATGTATTATCATATACATGTCTACATGGTTCGTTAAGCAGCATAGTATTTTGGATGCCCTTGCTTCTACAGTTCTGGGAATAGCATTGTTTTTGGTTTTTGAGAAGGGTTATTTGCTAAATAAAGTGGGAAATTTTGTAAATTATTATTTTACAAAAGACAAAAGTCCATCATATCAGGAAGATGTGTAGTGGAAAAAATCAAGGATTTAAGATATAATTTAAAAGATGTTTTGATTTTGGTATAAGGGGTATTGATAAAATGTGTTTCAAAAGACAGAATCTTCAGGATGCACAAAGGATTGTCATTAAGGTAGGAACTTCTACTTTGACATATGATACCGGGAAAATTAATTTTACTTGCATAGATAAGCTGGCAAGAATTATTTCAGATTTATCCAATCAGGGTAAAGAGGTAGTACTAGTTACTTCAGGAGCTATCGGTGTAGGTGTTGATAAACTTAAAATGTCCGAAAGACCTAAAACCATTAGAGAAAAGCAGGCTGTTGCAGCAGTAGGACAATGTGAACTCATGCATATGTACAGCAAATTCTTTTCAGAATACGGACACATTGTTGCTCAGATTCTATTGACAAGAGACATAATGGGCGATGATAAATGTTGTAAAAATGTTGTTAATACTTTTGAAACTCTTTTAGAAAAGGGTATTGTTCCTATAGTAAATGAGAATGACTCCGTATCTACAGTTGAACTTAAAGTAGGACAAAAGGATACTTTTAGCGAAAACGATACACTGTCTGCTATTGTAGCAAAGCTTATTGAGGCTGATTTACTAATAATTTTATCGGATATAGACGGTTTTTATGATTCTGATCCCAGAAAAAATCCTGACTCTAAAATGTTATCTGTAATAGAAAAAATTACTCCTGAGATTGAGGAGTGTGCCGAAGGTGCGGGAACCAAACGAGGCACCGGAGGAATGGTAACAAAGCTTAGTGCTGCAAAGATAGCTACAGGTTCAGGGGTAAATGTGGTACTGACCAATGGCAGTCACCCCGAAGCAATTCTTGACATATTAGGCGGGGAACAGGTTGGAACATTGTTTATTGGAGCAAAATAGAATTTTATTTATAAAAAAACGGCTTTTGCATTAAAATGTGCAAAAGCCGTTTTTTTATCTATGGGATTATATTATCAATGTTTTCTGTGTCATTTAAGTTGTCTGAAGGATTACCACCGATATTATTACTTGGTTTGCTTGGAGATGTATTGCCTCCTGGTATAACATAATCAGAACCACTATTGCCAGTATTAGAAGAAGGAGCTGCTGGATTGCTCGGTGGAGCTGCGTTTGAGGTTCCACTTCCATGCTTTGTACAATATTCTTCTTCAGATAACTGATAAATCCAGTCCTTTATCGTTGCTGACAGTGAGCCTTTTAGCGGGCTTTTCGGTAAATATGGAACAGGCCTCTTTATAAATACCTTTTCCTTTACCAAACTTGGCGGACAGAATGGATTTGCCAACAACGGACGTCCGTAAATATCTTTTGAGCTTGTATCCACTTTTGCAAGAACGTGTACATCACATGTATCAGTTGGCTCTGTTCCTTTTTCAAAATACTCAGTCCTTATGGCATTGCCACGAGGATCACCACTGCAATGTGGACCTACAAGCTTGCCAGAATAAATACATATACTCTTCTTCACCAATCCCTGAGGTTGCGGGAAGTCTTTTGGTTCAAGCTTTGCATGTACCCTGTTCATTACTTTATTCCAGAGTTTCAATGCCTGATAAACTTCTTGACCTTTGAGAGTTTTGTTGTAATTGTATCCGTACCAAGTAGCCCCTACATAGTATGGGGAATATCCCACGAACCATTTATCATAGGTATCATTGGTAGTACCGGTTTTACCTGCAGTAGGAATAACTTTACCAGAGGAATTCTTTACTGTTCCAAGGCCTCCGCCAATAGCAGCGGTACCGCTTGTTACAACGTCTCTCATCATACTTGTCATAAGGAATGCAGTTGTTTCCTTGTATGCTATGTTTCTCTTTTGATCTGTTTTCTTATCCAATATAACGTTACCTTTATCATCAGTTACCTTTGTGTATGATATCGGTTCCAGATAAACTCCTTTGTTGTCAAATGGGACATATGCGGCAGCCATAATCAAAGGGTTAACTCCTTCGTTCAAACCACCCAGGGCCATTGATACATAGCCTTCTTTCGGCCTGTCTATATTAACCTTTTTCAGGTAGTTTATAGAATTTTGAGCACCCAATAAATTCATCCATACTTGAGCCGCTACAACGTTCTGTGATTTTTGAATAGCCCTTCTGATTGTTAGAAGTCCTTCATATACACCTGTTTCCGCATTCTTAGGATATGGAGTATTAGGATGTTCTTTATCAAGATATACAGGCACGTCATCTATTACAGTAGCGGGTGTTATTATACCAAGGTCTATTGCAGGCCCGTAAACGGCTATAGGCTTGAAACTTGAACCCGGTTGTCTTTTCATATCCGTAGCTCTGTTTAGAGTGAAATTAGCTTTTTTCTCGCCATATGCACCGTACATACCTCGTATTTGTCCTGTAGCAGGGTCCAAAACGAGCATTGCTGCCTGTGCCTGCATGTCAGGATTACTGATTTTTTCATTGGCAGCGAAGTTTTTGGGGTTTGTAAATTCTTCAGTCATTATTTTCTGAATATTACTGTCTTGTGTTGTATAAATCTTCAAACCGCCGTTATAGAGCTTTATAGTAGCATTATTGCTAGACAAATTGTATTTCTTCATCAAGTCGTTTTTAACCTGTGTCAGTACATAGTCTACAAAATAGCTCTGTATGTTACTATCTTTTTTGTCGCCTTCACTTGTGCCTTTATATATTTTCAATGGCTCTGCAACTGCTTCGTTATACTCATTTTGAGTAATATATCCTTGCCTAAGCATTTCAGCAAGAATTATTTTCTGTCGGTCTTTGTTTGCAGCCTTTGTTTTTTCACTTAATGTTGGATCATATGTTCCAGGAGATTTAGTAACACCTGCGATGCTGGCACATTCAGCAAGAGAAAGATCTTTTACATCCTTATTGAAGAATTTTTTTGCTGCTGCTTGTACACCCCAACAGCCTAGCCCAGTGTTTATTCTGTTCATATAGTTGTCAAGAATCTGATCCTTTGACATCTTTTTTTCTAAATCCATTGCCTGCCAGGCTTCCTGTACTTTTCTTTTAACTGTGGAGTCCGTGTTTCCGGTTATATTTTTAACCAGCTGCTGAGTAATGGTACTTCCGCCGTAGTCAGCATTACCGAACTTAATGATATAACTTAGTGCAGCACCTATAAAACGTTTTTTGTCAACACCATCATGGCTTCTGAACCTTGAATCTTCTATTGCAATGAATGCGTGTCTCATATTATCGGGTATTTCAGAATGTTCGGCAAGAATTCGGTTTTCACCACCTTTGACCTGCGCGATTTCCTTACCATCCTTGTCATATATGAAAGTTACTTTCGACATTTCAAGCTGATCCGGTGTAATCGGCACTGCAGTCTTTATGTATCCGAGAACGGCCCCGCCTAAAACGCCAGCAACAACACACCCTAAAGATATGAGGATAGCAAATACTGTTTTTATAACTGCAAGAGTAAATTTAGAAGCTGTAGACGAAGTGGTCTTTTTCTTCTTTTTTTGCCTATCCGGCCCTGATGCAGCCTTTTCATTAGCTTTCATAATATCCTCCTAAAATTAATACATTTTGCTCACAATATTATATCATAAAACAATTTTTAGTACATATTATTTAAATGTTAAGATACGCCGGGGCAAAAGAGCAAAACTACACTAATGGCTTGGCTTT
This sequence comes from Ruminiclostridium josui JCM 17888, assembly GCF_000526495.1. Lineage (NCBI taxonomy): Bacteria > Bacillati > Bacillota > Clostridia > Eubacteriales > Oscillospiraceae > Ruminiclostridium > Ruminiclostridium josui. Next base: position 1,276,479 of record NZ_JAGE01000001.1, on the reverse strand, counting down.
CCCATATATATAGATGTCCTCGGTTTAATGATAAGTTTCCTTTTATAAGAAATTTGGTTTTATAGGGACAACTACAATATTTCCCGGATTCACATTCTTGTGTCACTGTGTTGAGGGTTTGAATTCAATATATTTGATAGGATTTACTGCGGTATCGGCTATTCTTATTTCAAAATGCAGGTGAGGTCCTGTACTTTTACCTGTACTGCCCACTAAAGCTATTTTTTGTCCCTTTTTTACAAGTTCACCGGCTTTGACAAGTAGTTTTGATGAATGACCGTATATTGTTTTAAAACCATTACCGTGGTCAATTATTACATGTTTCCCGTAGCCGTCGGAAAGGCCTGCATATATTACTTTTCCGGAAGCGGCGGCCATTATTGGATCACCTGTTTTTGCATCAATATCTACACCCTTATGAAGAGTTTTTATATGTGTAATTGGATGGTTTCTCATTCCAAAAGGGGAAGTTATTTTACCTTTTGCCGGAATGAAAGTAGGCAATGCATCAACAAATTCCTCCAACTCTGTGTTGGATTTTTCAAGTGACACTGTAAGGGCACTATTAATGTTAAAATCTTTGTTCAGATTTTTAACAAGGTTGTTGAGCTTTATCATATCTTCAATTGTGCTATTTGTACTTTTAACAGATGTGCCTCTGCTGGTTTTTTTAACATAGCTGCCTGATATTTTGGAATAGGCTTTTGCAAATTCTTCAAGTCTTGTTTTAAAGTTGGTCTGGTCGGATTTGAGAATTCTTATCAACTCCAAGTTTGCTTCATGTAACTTCTTTTGTTGTATAAGTGTTCTTGACATATTCCGAACTTGTTCACCCAAAACATCATTGGCTTTTTCCAAACGGGCAGATTTGGCATTAAGGAGGTAAATTATTGGTAACATTAAAAGTAATAAAATTACCAAACACCATGTAGGTTTAAAATATTTTTTCATTTAAATCACCATTTCATAAAAATATACTAGAATTATTTCCAAATTTGCTATTAAAATAACCTGTGGACATTACTTGTATAGAGTAGTGATACATTTTAATGTATAATTATCTTTATTTACAAGAAAAAAATGGCGAAAAAGGTAGATGGGGTGAAGGAGTTTTATACTAAAATGTAGAACTATTTTATATTCGGCTATTTTCATTGTAAAGCGGGAGGTTGTAATATATGAAAAACATAAAAAGTACAATTATTGGAGCATTTTGTATTGTTATTGCAATCTCGTTAATTTCATCTGCAATTTCTTTTTTCGGATATAGAAAGGTAATTAATTCTGTTAATAATATAGAAGTTAATAAGTCAAATCAAGATTCAGTACAGGAACTCAGCAAATTGTCTGCTCAAAGGCAGCAGGTTTTAACCGACATTGTAAATTCATTTAGTGATGACGATAAAGCTTTTGCAGACATAGGGAAAAAGATGGAGGCAGAGCTAAAGACCTTGAAGGAAGCTAAAATAAGCTCTGAGGACAAAAAGACTGTAGAGAAACTGGTCAGCATTAACAAAGAATATGTAAGTTTATATAATGATAAAATCAGTCCTAATATTAAAACTTTTGAAAATAAGAGTATTGAGGCTTTCTTAAAGGGCGTTCAGGATGATTATAATGAAATGGAAATCATTATAAGTGAGCTCCGAGAGACAATGATAAAACCTATTGACGACAGGTCGTTAAGACTTAAGGACGATATTACGGAGTTAAACAGAATAATTGGGCTGGTTGATTCAGACTCCGAATATATTGATAACCAGTTCACTGAAATAAAAAAGCTTTTGGCTGATATTCTGACTTATTTCAGCGAGGCAGGAAGTGATGGTTCAGCCCTTCAGAATAATGACTTTAATGCGAAAATTGAAGATCTTGAACAAAGAATTTCGGCGGCAGCTGCTGCCAGCCAGAATATTCTTGATAATACAAGGTCAACCCAGGGCATTGACAGGGTCTGGTATATGAAAAAAGTTGCCAGTGATTTAAATATCTATAATGAGATTTCTAATGTAGCTTTATTATTAAATAGAAACAATGCAATTTTGTTGTATTCTGCCGCCGGAGGTAAAGATTCATCTGCGGAGTTTAAAAAGAATAGAGCAGATATTGAAATGAAACTGGCAGACCTTTTAAAAAATGGTGTTGATTCAGAAAAAATCAAAAGGCTTAATTCTTTGGATAATTCAATAGATGGTGCTGCTCAAGAGATATTTAAGAGAACTGCAATTCTAAACAATGAGGCTATTTCAGAGGGATATAAAAGTATGTCTGAACTTAGTAAATCTTTTCTTGATAATTCAGATAAGCTCAGAATTTCTTTTAATAATTATTTTGATAATGATATAAAATCTTCTGAAAAAATAAAGCATGCTATATTCTGGATAATAATTGCTATTACACTGTTTTCCATTGTTATTGGTATGTTGATTGCATTACTTTTATATAATAGAATTGTTAAGCCTATTCATTATCTGTCAAATATTCTTTCAAAGGTTGAAAAGGGTGATTTGACAGTCAGAGCTGAAATTGCTGCTTCCGATGATATAGGTAAATTGGGTGAGCAGGTTAACAATGTGATTGACGGACAACAGAAAATGATTGAACAGTTTAAGGATACCGGCAGTGAAATAAGTACGTTAAAGCAGAGAGTTAAGTCACTTGTTGACCAAAACAGAACAACTATGGAGAAAATTTCTGCATCAAAGACTGCTGACAGGGAAGAGGTTGTACTGGATACGGAAAGCATAATTTCCGGTGTAAAAACAGTAAGTGAACAGGCGCAAAAGGCAGTAGGAGATAGTGTCAGGGCAGTAGAAACGGCTAAATTGAAGGAAAAGACTGTTGAAGAGGCAGAAATGTTTATAAGCTCTGTTAATGAAACAGTTCAATCCATTGCAACATCTATAGAAAATCTTGAATCCTCATCAGAAAGAATTGGAGAGATTACCAATACTATTACTCAAATTGCTTCACAGACAAATCTTCTGGCGTTGAATGCTGCAATTGAAGCCAATAGGGCAGGTGAACATGGAAAAGGTTTTGCGGTTGTTGCAGATGAAATAAGAAAGCTTTCCAACCTGAGTAATAATTCAGCAGCTGAAATAAAAGAGCAAATCAAAGAAATACAGTCAAGTATTAATGCGGCGGTTACTAAAATGAATTTAGGTTTGCTGGGAGTTGAGGATGGAGCAGCCAGAATAAATGATGTAAAGAAAGGGATTGGTGAAATAATCCAATCTATTAATAATGTTTCAGATACTGTTAAGGCATCTGCTGAAAAAGCGTATACTCATTATCAGACAGCCAGAGAGTTTGTTGATGCCGTAGACAAAATTGCATGCGGAGTTTCTATTAAATCCTCTGAATCTAATGATTTTGATTCAATTATTCAGATACAAGCAAAAACCCTAAGTGATCTGGATGAAATCTCTATGCTGCTACAAGATGCATCTTCAGACCTTTTTAGGATTTCTGAAAGGGTTAAGATATAGGAAATGTATGGAAAATAAAGGTATAAACAGTATATAATATGGAATAATTTATATAACGGCATACTGATTCAATAATAATCTTATCTTTCCCTTGTGAAAGGGATTTTTTTTTATTAGGAGCGGCTTTAATAAAAGCCGCTCCTAAACATTTTTACAGTATTCCTTTATGGTATCTACATACCACGTCCAGGAATAATTGCATCGACTACACCATATACCAGTGCAGCAATAACAGCAGAAAGGAGAGAGATATTATATCCTGGTACTATAAACTTGACAACATAGATGATAGCGGCTGCAATAATGAAGCCGGAAATTCCACGGCCGAATGGAGTTGCATTTACACCTGTTATCTTGTTTACTGCCCAGTCCAATACTGCCAGTACTACTGCTGCAAGCAATAATGAAAACCATGATGAAATCGAAAAACCTGGTGTTAAAAATGCTGTGATTGCCAGAATGACAGCTCCGATTACTACACGCAATAAGAGGTGTCCTAGGCCAAAACCTTGTCTGTTTTCTACTTTATCCATGGTATTTTGTCCTTTCATGTTAAAAGATATTACTTGCTATAATAGTGTTACACGTTTATTCGGTTCATATTCAGTAAAATAATGGTCTTAAATTATTGCTGCCCTTGACTGCTTTGTGTTTGCTGTCCTTGTTTAGAGCCAATACCTGAGATTATCTGAGGTATTTTGTCCATAATTTGGCTTGTAGCAGTAGGGCCAACCTGAAGCATTGAAACGTTGTCCTTGTCTACAATTATTACTGCATCTGTACAAAGTTTTGCACCAAGCCCTAAAGCGCCTCCTGCCATGTTGTTGGCTATACCCGAGGTAGTACCGCCAGCTTGTTCTTTGGTACTAGAACCTTGGTTTTTGCTTGCTGTATTACCTGTTCCATATCCAAGAGTAACTGAGACTACAGGAATAAAGGTTTTATCCCCATGTGTAACCGGTTTTCCTATTAGCCCCTCATTCTGAGTAAAGTCTTCAAGATTTGAAAATAATGTGGTTACATTCTGATTCATGTTTGTATCCATTGTAAGTCCCTCCTGTTAAGTCTAATAATTTTTAGTATTTTCATAATAGCCGGACCAATATATATTTTGGCAGAAGCATTTAAATATATATAATCATTTTCTGCAAGAAAGTCCGGCTGGTTTTCAAAAGTACTTATATTGATTAATTGCGAAACCATATTCACAGCTCCGCAAGTAATACCTGTATCAAAAGGATTAGTAAAGCCATAATGTGTAGTGACCTTTATATCTTCAGGGGCTATAGCTCTCAGATAATCAATACTGTAACCTTTACCGAATTTTTTCTTTATTGTCCTTTTTAATAAATGCTTCCCGAAAACATGGATATTTAAAATCGGATTACCCTTTTCCAATGTAAACCGAGCCATAATAAACGGGTGGAGCCATAACGCTGTCCCTTGTAATATTGAATTATTCGTATCAAGTACAAAATCAGTCTTTAACGGTACAACAAACAGTAATATAATTAAAATTGCCAATATTGCAATAATCGCTGATACTATTAAAGAAGTTAAAATTAATACCAATTATATTGACCTCCATATAAAGTTTGATTACAATTTTATAGATTTACCTTGATAAAAAGTTTTATTCAATCAATATTTACATAAAAAAACTACAAAATGCTAAATATAAAGAAAGGCACTCCGTAGTTTTTACCTTTTGGAGGAATACTATGGATAATTTTTATTACGAAAAGCCGCTGCCGGATATTCTTGCACCTGGACTTAAAGTTGTCTTTATAGGTTATAATCCGGGCTTGCTGTCAGCAAAAAACAGGCACCACTATTCACATAAAAGCAACAGATTTTGGAGATTTTTGTATGAATCAGGTCTGACACCTGTCAGATTCCAACCGGAGGATGACAGAAAAATCCTTGAGCTAGGTTATGGCTCTACAAATATTGTTGACAGGCAGACCAAAGCTGCCAACGAAATTAGTACTGATGAAGTTATTGAAGGTTCGGCAAACCTATACAGGGTTTTGGATACTTTAAAACCTCGAATTGCCTGCTATGTGGGAATAGGAGTGTACCGTGCGTATGCTTCAAGTATTTTGAAGGTACCTGCATCCGGTGTTAATGTTAAGCCAGGTCTACAATCTAGAAGTATACTTGAAGATACCTTGGATTTTGTTTGCTACAGTACAAGTGGGCTGAATTCAGTTCCTTTTGAGGAACAACGTAAGTGCTTTGCTGATTTGAAAAAACTTTTGGATTCTATTGGGTAATGGAGGAGATTTTATGAACGAAAATGAAATTGAACTTACCACGTATGACAGACTTTTGAGAGCATGGGAGAACTCCATGGAGCTGGTAAGAGACTACGAAATGTACTCAAAAAGGATTGAAGATGAAAAGATTAAGCAGGTGTTCAAGGATTTTGCGCAAGACGAAGGAATGCATGCCAGTAAGCTTCGTGACATCCTGTTGGATTACAAAAAACAGTAAAATCGGATTTATTCATTATTGTAAGATAGACAAAATCATTTGAAACTTTGGCGTGGTTAATTAGTATCTATTTTTGCCATGCCAAAGATTTTATTTTTTGTGGAATCTACCCTTGTTTATCAAATCCTCTAAATATGGTATTATATTGGTTATAAATTTAGGAAACGGTGGTTGACCAATGAAACAGCCTTCTCAAAATATATTATCACAGAATAAAACATATAAAATTGATATTACAGGTTTAACTCATGAAGGACAGGGTGTAGGAAAAATTCAGGGATTTGTGGTTTTTGTTGATGGAGTTCTTCCCGGAGAAAATGTTGATATCAAAATAGTAAAACAAACCAAGAGCTATGCTGTAGGACGGCTTGTTAAAATAAACAGGTCTTCTAAGGACAGAGTAAAGCCTTTCTGTCCTGTATATGACAAATGCGGAGGTTGTGCAGTTCAGCACATGACGTATCAGGCACAACTTAATTTCAAAAAAGATACTGTTCTTCAAAATATTACAAGAATAGGCGGTCTTCAAGATGTTAAGGTAAATGATACAATTGGAATGGAAAACCCATATAAATACAGGAACAAGGTCCAATATCCGGTGGGTTGTGATAACGGTGAAATAAAAATAGGTTTCTATGAGACAAGGTCTCACAATATTATTGACAGCAATTTGTGTGATATCCAGCCTGATGAGAGCAATAAAATAAGGGATGTTGTAAGAAATTTCTGCAAGGAAGCGGGTGTAACCATTTATGATGAAAAAACCGGCAAGGGACTTCTTCGTCATGTAATGGTGAGGAAAGGCTTTAAAACCGGTGAAATTATGGTGGTGCTGGTTATTAACGGCGACAAATTGATAAAATCCGATGAACTGGTTAAAAAGCTACTTGAGGAATTTCCAGATATAATGAGTATTATTTTAAATATAAATACCAGGAACACCAATATTATTCTTGGAGATAAAAATGTATGTATTTATGGACAGAAGTACATATCTGACTATATTGGAAGCTTCAGATTTGAGATATCTCCTTTGTCTTTTTTTCAGGTTAATCCTATCCAGACGGAAGTGTTGTATGAAAAAGCTCTTGAATATGCAGGCCTTTCAGGGAATGAAACGGTTTTTGATTTGTATTGCGGTATAGGAACTATTTCACTTTTCCTTTCCCAGAAGGCAAAACGTGTTGTAGGGGTCGAGGTTGTTGCGGATGCTATCAGTGATGCTAAAAGAAATGCCGAGTTAAATGGTGTTTCAAATGTGGAGTTCCTGGTGGGAGAGGCAGAAAAGGTTATACCTGATTTGTATGCACAGGGAGTAAAAGCGGATGTGGTGGTTGTAGACCCACCAAGGAAAGGCTGTGACCAGGTGTTGCTTAATACTTTGGTGGAAATGCAGCCACAGCGGATTGTTTACGTAAGCTGTAACCCGTCCACTCTGGCAAGAGATTTGAAGTACCTGACGGAACAAGGTTTTGAGGTGATGGAAGTACAGCCGGTGGATATGTTTCCGTGGACGGGGCATGTTGAGACCATTTGCTTGATGTCTAAGAAATAAAGCTCGTGAAGTATTTAAAATACTGGGTTTCATAAAATGAAAGTAAATCTGTCTACTCGACCTAAGCCCTCGATATGGGTACGTGGAAACATATCGAGGGTGTATTTATGGGGTGAATTTTGAGCTCAAAAATGGGTAGGGTTGAGTTGACAGATTAGATAACGGGCATTTTTTATAGGGGTTGAGGAGACAGAATGGATGTAAAAGGAAGACAAAATTGGTTCATTTTGATTGAAATCATTTCCATTTTTTTATATAATAATTTTGAATTAATGGACTATATACAAGCTCTACTAGGACATTAATAAAATATGTTGTTAGTTGAGGTTATGATATGAAATTCAAGGGAAAGATAGTTTCTTATTTAATAAATAATTGGTGGTATTTGATCCTTTTATCTCTAAGTACTATATATATTTTATATTACAGAGACGATATTTACCAACTAGAAAAACTAAATGCGAAAAATCTAATCTTCATCGTTTGGCTAATTTTACTATTACTTCCTTTGTTTTCCGAAATGGAGTTATTTGGATTAAAGCTAAAAAGAGAAATAGATAAAGTAAAAGCCGAAGTTAAAGAAAATCTAAATGACATTCGTATGCAAATTATGGAATTAAGAATTTCTAATTCAAATGCTAATACAATAAATTTTGGAAGTGATTTTCTTCCTAATGAACATAAACTTAAAAAATTGATTGAAGAGTTTATAACTAAAGCAAATACCAAATCTGATAATTATAATGAAACTAGCACTATATCGAATATTGAAGAATCAAAAGGTGTGACAAGTGAAATTGATTTTGAAGTTACTGAAGAATCAATCTATTTATTCAAAGTTAGGTTAATGCTTGAGAAAATGTTGGCTGATTTATGTGAAAAAACAAATTATAACAGTAATAAATCTACACATGAAATGGTGAGGCATCTCTATCGTTGTGAATTATTAAATTGCAAAACAGTAGATTTAATAAATCAAATCATAAAAATCGCAAACAGAGGTATCCATGGTGAAATAGTGAGTAACGAGTATATTGACTTTATAAAGAAAGTGTTACCAGAACTTCAAAAGCAGCTTAATGAAGCCAATACACAGTTACATTACTGTAATTGCCCAAGGTGTAAGTATTCCGGTTATTCTCGTTACGAGAATGTTTGTCCTAAATGCGGTTTTATATGTGATGAATTTTAGTAAATATAAATAACGCTCTGGGTGTGGAATAAGGAGGGAAATCGATAATGGCAAACAGAACTGGAACATATATCGCTTTTGATGGATTAGGTGAAACCGACCCTACCAAGTCTGACTTCAGATACTATGCTACTATTCTGGCATGGTGTGCAAACAGTAACATCGAGTTTAACATTACGAATAGCCACGAAAAAACATATGCCGTCCGTGATTCAAGTTTAAAAGCTACACTATATGCTCGAATTCAGGAAAGGTTAAGGGCGTCAAAAAATATGCTTGTTATTCTCACAGAGGATACACGTTATACTGGAAGTGTGCTTTCTTACGAAATCGAGCAAGCAATTGACAATTACAAAATTCCACTGATAATAGCGTATCCTGGGTACTCAGCAATTCTCAATGTTGACGCTTTAAGTAATCTATGGCCGAAGGCTCTCGCCGACCGAATAAATAAATCTGGGACAGAAGCAATACATATTGCTTTCATAAAGGATTGTATTTTGGACGCAATCACACAGTTTCATGTCAATGGAAAACACTTAAGCAACGGTAAAAATTATTACTGCAGAGATGCTTATATACAATGGGGGTTGATAAAGTGAGGAGTAAAAATGACATATAGTGATAAAAACCATATTTTCGTGGCAAAACTGTTTCTCAATACGTCAGAACTTGACTTCAAAGTTGATATTATGTATAGGGAGATGAAAAAGATGAGGTTGTTGAATAAAGGGGTGTTAATGTTATGAAAGGAATAAAGCAGATAATATCACTGCTTCCAAAAATCCTGACAGACAGCCTCAAACTCGCATTTACGATACTTGGTGGAATAGGAATTGTAGTAGGTTTCACGTCGTTCTCGCTCAACTGTATAGGCAAACTGCCTGCCCAGATTGGAGTAGTTACACTTGTGTATGTTGTACTTGTTATCGGAACGATATATATAAAGCGTAAACTTACAAAAAATCAGGTTACGTTGAATATTCGTGGTATGAAAGTTATTGTGAAACAGGGAGATATATTCTCTGCTAATGGCTGGAAGCTTATCCCATTCAATGAGTACTTCGACACTCAGGTTGACGATATAATTGTTGCGCATAATTCTCTTAACGGGAAATATATAGACTCTCTTTCCGATGATGAAAAGGAAGCGCTTAAACTAGCTATTGCTACAGATAACAGAAGTCCTTTGCAGAGATATGAGTCAACCGATGGTGCAAAGACAAGATATGAGCTGGGTACAATCAAGGTTTTTCAAGATGTTATGATGTTGGCTTTAACACATTTTAATGAGCAAAACGAGGCACACACAAACCGTGCCGAATATGAAAATACTCTGCGAAAGATGTGGAAAGAAATTAATCGTACATATCAAGGCAAACCGATAAACATTCCGCTTATCGGCGGTGGACTTACTCGACTCGACGATATGACGGATAAGCCAAATGAGCAACTGCTTAGATGTATTCTCTGTACTCTTCGGACGAGTAACGTCACTTTTGATGAAAATGTTCAGATATCCATAATTCTTACGAAAAAGGCGTTAGAAACTATAAATCTTTATGAACTGAAAGGAGAAAAATAATCATGGCTTACAGAACAAAGACGTATATTGCGGCAGACTGGGACGGCGACAAAAACGCTGTTGATAAACTGCGTGAATGGAATGATGGTGAGAAATGGAGTTTATCATTTACTGATGCTCATGATCTCACTCAGGCACGGGATGATAGCTTGAACTGTAGCATCAAGGCATCCCTTGCTATGAGAATGGATGCCTCTAAAACATTTGTCTTGATTGTTGGGAGTAACACCAAAAGCCGCAGATCAGGTGAATGCACATATTGTTCGAACTTCGACAACGGTAAGTGCAAAACGGGGCATACAGTAAGTAATGACAGTTTCATCGAATATGAGTGCAAAAAGGCGGTTCGAGATAGAGAAAATATCAAAATTGTAATACTATATAATGCGGCAACTGTTAATAAAAGCAAGTGCCCCGATGTCATTAAAGAGTATGGTACGCACGCTCCAATGCAAAAAATGAAAGATGGCAAGCATTATTGGGATTATCAATCTGTTAAGAATGCAATGGGGTTATAGTGCAGACAATGAGAACTCAATATTACCATTGACTTGTTTCCAAGAACGTATTAAAGAAGAATAGTGCCGTAGACATGTTCCCTCGAACGACGGTTTTTCAAAAATAACCGAAAACCGATTGACATGTTCCCACGTACAGATACTATAAAAAATAACCCCCAGACATCAATTGCATCAACTCGACCCACGTTGAGACCATTTGCTTGATGTCTAAGAAATAAAGCTCGGTAACCATTGAAAATACTGGGTTTCATAAAATAAAAGTAAATCTGTCAACTCGACTTAAACCCTCGATATTGGTACATGGAAACATATCGAGGGTGTTTTTTTGTAGTAAAAATGAGTCTGAAATTAGGTAGGGGTGAGTGGACAGAATAGATAAATTAGTAGGGTTGAGGAGACAGGATAGATGTAACATTCTATACACCTGAGATTATAGCATAGGATTTAGAAGGATTTGGAGTAAGAATTATTGAATACAAATCAAAAATCATGCGAACGTAAATAAAATGTTTGCAATATGATGATGCTAATGATATTATGTAATTATACATACATAGAGGTGATTATGATGGCAATTAGTTATAAAAAACTTTGGAAGCTTCTTATTGATAGAGATATGAAAAAGAAAGACTTACAGAAACTTGCAGGCATTAGTTCTGCTACGATCACAAAGCTTGGTAAAAACGAAAATGTTAGTACAGAAATAATACAAAAAATCTGTATAGCGTTGGAGTGTGACGTCTGTGATATCATGGAAATGGATGATACCAAACGGAGTTAATGCTTGTATCACAATGTTCAGACCCATTTGAGGTTATTTCATAATTGATATAGGTAAATTAGAATCAGAATTCTTTGGAGTTTTAGCTGGAAAAGAAAAATAGCGACTTAACTGAAAAAATACAAATTGATATGGAGGTTATCATGACTACTGAAGAAATCCTGCGGACTAACTTAACAGATGAACAGTACAACGCAGTTGTAGACGAATCAAAGCATATCCTTTGTTTGGCTTGCGCTGGCTCGGGAAAATCTCGAACGCTTGCTTATAAAATTGCGTATTTGGTTTCTAAGGGGGAGTCTCCCGAAAGCATTGTCGCTTTTACGTTTACGGAGAAGGCCGCCGAATCAATAAAACGCAGAGTGGCAGAGGCACTACATAAATTCGGATTGCCAGAAAACTATATAGGTGCTATGTTCATAGGAACATTGGATTCTTTCTGCCAAAAACTGATTGGCAATATTGATGCGAGGTATCGCCAGTTTGATATCCTTGATCAGAACGGGTTGATTCTGTTTGTAATGTCGCGCTTCTACCAATTAGAAATTCAGAGTAATGGAGGATATTTCAAAACGATAAATGAACTCACAAAAGCATGGCAAACACTTAATAATGAGAATATTCCATTGAGTGATATTGCAAAACATGACACAGTATTGTATACGCAGCTTTCGAATCTAGCCTCAAAGCTGCTCAACGATGGCTATATGGATTTTTCATATGCTATTAGGTTAGCGGTTGATGAATTAAAGAAAATCTCTCTCAAAGGTGGATCATATATCGAAAAATACAAATATCTTTTTGTCGATGAATATCAAGACATTAATCCCATTCAGGAGGAATTCATCAAAACATTCGCCAATCATCTGGACATGTTGTTTGTGGTTGGAGATGATGACCAAGCCATCTACGGCTGGCGTGGTGCAAATGTCCAGAATATATTGACATTTAAAGACAGATATAACGATGTTTCTATACATAAATTGCTTATCAATTTTAGAAGCACCAAGGCGATTGTTGAAACGGCAAATAGTTTTGTGCAGGCAAATCTTAATTACGAACGATTGCCAAAAGATATAAGCTCCAATTCTGATAGAAATATACAAGACCTTCGTAAACTCTGGTTTACTACTCGTGATGAAGAGGCACAATGGATAGCAAATCGGATTAAATCTCTTATTGGAACTACTTATATTGAATACAATCCAGACGGAACCGAGAAAAGCCGACGCGGGTTAACTTATAGTGATTTTGCCATCTTGCTTCGCAGCATACATAATTCCTATGGTGAAAACCGTGATGTTCAATTTGTAAATGCTTTGCAAGCCTTGAGTATTCCATGCAAAACTACAGGAGAAGGTGGGATCTTTGATCGCCCATACGCACAGTGTATTTTGTCAATAATGGAATTATTACGTGATAGTACAAATGATAGAACAGCGGCAGAAAGGATATTTAATGAGCAAGTGTTGCCCAATTTTCCACAAGCGGATAAGGTCAAATATCTTCAGGTGCTACAGCACTGGCAGCAAGAGATACATGCCCCGTGCGAGAGTGTAAGGCGCAAGGTGTACCCACAGCAGTTTTTACATGACTTGTTGGATGCACTTATGCTTCGTGCTATTGAAAACAATGAAATAGCATTGCGTGATTTGGGACTGTTTAGCAAAATCATATTGGATGTTGAGCAAACCTATGTCAGCATTGACTCTCCCAGACGTTATCGCGAAATGTTAAATTTTCTTTCTAACATTGCACAGAACAGTTATGAATTGGAACCAATTGACTACATTACAAAGGACGATGCTGTTAACATTTCCACTATACATAAGGTCAAGGGCTTAGAATTTCCTGTTGTGTTCGTGGCTGATTTGGTGTCGCAACGTTTCCCAGGCAGAAATGAAACATATAATGGATTGATACCACAACCACTCATGATGAATGCAATTAGCCGTGGCGCTTATGGTTGTCGTGTCCAAGATGAAGCTCGTCTTTTTTACACTGCTATTACTCGTGCTGAACGCATTTTGTACATGAGCGGTAGTACATCACATCCAGGGTTGAAACGTGGAAAACGACGGTCGCAATTTATCATAAATTTAAACCATCCGAATATGCGAGAAGATTTGACATTTGACGAGTTAGCTGAAAAGATGGAGCCTACTCCACGTTTTGCTGATAGCGAATTACCGACAGACTATTCATCTGTAAAAAAATATTTGAAATGTCCGTATTCTTACAAGCTCTCTACCATATACGGTTACAATGCAGCAGTACCAGAATTATTCGGGTTTGGGAAAACGAGTCACACTATTTTAGAACGGTTGCATCAGAAATTCAAAGACAGGACACCCACAGCGGATGAAGTAGAGGAAATCGTGGAATCAACTTTCATGTTGAAGCATGTTTTCCCAAGCAACGATCCCGTCAACCGTCCAGGTTCATATGAACGTGCAAAGCAACTTGTACAGCGCATAATGACTGAATATTCGTATAGATATGCATCCGACTTTGGACGCTTGCGGCAAGACGAGGCGCGTTTTGAAATTTCAGTTAAGGATGCATTGATAACAGGAGCCATTGATTTGCTTCTGCTGGAAGATCCAAAAAGAGGTATTATTACAGCGGATGTTATCGACTTTAAGTCGATGGAAACACCTGAGGACGTTGCATCTTATGATTGGCGGGATATGTCTGTTCAGGTGCAATTATACTCAAAGGCGGCAAAAGAGGTTTTAGGCGAAAATGTGGAAACAGGTTATATACATACATTAAAAGACAATCAGCGTACTGCTGTGCCAGTGGACAACCAATCCGTAAACAACGCCATCGGTGTTATTGAATGGGCTGTCAAAGGGATACTCATTGGTGACTTTCCTATGAGAGCTTGTCCACAGAACTGTGTTAGTTGCGACTTTAAGGCAATGTGCGCTCAAAAGCTCCAAGCCTTCAAAAACACGGAAACCCCTCCGCAAATCAACACTCCAGCGGGTTTGAAAACTATCGCCGCGTTGGACATTGAAAGTGAGGGAGGTTATTAATGAGATTTGAATTTGAAGCAGTAGACATATTTTCAGGCTGCGGAGGTGTATCCTGTGGACTTACTTTGGCTGGTTTTAAAGTAAAAGCTGCGGTTGAAATTGATCGTAGCGCAGTAGAAACCTATCAAAGCTATCAACCGCTTAGCATGGTAAAAGTATTGCATGATGACATTTGCAATTTGAGCGGTTGGGAAATACTTAAAGCCGCTGATATAAAAAAGGATGACATATATTTGTTCGCTGGCTGTCCTCCATGCCAAAACTTCTCACGTAAAAACCCAAAAAACATAAAGAAAACCCTTGCTGAACGCAAAAAACTTTTATTTGAGTTTTTGCGAATAATCGAGGAATTGGAACCACCGTTCATACTGATGGAGAATGTGCCAGGCCTTAAGACCAAATCCAACAAGGAAATCCTCGACGAATTTCTAACTCGTCTGAGAAAGAGATATTTGGTGGTAGAAGGCATTCTTAACTCTGCTGACTACGGAGTTCCGCAGATACGTAAGCGATTTGTGCTACATGCCGTGCGAGAAGACATTCACAAGGAATTGAATGATAGCGGGTTTCAATTCGAGCTTCCGAAGCCAACTCACTCAGAGAAAGAAACTGACGGTTTACTCCCGTGGAAAACGGTACAAGAAGCCATCGGTGATCTACCGCCCATTAGAGCGGGTGAAACCTACGTGGATCCCGAAGGGGAAATTCACAATCATAAGTGCGCTAATTTGAGCGATATCAACCTTCAGCGCATACGGGCAATCCGGGCCAACGGTGGTTCGCGTGACGGATTACCAGAAGATTTGGTCTTGGAGTGCCATAAAAAAAAGGATGCTAATGGCAATGTCTTTTCAGGACATAAGGATGTTTACGGTATTATGGATGCTAACAAACCAGCACCTACAATGACAGGAGGATGCCTAAGCTATTCAAAGGGGCGCTATGGACACTACGAACAGGATAGGGCAATTTCAATTCGTGAAGCGGCTCGTTTGCAAACATTTCCAGACAATTTCATATTCAGTAACTCGCTTACAGCGGCTGCTCTGCAAATTGGCAATGCTGTACCGATAGACCTTGTAAAGGCGAGTGCTATAGTACTGAAACAAGCAATGTATATAGTAAAAGAGAAAAGAATTAAAAAAAAACGCAGCTGATTTTTTGAGGTATTGGAGGAAGGGGCTAAACAAGCTGAGGGGTTCAACAGGAAGTGATTTTGTTACGGAGGTAGCTGTACCATGACAAATGATAAGAAGCGCTTTTGCTTAACTGATAAGTGCGACATATACTTTGAAAACTCGCTTATATCTAAAGAGCTAATTGTCAAAAAGTATGCCGAATTTTTCATGTCCGTTTTGTCTGGTAATGGCCATTCAGTCAGCGTAGCGTTGCATACGGGTTCCATTTGCTTTGATATTGTATCGTTTATTATGGTTGCATTAGCATCTGTATCGTTTGATAGGACTAACTCCGAATCGATTATTGATTCTTTAAATGAAGGTGATATTGTTCTGTTCAGAAATGGTCGGTATCGTTGGCGTGGATTGGATTTCAGAGATGGAACCCAATACATTACTCTAGAGCAGGATGGCAGAGGGAAAAACGGAAAAACAATTTCTTGGATTCCGTTTGAGGATAATAAAAACTTAATAAAACCCTACTATGGGACTTCAAGCTTGACCGACGGAAGAGGAATAAGGCGACAAGATAACAAAAGAGCTGATTTCATTTCGCATATATTAGGAGTTCCAGTAACAGAGGTGCCAAGTGTTACTGGTGCTTCTGTGGTTATTGTTACCGAACGTGACACTTTTGCCCGTTTATCTAAAGGTTTACGCATTTCTTATGGAGATAACATGAGCGTAGGATTGCTGGATATAGTTACAGCATCGTATTATGCGGACAGCGGTGAAGAATATCAACTAGGTAACAATCCAGCAAAAACAGAACCAGTATTGAAGATAACGAGGAAAATATCGACCGCTCGTGAGTTGGTGTTAGAGAAACATGGAAATACAACAGTCGGGTTGATGGTTATCGGTGCAGATGCAGTATCAAATGGTGCTTCCGAACTGATTGACCTCTTGGGAAGAAAAACTCTTAAATTTTCTCATATTGCGGTAGAAATTGATTCAGAATGTGCGAAAGATATTATTGAATCGCAGGGGGGAGCTGCAGTATTTGCGTGTACAAGGGAATCTCTGTTGCAAAATTCTCTTCCTCCACAAGAGATAAATAACCTAACCCTTGAACTTGACAGACAAATTGAGAATATTGTTAATAATACAGTTAAGACAGAGATTGTTGATGGCGGATGCTCATGGGAAAATTTTCGTAAAATCAAAGAAGCGTTATATGCAATAAAGAACTCTGAATGGAATGACGATAATAAGAACTCTTTTCTAATTAAAGCATATTCCCTCCTTAACCTCTTAATCACAGCTGTATTTCCTATTGAAAAACTCGAAAAAGCTATAGAAAACGGCATGTTGAAGGCCAGTGTGACTTCTCCTGCTATCCGGATCCGTGAACTTAGGGATTTAGCAGAAAATGCAGAATCTGTAGAATATCATTGTATATATGTTATCGATGCTTTAGAACAGTTGTACAAATCTTGCTTCGCAGATTGTTCTAAATATAATGCTTTAAAGCGATACCTCGAGTCTTCGAACGCAGAAAAAATTGCTCTTGTTGTACCAAAAGCATATTATGTCAATATCCTCTGTGAGGACGAAATATTTTACAGAAGAGGAATAACTATAGTAACCGCCAACCGTTTTGATAACTCTGTATGCTATGACGAGATCATAGCTATAGGTGATTTCTGCGGAAAACGGTTTGATCCGGTAAAATGTAGAGCGGCTGAAAATGTTATTGTATTGCTTTATGAATGCGAAACGCACTGGTTCAAGTACAAAAAATACAAAGCGGAAACTTTTGAGAATAAATTGAATTCCAGAATCGGTGTTATTCAAGATGATCTATTTGATGATGACCTGGAAAACAATGAAGATAAGAACAATGACTTAATCTCATTTATTGATGAGGAAGTGGGTTTGGAAAAGTATATAAATAATATAAGTATACTTGATATCAATAAGTATACTTCTAACGTTTCTGGCAATGCTGGAGACACATTAACATCCGAAGTATGCGCTATAGGGCGATTTGTAAGCGATGAACAAGTATTATTTTCCAAGTACTACAAAGCAGTTGTTTTTGATTCTGTAACTGGAACAGTATCTGAAATTGCTGCGGAAAGTCTTTCTGCAGGGGATCAGCTTGTATTTCTAAAACGAGACGGATATGCCAGAAATATGGTTGATTATATATATGAGAATTTACAGATAAGCGGTCGCTTAAGTTCAGATGTTTTGGATGCGACTGAAAAGGCATCTTATTGGAAAGATATTTTGCGCGAATACAAAGTAATTTATGACCTTTCATATAGGGATATTGCAACAAGGCTTCAAAAACTCGGAAGCTCATTACAAGAGGCTTCCATTCGTCAGTGGCTTATCGAAGAAAGTCATATAGTGGGGCCTCGAGATGAAATTACGTTAAGACATATAGCCCAACTTACTCAGGATCCATACCTTCTTAATGACACGCACAGTTATTTCGAAGCATGCCGCATTGTACGGCGGCAAAGAAAAGAAATACTAGAATTAATCGGAAAAGCTATTTTAGACAAGCTACGCGGACACAAACCACCTATAGGAAGTATTCTTGAAATAGTATACGATAATGTGGAAAATTTGTCTGAGATTTTAGAGTTGGCCACACTAAATTTGCTTGAAGAACCAGTTACTGTTTCTGCTAACTTAATCAATAAACCGATTACGGATTGGGAGGTTACAATATGACAAATAATGAAATTCGAGAGCAGATGATTGCAGCTAGAGAAGAATATATTCAATTAACTAAGTCTGAGCTTCTAGGGCCTGGTTCGGAATTCAGCATACCTGATGCTGAACACGAGCTTATTTCAAGCAGCCCGACAAGCCGTTACTCAGTAGGTATATTATATCCGCAAGGGAACGAAATCAGTCAGGATAACGATGAAACCATACCAAAGGAAGAAAACGGTGAAGGAATCGCATACGAATTTGAGGATTCTTTTACGCAGAATGATGAACCGAATGAGACAATAACAAAAGCGATACGAAACTGTGAATACGACGAAACTGCTCAAGAAAACTTAGATGAAGAAATAAGCCTTTCTTCTCAGTATATGCCTTCGTCTATGGGGATAACTTTTATTGTAAGGGGAAAAACAGATTTAGTACATGGCAGTGCTGATTTTGCTACATATAGAAAAGCAAAAGTTTCCGACTGCATAATCCCTTATGTTCCAGATAATTCCGAAAGCTACTCCATACCACCTGAGCTTGAGCATAAAATGGTTTATGATAAAGAATTGAAGATAATTAAACTTATTTCTTCAATTAATGCAAAAGAAGTCAGAGACATCTTTGAAAGGGACACAATACCTGAGAATGAGTCTTTTGTATTAAAAAGAATAGCTTATCGTTTTGTTGATTTTTGTAGAAACGGTTATGTTCGTGTCCCCCATATGGTTGAGTTTACACTGGATTTTTCGCAAAGCGATTATATAGATAATAATAGAGAACTAGATGGTACAACTGCTAAAATCACGGCGTTGCGTACAAGAATCTCAGACAATCTATGGTCAATAACTGTTATGCTGGTTAACGATCTTAGGGAAACACCAGCAAAGCCCAACAATTGTATTTTTCAACCTTTTATTAACGTTTCATCTGAAAAGAATGAATTTGTATTTGTAGAAACGGAACTTAATGATGATCCGGAAACAATGGATGATGAAGAACATTCACTTGAGTTGCAATATCGACACAAAAAAGTGTATGGTACAGGTCTTGGTGTTTCAGTTGATTGGAATATCAATGATGAAGGTAAAGGCAGTATTTGGAGTGAATTCTTCCCGATAGCAGAGGTTGCGCCGATGGATTTCAACCTACCAGTAAATGATAAAATTAGTTCGGAAAAACTGTCAATGAAGTATTTGTCAGATTTAGATCCAACGGATAAATCGCATAAACTCTTCGATTTAAAAAGTATGGTTGACTTATATAAAAAATGGGTTGAAGATCTTAAAAATATTGCTGAAACACTTGATATACGATATAAATCGGCAGCAGCTAAAAATATTGCAGAATGCGAACGCGCTTGTAATCGAATGTATTCAGGAATTAAAACATTGCGAGATAATGATATTGCATATAATGCTTTTATGCTGGCAAACAGAGCAATGTTTATGCAAAGAATACACCTTAAAATGCAAGCAGAAACAGCCGACAAAGACCGTTATCCTGATGATATGCAAATTGCTTCAATTTTGAGTAATATGGATTATAGAAAAGCTGACGATGGAGATTGCAAATGGCGACCTTTTCAGATTGCATTTTTACTGATGGATATTAACTCAATAGTTGATGATGCATCGCCTGAACGTGACATTGTAGACCTTATTTGGTTTCCTACTGGCGGGGGTAAGACAGAGGCATATCTCGGGTTAACTGCATTTACGATTTTCTATCGTCGGTTAAAACACCCTAAACAATCAGGTGGTACTGCAGTGATGATGCGTTATACACTTCGTTTGCTTGCAGCTCAACAATTCACTCGTGCCTCTACATTGATATGTGCTTGCGAATATATCCGCAGAGATTGTGAAGCAAAACGCCACAGGTATCCTTCTTATATGTTAGGTAAAGAGCCAGTTACTATTGGCTTGTGGATAGGTGGAACTCATATTCCAAACAGAAATGAAGATGCAAAGTTTCATTTAGAAAAGTTGTTGAATGTAAAAGAGCATTACTATGTCCGGAGTGAGAAAGACAGACATAATAAATTCCAGGTATTAAAATGTCCTTGGTGCGGCACAAAACTTGTCAAAGATGAGAAGGACAAAAAACTTGTCGGTAAGTGGGGCTACAGTATGAGGGACAATAAGCATTTCTATATGTTTTGTCCGCAAGATGAATGCGATTTTACTACGCGATTGCCTATTCAAATAATTGATGAAGAACTATACGAAGATCCCCCAACATTGCTTTTCGGAACAGTGGACAAATTTGCAATGCTACCTTGGGACGGACGCATTGGATCATTCTTTGCAACAGACACTAGTAATCGTACGCCTGAATTGATTATTCAAGATGAACTTCACCTGATTTCAGGTGCACTCGGAACTATAGTAGGTCTGTATGAAACTGCTGTTGATGCTTTATGCAGCAGTAAAGGTATACGTCCCAAAATAATAGCTTCAACTGCAACAATACGCCGAGCTAAGGAGCAATGTTCTGTTCTGTATAATCGTGAAGTTGTTCAATTCCCTGCTCCTGGCTTAAATTCAGATGACTCATTTTTCGCCCGGGAAGCTAAAATATCATATAAAGAAGGCGTGTTCGGTCGGAAATATGTTGGGATTATGCCGTCTGGAAAAACAAAGGCTATGACTGAAATACGAGTTATGGCTGCTCTTTTACAAAGAATTTATATGATGAACCTACCAGATGAAGTAAAGGATAAAATGTGGACTTTAACAGCGTATTTTAACAGCCTTAAAGATCTTGGTAAAGCATCTACACTTGTAGAAGATGACGTCAAGGATTTTATTATTCGAACAGCAAATCGTATGTTCACATCGCGTAGGTTGATTATTAGTGCTGATGAATTGACAAGTCGTGTAACAACAACTGAGCTTAACGAAACATTAGACAAACTAGAAAAAGTGGAATATTCGAGGAAAAATATTGACGATAAACGTTATGCTTCTAATATTCTCCTGGCTACTAATATGATTTCTGTCGGCATAGATGTTGCTAGACTAAATGTTATGTTGATGATTGGGCAACCAAAGCTGACAAGTGAATATATTCAGGCATCCAGCCGTGTCGGACGCTCATTTCCGGGTGTGGTATTCGTGCAATACGATGCTACTAAGAATCGAGATCGTTCTCATTATGAACAATTCAGAGCATACCATGAGTCGTTTTATCGCTTTGTAGAGCCGACTGGAGCGACACCGTTTTCAAAACCCGCTCGAGAAAGAGCTCTACACGCCTTGCTTGTTTCGATTATACGGCAACAAGCTGGGTTGAACGAGGATAAGGACGCGGTGAACTTTGACAGTGAATACTTCTCAGATATTGTTTCAGGTGCAGAGCAGTTTATACTTGATAGAATTAAAAATATCAATAAACGTGTCGATAGCGGAGTGAATTATGATGCTGATGAAGTGAAATGCGAAATGAGCTCCTTCATTACTGAATGGCAAACGAAAGTTGATTTGTGTCTGGAAGCGAATGTACCATTATTTTTTGGACGTAGATTCATGGTCAATCCTCCTGGCACAGATATGAAACGCTTACTTAAACCGTATAATACTATTGGAGAAGACAATTCGATTGAAACTCTTACCTCTATGAGAAATGTAGATACTCCAGTTAAAGGTAAGGTTATTATTTGGGAGGGATAAGTCAATGGTAAATAAAATCAAAGAAAAAGTCGATCTTAATAAAGTTACACATTCGGTGCGCGCTACCCAAGCCGTTCTGCAATATGGGGTTGGTGCTATGGTTGACTTTCCTGATCAGACTCTTATTA
Organism: Ruminiclostridium josui JCM 17888; assembly: GCF_000526495.1. NCBI lineage: Bacteria > Bacillati > Bacillota > Clostridia > Eubacteriales > Oscillospiraceae > Ruminiclostridium > Ruminiclostridium josui. Next base: position 1,254,164 of record NZ_JAGE01000001.1, on the reverse strand, counting down.
CGGCGGCGCCGGAATACTGGAGTGGAAAATTGAGAATCGATGACGAACGGTTTGCAAAGGCACTTGGCGTAGACTATTTTGCGATGCCTGTAGATATATCATATATGAGATTTCCTGAATGGTATTTTTGCCCGAAGTGCCGAAAGTTTCAGCCTATAACTCAGTGGGTTAATGAATATAAGAAACGATCAAAGGCTAGAACACTTGAAAATGATGAGCATATGGTAAGGCACATGCAATGTTTGGAATGCCGTCAAGATTTGGTTGTAGCTAGAATCGTTACTGTTTGCGAACACGGTCATATTAATGATTTTCCTTGGATTAAATGGGTGCATATACAAAGCAAAAAACCGATATGTGCCAACCCTACCCTAAAGTTTAAAACAGGTGCTTCAGGAAGTGAAGGTCTGGAAGGATTGAATATAGCTTGTTCTTGCGGCGCCTCAACGACTCTTAGGGGTGCCTTTGATAAGGACTGTTTTGAAAAATTTGATAAAGCATCAGGATCGAATGATTTCCGTTGTGAAGGTAATCACCCTCACAAACATATCAAAGAAAAATGTGATTGCTATCCGCGAACTGTACAACGAGGCTCATCATCGGTGTATTTTCCTGTGGTATATAGCTCTCTTGTGATTCCTCCATATGCGGATAAGCTAAATGCTCAAATAGAAAAAAGTAAAGCTTTTGCAGATTGTTTGACCATTATTGAGGACGAAGAACCTGGGGATAAAATTAATACTATAAAAAGTCGATTGCCAAGATGGACGAAAAAAATTGCATTGGAAATAGGTGCTGCAGAATCTGAAATAGAGAGTATTCTAATTAGAAAATGGCTTGATTGTTATGAATCTGAAATTGATGTAACGAGCGTAAAGTATCGTGCTGATGAATATGCAGCATTAAGCGGAAAAGTGTCCTCTTCATCCGGGTTATTTGGTGATTTTTCAAGAGAAGAAATGCCAATAGATGAGTATCATCTTCCTCACATCAAGTCTATTTCACTTATCGATAAAGTTAAAGTCGTAAATGCTCTAATCGGATTTTCACGAATCAATCCTGTTGTTGGGAAGAATGATGCGGGTTTTGTCCATGTAAAAGAACCAGATACTCGATGGTATCCTGCTTATGAGGTTCGAGGGGAAGGAATATTCATTGAGTTTGCACAAAATGATATTGATGAATGGATTTTGAATAATCCTTCGGTAATTGAGCGCGTGCACCGAATTAATGAAAATTATGCTATGTCGTTTATTGGACAGGGCAACCCTCGAACCATATCCCCGAAGTTTATTTTGCTTCACACAATATCCCATTTGCTGATCAGGCAACTTAGTTTTGAGTGTGGTTATAGTATAGCGAATCTAAGCGAACGTATTTACTGCGCTGAGGAATCTGAAGGGAAACAAATGGCGGGGATATTTATTTATACAGCTAGCGGCGATTCTGAAGGCACATTAGGCGGACTAGTCAGACAAGGGAAATCGGATGCATTTCCGCGTATTTTTAGAAAAGCGATTGCTGGAGCAAAAGCATGTTCAAATGATCCTGTATGTATTCTAAGTCAAGGCCAAGGACTTGAATCCCTAAATCTTGCTGCTTGCCATACTTGTGTACTTTTACCAGAAACTTGTTGTGAAGAACGCAACGGATTTCTTGATCGAGGTATGCTTATTGGAACATTTGAAGATAGAGGCATAGGATTTTATAGCGAGTTACTGCAAAAATAAAATTATATCTTTGTAAGGCAAAAGAATACAAACCTGTCTTTACAAGATATGTTATTTGGATAACTTGACAATAATTATTGATAGGAAAAATATACACATAATGCTGTTGACGAAAACTTCTGTACTAGAGGGTATATAAATTAATGTATGGGCTATATACGCTAAATAAGCTACTTAAATCCTACAGGATATTTAAGTAGCTTATTTAGCGTGCTATTTTAAGGGGGTGATGCTTATGCTTGCACTGATATACACATTATTACTTGGATAACACAACAAAAGGAGGAATTAAAAATGATCGGTATCGAGCAATATCAAAAAATCCAGGAATACAAAGCACTTGGACTTGCCCAGACCAAAACTGCTAAAGCGCTGGGGCTCACCTATACTTCTGTCAGTAAATACTGGAATATGAGCAAAGAAGATTATGCCAGGGAAGCTGAGCAGGAAAAGTATCATATGGATAATTATCGACAGTACATATTAGAGCAATTGAAAATATGCCCACAAATCCGGGATACGAATATCTATCTCAAATTAATGGAAGCTTTTCCTGATTTACAAGTTAAACGAGCTACTTTCTATCGCTATATGAAAGCCCTAAGGGAACAGCATGGGTATCAGCATACCAGTAAGCAGAAAATCTCGCCACGTGAAGTCTCGCCACCAGGATATGAAGCTCAGGCTGATTTTGGTCAATATAAACTTAAAGATATGTATGGACGAATTGTGCGGGTATATTCCTTTTGCATGGTTCTGAGTTATAGCAGAATGAAATTTGTTTGCTTTTCACCGGATCCCTTCACGACCGAAACAGCCATAAAAGCTCATAACTATGCATTTCAATATTTTGGAGGAAGACCACAGACAATTCTATATGATCTTGATCGGGTCTATGTGGTTAGCGAAAATCTAGGTAATATTATATTTGTACCGGCCTTTGAAGAATATGTAAAGCGTATCGGCTACAGTGTTTCATTATGCAGGCCAAGAGATCCTCAGAGTAAAGGCAAGGTAGAAGAGGTCATTGGATATGTTAAGCAAAGTTTTCTGGAGGGGAGGGTATATACCGGAATTGACAGTCTTAACAGTGCAGCTCTTGCATGGTTGGATAGAGAAGGCAACGGGAGAGTTCATACTGTGACTAGAAAAGTGCCACGAGAAATGTTTATTGAAGAACAAAAACAGCTTTTTCATGTTAAACCATATTCAGAGGTATCAAGTACTGTAGCATCCTTTGATTCCAATGGAGTGGTCAGCTATAAAGGGAATCGTTATCAGATTGATGTCGGTGTGATGGATGCACATCAACGCATACGTATAGAGGATGATGGTAAAATACTTCTATTTTATGATACCGATACTAATGAATTATTAGCTAAGTATCCAGTAACAGAAGATACTGGACAGATATTCAAAGCTGAGGAAAAAAACAACAGAAACAGGGTTTCTCATGCTCTTATAAAACAATATTTTGCAGAGCATGAAATCGCTCAGGAATTTATACGGCGGATGGAACAAGAACAAACAAAATATTTTAATAGCCATTGCATTCGCTTAAATCGCATGACGAAGTTTTATTCGATGGAGCAAATGCTTGATGGGATAAGATACTGTATTGAGACTGAACGCTGCAATGCCTATGAACTTTTGGCTTACATAATGTATAAGCATGGTGAGCAGATAGCAAAGAAGTTCTTACCAAATCAACAGTATTTCAACCATCTGACACGTAGCAAGGAGATAAGGAGGGAAATCGATGGCTGATATAACTGAAATCCGCGAGTTGGCTAAGAAGCTAAATCTATGGAATATTGCCAGGGGATATATTGATTTGAATGATGAGAAACTGTCCAACCTAGATTATCTTCAAATGATATTACAAAAAGAACTAGAGATACGAGCCAGACAAAAACAGATCAAGCTAAGAAGGGCAAGCAAACTTCCCAACAAAGTATTTGATGCATCGAATTTAAACAAAGGTTTGGAATGGCAGATAAAACAATTATCCCATCTGACGTGGCTCAATGAAGAACAAAACATTATTCTGCTTGGTAAATGCGGGACAGGCAAAACTAGTCTTGCAGTTCATCTTGGAGAAACAGCGATCGACAATGGACATAAAACTTACTATGCATCCATTGATGTTTTTATATATATTGTAGAGAACAAAGATATAAACCCAAAAGCAGGCGCAACCTTCTCCTATATGCGGGAATGCGACTTGATTATTATTGATGATGTATTTTATCTAGAACCAACCAGGTCAGAGTTGCAGGCTTTTTATCGAGCAGTTACCTTTCTTAATGAAACAAGAAGTATCATTTTTATTACCAATCGAGAAATATCTACATGGTTATATGTAGTGGAAGACAAACATCTTTGTCAGACTCTGTTAGATAGAATAACAGCAAATTGTCAGATCATTCGCTTGACTGACAGATAAATTAAAACACTCGCCTCTTTTCTAAAAAAAGGTTAATACTTAAATTTGAAAACAATGCCGATTAACGGCTTTAAATAGATGCAAAAAATCTCACGAAATCCTAAGATTAGCTTAACTTTTGAGATTTTCTGCAGTTTCTGGGGTAGGGGGGTCTAAATCTCTACCACTTTTTGCCCCGGAAACGGGCGTGGGGTAACGCGTGAAAATTCGCGGTTTCAAACTGCGGAGATATTTACCGCAGAGTGCATTGGAACAACAGAGGATGCAAATCCATCGTCTGGCGGTGTGTCAGCCGCTTGGAAGAGAAGGGTTCTGATTGCTCCTCTAGGACTATTAGTGAAGCTACGCTGCAAGATGCTGTAGTAAAGGCAATCAATGAGGTGTTAGAAAGTAAAAATACCTTCCTTACTGTTCTGCAGGAGAACATAGCGGCAGTTTTAAATGAGGATAACGACCAGACCATTCAAGAGATAGAAAGCAGGCTAAATGAGCTGCAGCAAGAGCTTCTTCAACTGGTCAATACAAAAGCAGACTATCAAAAAGTGGCGGATGAAATTTACCATCTGCGTGAACTCAAGCAGAACATACTGGCCGAGAATGCTGAGCGTGAAGGCAAGCGGGAACGTATAGAAGAAATGATGAAGTTTATACATGACCAGTCTGTTGAATTACAAGAATATGATGAGCAGTTAGTAAGAAGGCTTATTGAAAAGATAACAGTATTTGATGAAAAACTAACTGTCGAATTTAGGTCAGGAGTTGAACTCGACGTTAAGATGTAAAGTTATGATTGACCGCCAATCAAAGGGTTACACCTCAATTGGCGGTCTTCTTATTTATACAAATATATGAACAATTATATAGACAAAGTGGTTAATCAGATGTATAATCATGGTAACAAACCTAGTCGGTCGAGGTGAAAAGTATGGACGTAAAAATAGATAGTTTAATACCCTTTGATTTATTACGAACTGATCTGGAACATGTTTTTTCAGTGGTAGAAAAGAACGGAAAAGTCGTTCTTCTTAAAGATAATAAGCCTGCTTATATTGTGCTGAAATACGATGAAAAGGACATAATTGCTGATAATGTCGCAGACAAGCATGCTAACTATACACTTCAGGAAGCTATGAAGATAGTGCTATCAGAGGTTGAAAACAAAACTATGCATGCATCTGAGCTGGCAGATGAAATATACAAACGTAGGTTGTATTTGCAGAAAAACGGGAAGAAAGCGCAATATACACAGATTAGGGCGAGGTGTGGGCATTACCCGGAATTATTTGAGGCCCTCCCCGGTAACTATATCAAATTAAAGGATGGTGTAGAGTAATGAATGGTGAAACACTATGGAATCACGTAACTTCGGTTTTATCATCATCGGGAGTAGAAATACAAACTACAACAGGTCTTTGGTTTACTGCATCGTCCCGTGATGGAAGGTTGTATGTTGATAGGGCTATTTACAATTCGCCTTCCAGCGAGCTATCAATGAAAAGAGCAATATCAAAGAAAGATTTTTTATTTATACATTCATATTATGATCGCTGGGTTAATGGAGAAACGGGTGTTAGGCATGAGGTCAGCAGAAAATCAAGAAATACTGCTTATATTTTCGCTTTGATAGAAAAATATTCAAATAGTGAAGAGGAATAAGAGTTTAAACAATATTATAAAGGGGACACCGAAATTGGATATAAGCAAAATAAAAACGCTATCGTATGATGAGTTACGTGCCTTATATAGAGAATTCCTACATAGTCAGAGTATTGCAAAGGCAACTATAAACACATCTTATGTTGATACCTTCTACCTCTGGAGGAAAGGGAGTAAAGACCTGTTTTGGAATACGGTAACTTCGCCTGCTTTTGAGAATGATGCGAAAGAGGCATTAATTAAGGCTCTTTCTGAGAACTCGACAGGTAATGTCAATTCACTAGTTAATAGTTATTTGTCTCATTTAAGAAGATTCCGTTTATTCTTAGCTTCTGACGGAACTGCTGAAACATCAACGCCTAAGCAGGATAATACTGCTAATCGTACATATAGACGTAAGAAAAAAACTGAGATTAATGTTCCTCAACCATCAACTGAACAGGTTGAGTTATATCTTGCTAAGTGGAATACACTTGAGAACTATCGCCTGCAGGAGAATGCACTTAATAAGCTGTTCTTTGAGCTATGTCCAAATAATACGGACATTATTGATGTCCTTTTGAAAGCATCAGCGCTTAACGACTTTTATAGTACAAATATTTTCTCTATCTATCCAGTGGCCAAGCACATATGTACTTTGAATATTGATACGAGGCTTAAGGCTGGAGATGTTACTCTTGTTGGAGACATCCAGTATGTAAATATCGGCGATACAGAGAAGAATTTTTACTCTTTTGCCACAAAGTATTGCAGCCATCACAATCCACTCGATTATCCGATTTATGACAGCTACGTCGATGAGGTGCTTCGATATTTTAGAAATCGTGATGGATTCTCAGATTTCCCAGATGGTGATTTGAAAGAATATATTAAATTTAAACGTATACTGATAAATTTTCGTGCTTTCTATGGCTTGGATAAATATAACCTGAAGCAAATTGATCAGTATCTTTGGTTACTTGGGAAGGATTACTTCCCTAAAACCTATGGAAAGAAAATTAGGGGGGACAAATAGTTATGAAGATTCATTATTTCCAAAGATATCATGCGAAAGAGAATGTCGCAACAGCAAATACGATGCTACTATTATCTCGGCTATATTCATACTCTTCAGATAAGTTCTTTCGTTTCCTGAAATCAGAATTCTTTTCAGATTCCTTTGAACCAGAGATTGTTTTTAACCTTCAGGAAAAGAGTACTAAAAGTATCCCAGATGCTACCATTACACAAGAAAGCTTTAAAATTGTTGTTGAGACAAAAATGTCTGACTGGTTTTATTCAGATCAGTTACTACGACATTTAAAATCTTTTGGTGATGAAAAGTATAAAGTAATAATTACTTTAGCACCGGAGTTGATGGCTCCAGAAAAGAAAAAAGAATTCGATGACCAATTAAAGAAATATAATGCCACACAGAGATATCCTGTCATGCACGTTAATACCACTTTCGAGGGTATTATTGATGCGATACGAGATGTTATTGATGATAGGGATTATGAAATGCAAGAGGTTTTAGAAGACTTTTTGAATTACTGTTATAACGATAAACTCATAATTGTTTCAGATTCATGGAAACGTATGAGAGTACAACTGGCAGGTACTACATTTAATTTTAATGTTAGTGAGAACCTTTATTATGATGATATTGAGCGTGGATTTAGTGCACATGATTATCTCGGTCTATATAAAGAAAAAAGTGTAAGAGCAATCGGGAAAATCAATGCCATCATCACTGCAGTTACTACAGAAAATGGCCTTGAGTATAAAGCCGAACTTGGAGAATTGACCGAAGAAAGAAAGCAGCAAATTGATCGTGCAAGAGAAGATGGTAAAAACTATGGCTATGTAATGGATGCTACAAGATATTTTTTCGTAGAAAAATTCTACGATACTGATTTCAAGAAGATAACTCCCAGAGCACCGATGGGCTCACGAGTGTTTGATTTAACACAAATTCTTGAAACAGAAAAACTACCTGGAACTGAGGAGATCGCAGAGTTACTTAAATATAAGACGTGGGGTTAGTTGCTGAACTGAACAAATATGTATGTTTGTTCAGTTGAGGTTCACTATAATTGCAATGATGATAATGATATGAAATGTGTCTGTATGTAAAACAGGAAAGGTGGTATATGTATGGGTGAATACATAAAAAAGAAGAAGGATATGGTATTCCAAAGTGTAGAATCATTACAGCAGGTTGTTAATGTTATCAACGAAGCAGCAGTAGCTGTTAATGATAAGACACGAACTGTAAGAGAGAGTGCTATTCCTGAAATTTTAGCAGGAGCTATTGGTGCTGGTATTGGCGGAGTAGGTTCATTTGCCGCATTATATGGTTTGGGCTCAGTCGGTTTATCTGCTGCAGGAATCACATCGGGACTTGCAGCGGCAGGCGGTATTGTTGGTGGTGGAATGGTTGCCGGAGTTTTCGTACTTGCTGCTCCGGTTGCTTTATTGGCAGCAGGTGGTGTTGGTCTTGCATCTCACTTAAAACATAAACAGCTTAGACAGGAGAAAGAGCGTTTATATAAAGAAGCACTTAAAAAGCATCAAGCCATTATTTTGGCGTTGAAGGATGAAGCAAATGCAGATAAGGAGCGCCTGGATTATTTACAGAGTCTTAATATCCTGTTGACACAAGCTATAAAAGATTTAAAGAAGGATTTAGGTGAAACCGCATGAGTAAGTTCAAATACTCTAATGGGGAACAGCAAATAAATAATGTTCTGAATTATCAGGCTCAAGAGTTCAAGAGCATTCAACGTCCTGATATGTCTGGAGTGGACAAACGAATATCAGAGAGTGAAGAACTGCTAAAATCACTTGGTTATTCCCTGACTGATATTCCAAAGATTATACCATTATCAGAGAGAAGAAAGCATATTGTACCTACTTGGGAAGAAATGTGCACTGAGGCTGAGAAGTCTGTTGGTAACAGTACAGATTTGGAAACTCTTTTTACCAAGGAAGAATTGCGAGCTAATGAGCAGGCAATCAAACTGTTAAATGAAGAGTTCAATGCGGTACATCGACTTGATAAATTCGATATTACAATAAGTGCTGCGGCGGGAATATTAGGGGCAGCAGTAGATATTCTCTTAGTGGGTATTCCACAGAAAACCTCTGATGGACTTAAAGCAGGTGCTTTGTCGAATTATATACGGGAGTGGTTTGATAAAAAGTTTCCTGAAGAAGAAATGGAAAAGCTCGCAAATTCAAGAATTAGCAAGGTTCCATATGATGCTCAGGATAATAGAAACACGACAGAATTTGTTAACGGACTTTCTGCGTATTATCACAGACTGTTATCTCTGGGACATGATCCTTTGCTTGGTCTGATATTCGGTGTGTTTGATATTATGACAGGCAGAATGACAACCATTGATAAAACGGGAAAAATCGTAACTCAGGTAATGGAAAATTATGCGGATAGAAAAGAAAGCAATATATTTGCGGCAATTGCTAAGCAAATAATCCATTTCAAGTCAGACATTACTACTTCAATGGGATTACCTGTTCCGTTGATGGGACTATTTAATCTGCTTCAATTTGGCAACATAGGTGAAGAAGAACAGACGATAGCAGAAATAGTACAAGGAATGTATTATGAAGGCTATGATTTCATTCATTTCTGTTCGATGTCAATTCCGACAATGATTATAGAAGTAGTGATTAGAATAGGATATGCATTCAAAAGAATAAAGGAAGGCTATCCAGTAAAGGAATCTATCCCGTTTTCATTGAATCGAGAAAAACATCCGAAACTAAGCACGATGCTGTTTATAGGACATTCAGCGATTACTGCAATAAATGCCGGTAAAATACTCTTTACAAAAAATCCGATGGCGATAAATTATACACAATGGATCTTATTTGCAAAATATTCATACAAGCAATTAAAGTGGGCACTATTAAAAAAGCCAGAATTAAGAGATGCTTACGTGAGAGGCACTGTTTTCAAAGAATTAAGTGTGATTTGCGAAGAAGTCGATACAACTTTTAGAGAATATGCAGAAAAGTATATTGTTGTATTCAAGTAAATATCTTTCGCCCTATTCGGACTAGGTTGATATGTTTCCTTGAACGACGGTTTTTCAAAAAACAGCCAAAAACACATTGACATATTCCCACGTACAGATGGTTTCTAAAGTGGCCCGCAGACATCAATTCCATCAACTCGACCCATGTTGAGTGCGTCACATTGATGTCAAGGGTGGATAAATAGATGGCTGAAAGTGCCTGCAAATAAAGGGTTTCCAGACATTGAACTTTTCTTTCGGCTGTTTAGCCTGAGGTGACAATGTCAGGAAACCCTTATTTTTATTGTTTGGGAGATGATGTCAGCTACTAAATAAGGATATGGATGAGTAATATTTCAAATAAAAAAATGAAGAATAATGTAAACTGAACATAACAGGATATGTTATGTTTAATTGATTGATTAATAGAAAGGTTATAATATAATAAGTATAAAGGATGTGAAAAGTATGATAAATATGAATCTGAAAGAATTGCGAAAAGCCCATAGATACACACAAGAAGAGGTTGCTGAAAAGATAAGTGTTTCAAGACAAGCGGTTGCAAAGTGGGAAAATGGTGAAACTGTACCTGATATCAATAATTGTATTGCGTTGGCAGAATTGTATGGAGTTACCTTGGACGACTTAGTAAATCATTCGAAACAAAAAAACGGAATAGGTATTCAGCCTGAAGGGAAACACGTATTTGGAACGGTAAAGGTTGGAGAAAGGGGACAAATTGTAATTCCTAAAAAAGCCAGAGAAATATTTAACATTTGTCCTCAAGACAGTTTGTTGGTTTTAGGCGATGAGGCACAGGGAATTGCCTTGGTGAAACAAGATAAATTTATGCATTTTGTAGAAGCTGCTTATAAAGCGAAAGAATGCAAGGAGTAGTAGATACCTTTAATGCAGAATGAATTTTAAGGGATCCATAAATGTAGTTATCTAATTAAGGAAGGACACGATATAAAGATGAAAAAGAAAAAGAAAATAATATTAAGCGGAATTTTAGTATTTATACTATTTATGGTGGGAAGTTACTTCTATAATAATATTACTTATATTGAGAACCCCCTTAAAAAAATGTATAGAGCTGGATTTGTTGAAAAACAAATAGAGCTAAAGGATGGCACCATATTAAATTATGGAGAAGGTCCAAACAATGGAAAAACACCGCTTCTACTCATTCATGGTCAAGGTATGTCTTGGGAGGATTATGCAAAAGTATTGCCTGAATTATCAAAGCATTACCATGTATACGCTGTGGATTGCCACGGGCATGGAGAATCTGATATGAATCCTGAGAAATATTCGGCTAAAGAAATGGCGGAAGATTTTATAGAATTTATTGATGTAGAAATAGGGCAAAAAACAGTAGTTTCCGGTCATTCCTCAGGTGGAATGATTGCTGCATGGTTGGCTGCATATGCACCAGATCGTATACTGGGTACAGTTATTGAAGATTCCCCCTTCTTTTCAACGGAACCAGGTAGACGAGAAAAAACATATGTATGGGTATATGGTTTTCAATTATATGAAGACTTTAAAAATCAAGATGAAGAGAAGGATTACTTCAAGTATAGTTTAGAAAGAAGTTATTGGAGAAATATGTTTGGGGATTTTCTTTGGAATAAATTTTCTAAAGATGCAGTAGCATATCATAAAAAGCACCCTAATGAGCCTGTACACATAAAGTATTTACCACCACAGATAAATAGGATATTTGAAACCGCGACTTATCCATATGATCGCAAGTTTGGAGAAACATTTTATGATAATACCTGGTTTGAGGACTATAATCAATCCGAAGTGTTATCAAAAATTAAAAGCCCTACAGTATTCATAAAAGCTGCAACAAGTTACGATGGAGATTTACTAGTAGCAGCCTTATCGGATGAAGATGCTGATCATGTGATTGAGTTGTTGGAAAATGGAAAACGGATTAATGTGGATTCCCCTGGACACGATATACACTACGATAAACCCGAAGAATTTATTGAGATTATGATTGAGTTCTTAGATGAAGTTCAATAATGATATAGAAAGAATACAAAGATTGGATAAAAGAGTAATGAAATCAACGATTAATGAATTTTTAAAGAAGGTTAGGAACTTATAATCAATTAGATATGGGGAACTATCAATTTATTTTCAAAATGTAAATTGATAGTGGCTTCTATATTTTAAATATTGAATCCATCAAACTATTGTGTTAAAATATACGTTGATAAAAATAAGAATTTAGGAGGAATCGAAAGGATGACAGCCTCAATACGTTTAAGATAAGCTGGCAATAAAAAAGGCAGAATCTATCCTCGATGATAGGCTTTTTTGTTGTGCTTATTTATACGATATTGAGCATTCATTAGTTACGGTAAGCTATAATTTCTTTAGCTGTGCCTTTATTTGACTATGTCTTTTTAAAGAATGTTTCCATATTGTATGTATGCAGACTAAGCCACATTGTGGATTTTGGCCTGCATTTTTTATTGCCTCGAATATTGTTTAAATAAAATTTAATCAAAATAATGAATGTAGGAGATGATAAAAAATGGAAAAATACAATTGGAAACTTAAGTTTTTTACAATATGGGCGGGACAGGCAGTATCTTTAATCACTAGTGCCATCTTGCAAATGGCGATAATTTTTTATCTTACAGAAAAAACAGGATCTGCGATGGTTTTGTCTATGGCCTCGCTGGTTGGTTTTCTACCCTATGCGGTCTTTGGACCAGCTATTGGTGTGCTAGTGGATCGCTATGATAGAAAAAAGATAATGATTGGTGCTGATTTAATTATCGCAGCAGCTGGAGCAGCACTAGCTATTGTTGACTTATATATGGAATTATCTGTTTGGATGGTTATGGTGGTATTATTTATCCGTAGCCTAGGAACAGCTTTTCATACCCCTGCGTTAAATGCAGTTACACCTCTTCTAGTACCAGAAGAACAGCTGACCAAATGTGCTGGCTATAGCCAGTCCTTGCAGTCTATCAGTTATATATTAAGTCCAGCAGTTGCGGCATTGTTATACTCTGTTTGGGAATTAAATGCCATTATAACCATCGATGTACTAGGCGCCGTAATTGCTAGTCTCACAGTAGCATTGGTGAATATTCCAAAGCTTAAAGTAGAAGAAAAAAGTTTGAAACAAAATTTCATCGGAGAGATGAAAGAAGGGTTTTTGGTCTTAAAGGATAATAAAGGATTGTTTGCTTTATTACTCATAGGAACACTATATATGTTTGTTTATATGCCTATCAATGCACTATATCCTTTAATCACCATGGAATATTTTAATGGTACACCGATGCATATTTCTATTACGGAGATTGCTTATGCATCTGGTATGATGGCAGGTGGTTTGATATTGGGGTTATTTGGGAACTACAAAAAGCGAATCCTATTAATTACAGCATCCATTTTTATGATGGGGATAAGTTTAACCATTTCAGGCTTACTTCCTCCAAGTGGATTTTTAATATTTGTAGTTTGCTGTGCGATAATGGGGCTTTCGGTACCCTTTTACAGTGGTGTACAAACGGCTCTTTTTCAGGAGAAAATTAAGCCTGAATATTTAGGACGGGTATTTTCTTTAACTGGAAGTATCATGTCTCTTGCTATGCCAATTGGGTTAATTCTTTCTGGATTCTTTGCTGATAGAATCGGTGTAAATCATTGGTTTTTACTATCAGGTATTTTAATTATTTGCATTGCAATAGTTTGCCCAATGATAACTGAGATTAGAAAATTAGATGCAAAATAAAATAAAGGAGTGTGTTCGTATGATATATAATATTATTCAATCAGTGACAGAAAAATTATCCTCTTTGCCTTATATAGAAGGCATCGTATTAGGGGGATCCCGTGCAAGAGGTACCCATACAGAGGATTCTGATATAGATATCGGAATTTATTACAATCAAGAATCATTTGACCTGACAGCGATTAACCAAATTGCTACAGAGTTGGATGATGAGAATAGAAACAACCTTGTTGTACCTCCCGGAGCGTGGGGGGATTGGATCAATGGCGGCGGATGGTTAGTTATGAACGGGTATCATGTTGATTTGATTTTACGTGATATAAAACGGGTGGAACAAATAATCAAGGATACGGAGCAAGGAATTGTTACTGCAAATTATCAGACCAGGCATCCCCATGGTTATATAAGTGCTATGTATCGTGGAGAATTGGCTATCAGCAAGATACAATATGCTAAAAATGAAAGCTTATGCGAATTAAAAAATCAGGCGGAAATTTACCCTGGTGCTCTAAAGAAGAGCTTGATAAACTTTTTTTTATTTGAAGCAGAGTTCTCTTTAATGTTTGTAAAAGCAAATGCGGGAGCAGAGGATAAATATTATATTGCAGGCCATGTTTTTCGTATTATTTCATGCTTAAATCAAGTACTATTTGCATGCAATAATGCTTATTGCATTAACGAAAAGAAAGCTATAAAACTGCTTGAAACTTTTGAATATAAACCTAAAAAATATGCCGAAAGGGTAAATCATATTTTTGAAGTACTCGGTCTTTCACTTTTTGAATGCTACGATATGACCGAGAAGCTTTATAAAGAAGTGAAAAAAATTGCAACGGAGATAAATAACTTTTTAAACGAGGGGGAATTCAGATGAAAGAAAACAAATATGATGATAATATATTTTTTCAAAAATACAGTCAAATGAGTCGCTCACAGCAGGGACTAGCCGGTGCAGGAGAATGGGAAACATTGAGAAAGCTGCTGCCGGATTTTAAAGATAAGCGTGTGCTTGATTTAGGATGCGGCTATGGATGGCACTGTATTTATGCGATGGAACACGGAGCGTCTTCTGTTGTAGGTGTTGATATTTCTCATAAAATGCTCGAGGTAGCCAAAGAAAAAACACATTTTCCACAGGTTGAATATAAATGCTGTGCTATAGAAGATGTGGAATTCCCAGAGGAGAGTTTTGATGTAATATTAAGTTCACTTGCGTTTCACTATGTAGCAGATTATGAGATTTTAGTAAAAAAGATATATAGAATACTGAAGTCTGGTGGTAAGCTAGTTTTTACGGTTGAACATCCTGTTTTTACTGCCTATGGAACACAAGACTGGCATTATAACGAAAAAGGAGAAATACTGCATTTTCCGGTGGATAATTATTATTATGAGGGCAAACGGACAGCTGTGTTTTTGGGAGAAAAGGTTACAAAATATCATAGAACACTGACCACATATCTAAATACACTGCTTTCAAATGGTTTTATAATAAATCATATTGTGGAGCCGCAGCCGCCGGAAAACATGATGGATATTCCGGGGATGCAGGATGAAATGCGCCGTCCCATGATGCTGATTGTATCGGCCAACAAAAAAGTGGATAGATAGAACTAAAACACCTATAAGGTATAAATGGAGGTAATTTATGTTTAAAGAAAAAATTATTATAGAGATGAAAGAAGTATTCAAAGAAATTCCTTTTGGCATAGAGCATACTCTCAAAGTTTTGAAAAATGCAGAAGATATAATGAAAGGAGAAAATATCGGAGAGGAAGAAAAAGAATTCATCAGTATTATTGCTATACTACATGATATTGGTGCGGTTGAAGCACAAAAAAAATACGGTTCTATTGATGGTGTCTATCAAGAAAAGGAAGGACCAGAAGTAGCGAAAGAAATATTAAAAAAGGTAGGCTATAACAAAAATATTGATAGAATATGCTTTATAATAGGCAACCATCATACTCCATCTAAAATTGATGGACTTGATTTTCAAATACAATGGGAAGCTGATTTGCTTGAAAATTTAACGGTTATGGATAAAGAAAAAGAACAGGAAAAGATAAAAAAGTGTATAGATGAAAACTTTAAAACAAACACAGGAAAAAGGATAGCTTATAATCGCTTTATTTTAGATTAGTAGTAGATTATTACAGTTATGTATTTTATATCGCAAAGAAAAAATAGTAGTTAAGTTTAACCCTAGATAATAAGCAGCAAAGGAGTGCGATAAGATGATATCTAATAATACCTCCATGCCTACAACGGATGATGAGTTGCAAAAGAATACGGTTGGTTGTTAAGGATTCTGCTGATGAGTCATCCTACGTTCCAGTGTTGGAAGCGGCCGGATATGTGCTACAGATTCGAGAACCTGACTGGTTTGAGCATCGTTTGTTTAAAGGACCGGATACCGATATTAATCTGCATGTGTTCAGTTTGGGCACATCAGAGATTGATAGAATGTTACGCTTCCGTGATTGGTTGCGGACTAATGATACTGATCGGGACAAATATGCACAAGTCAAACGAAGCTTGGCAAAGAATAAATGGAGGCATGTCCAGCACTATGCGAATGCTAAAACATCAATAGTACAGGAAATCATGAAAAGAGCGAATAGTAATAATGCTTAAGGAGAGTGTCATGTTTTCTTGGTTTGTTATAGGAGGTTATATCAATGAAAAATACAGTAGATAATTTGTCGAAAAGTAAAGTTATTTTAATGTGCGGCCCTGCGGGAGCAGGTAAATCAACACTAGCAAAAAAATTTGAAAGTACCGGGATGACAATACTATCTTATGATGAAGAATCATTCAAACGAGGTTTGAATGAACATCCTTTACCTCAGGAGGTTTTAGAAGATATTAAAACCTATCTTGATGAAAAACTAATTTCACTTATCATGCAAAACATTGATATTGTTCTCGATTATTCATTTTGGTCTAGAGAAATGAGAAATGAATATATTTCATTATTAAAGAAATACGACATAGAACCCAAAATCTATTATATAAAGACACCTAAGGAAGTTGTTATGGAACGTATTCGAAAAAGAAACGGAAATCATCAAAATGATATCATATTGACGGAGCAAACAGCTTCCACTTATTATGATCATTTTCAACCCCCAACTGATGAAGAAGGTGAAGTTATAGTAGTCGAGGGATATTAATATTGTGGTTTTAGGCATGGAAATTGTACTAGATGATAAGTTTTGTCAAATTTTTTGAAAGATATACTTCCAACAAGGGGATACCAGCTTCAGGTGATATCATTATTGTCATCTCAGAGCAGGGGGTAGTATTGATTCAGCCGGAAGAATAAGTGGCGATGCAATGAAGACGATGAATGCATTATTGAAATTACAGGAAAAAAACTTACTGAAATACGTTATGTTTATTCTTTTGACAACTCTACTCAATCATGATTATGCAATTAGACACGTTATTTTTTATCATGAATGGATATGTTCCCGTCTACCGATAGTGCTAAAAACGCAGTGGATATGTTTCCGAGAACGAACATACTCAAATGACATTCATTCTGTCCTCTCAAGCCACGTTGAGTGCATAGTTCAGATAAAACGCGCCGAAACCCGCATGGGATAAGGGCTCCCGGCGTTTTAGAAAGACATTTTTTAAGGGGTAAAAACGATGATAAAAACTCGGTTATTTTTAAAATAATCGGGTTTTTATTTTTATAAGATAAACAACCAGAAAAAGCATTAATTGCC
Organism: Ruminiclostridium josui JCM 17888; assembly: GCF_000526495.1. NCBI lineage: Bacteria > Bacillati > Bacillota > Clostridia > Eubacteriales > Oscillospiraceae > Ruminiclostridium > Ruminiclostridium josui. The sequence continues at coordinate 1,236,804 of NZ_JAGE01000001.1, read as the reverse complement.
TGACTGGATTTTCTTTGATAAATATGGAGGTATAGCTCGCCAGGAAAAGCGCTTAAATGATATTCTGAAAAATTAGTCAAATAAAAGTCTATCAACAAGTTTTACCAGAATTTATGATATAATTATGTCTATAATGGGAAGTTGACAATTTTTGTTTAGAGGGGTAGACGAAATGATAGAAAAAGAACAAGTGCTCAATGAAATAATTGAGTATTATTTAAAATCTCATGACTTTAACGGGTTGCCTATTTATCAAATGAAGTACTATGATTACAAAATATTATGCGAGTTGATTGATGACGGCGTAATTGAAGTACTTTCTGAAAAAGAAGTTTTAAATCCGCATATTAAGGGGTTCGATTTTAATATCCCTGTCGAGCGACAAAAAGAAAACGTCTCAAGAAGAACAAAGCATTCTGTACTATACCCAACCCGTAAAGCACTTAAAAATATATCTGCTGATTATAGTAGCCCTTATACTGTATTGATGCAAAAAGGCGAGAAACAATTTAAGATAATTTATTTCAACATAGAGATATTGGAAAGATATGCTAATAACCCAAAATTTTTAATCATGGATAGTGGATATCGAGGCAATATATATCCTAAAGATGAATACTGTGAGGATAAAACTATTGAGGATGAATATATAAAAGACTATGGGATGGCTTATATAGAAGGAGAGCATTTAGAACGAGCAATAGGTGTTTTTGTATGTGATCTAGCAAAGCTGTCCCCTCAGAAACAAATGCTTTGGAAAGGGTTTGAACTTTCCAACCAAGAATATTGCAAAATAGCTTCTGGCTTTGTTGATAATCTAATACATGGTAAGTGGGTAACAAAAGTATGGATTTTTCATGCGTTGATTGACGAAATGATTGTAATAAATGAGCAGTGCAAAGCAATGGGTATTCCAAAGTTGTTTAATAAAACATTCGGAACACACTTTTCAGAAATGCCGGAAGGATATAGGAACATTTTTTTACCAACTCTAAAAAACTACTATGACTTTGTGCTTGTACTAGAAAAGCTAGTTGTTCACAACTTATCATATAAAACATTCCAGAAATCGGCTCCATATATTACCAGCATTAATCGGTATGATGAAACTGGTAAAGAAAAAGGAAGCCTAACAATGTTTGAGGAGTGGTTATGTAAAAATATCCGTACTAAAGAAAACCTTACAGAGATAATTATAAAACCTTTACGAAATATCCGGAGCCTACGCCAAAAACCGGCACATGAATTAACCTCTAACAAATATGATGTTTGTCTATATCAAAAACAGGTTGATCTAATGAATGATACATATGCTGCTATTAGAGCTATCAGGCTATTTTTTGCTAATCATCCATTGGCAAAGGATGTAAAAGTTCCCGAATATCTAATTTCAGGGAAAGACATAGTCAACTATTGAATTAAAGAGATAGTTTAGAATACTTTGAATTTTGTTGTGGTTTATGGGGGTTGTTATGATTGATGTCAATACGTATGTTGCTTTAGCTCAAAATGATAGCATTGATAATGCAGAGCAGTATAGACTATCTAATTCACCTAAAAAACTTTTCAAATTTATGCCATTCTATGATAGTGGCAATCTCGCTGTTAATAAAAGAAACATTGAAACAATTGAAGAAAATAAAATATGGGCTTCTAAATACTCAACTTTAAATGACCCATTTGAGTTTAAATCAATTTATTTAGATGAAGATAAGATAAGGAAATCAGGAAATTCAGTAGAGACATTTGAAAAATATCTTGACTATATCAATAACAGTTTTTTAGTAGTTAGTTTTTCTGCTGAAGGAAATATACACCCACTAAATAATATGCCGATGTGGGCTTATTACAGCAATAATCATCATGGGATTTGTATTGAATATGAGGTAGTAAATCCTATAATTTTGTACCCTATTATTTATGAAACGACACGAAATCAAATTGCTTCTATTATAGGAAATTTTGTTTATTTAGCAACAGCAGCAGCGAAGGGTGAAATTCCGCCAGATGATGCCGATTTAAAATTATATCAATTTTTAATGATTAATAATCTTTGTAGAAAACATAAATCGTGGCAACATGAAAATGAGTATCGTATATTGGTTCCTAATGTAGATAAAATATTGCATGGCAAAAGAGTTTTGCTAAATCAAATTGGAGTTAAGATAAAAGCAATCTATTTAGGTAGAGATTGCAGCACACGGAATAAGAAAAATTTATATCACACCTCTCAGAAGTTAGGAATTGACATTTTTCAGATGGATATAAAAAATAAAAGTAATGATTTTGAAATGGAATACAAACCTTATATGAAAAATTGAAACTGATATATCCCTTAAAACAACTAGCAGCTAATCAGAAACTGGGTTGGCTTTTTAAGGGTATTCATAGATTGCTTGATAGCGCAACTTCATTTTATATATATAACGAAAACCAAATAAGGAATTCCCCATTAGCAAATTAGCGGTGGCATTTTAGAAATAAGATGCTGCCGTTTTTTTATGCCTTTTTTATGGGTTAAAATCACAAACGATTGGAGGAAATCAAATGTCAAACATCAAGCAAACCCTCAAGTTTTTCAGTCCCCTGTCGATTACAGTATATCCTTCTCATGGATATGGCGGATGCGGCGCGGACGTTCTGTCTGAAGTATTGTCTCCATCGGAGGCGGTGTATTACATGGATGAAATCCTTGCCGCCATCGAAAAAGAAAAGCTGCCCAGCGAAGGTGATCGTGGTCTGATGGTATATTTCTACGACGACCAGGCGCTGTCTGAAAAAATCTACAGCCTCCACCCGACCGTAGAGGAATGGAACGGCAAGCTGTGGGGCGTGATGGTGGCTGAGGTTTATGGTGAGCTGACTGAAGTGGAAACAGCTAAACTGCTTGATTTTATCACTGGTCAATTATCTGACGGATGGGGTGAGGGGTTCGAGCAGCGTCCTATCAAAACGAATGACGGTGAAATCTTCGTCAGCTTCTGGAACAGTGAGGACTTTTTTATCAAGCCGGAACAGGAGCTGAAGCAAGGAGCTGAACAAAACTTTAACGGACAAACGATGGGAGGAATGTAACATGCCAAATCATATTACAAACATACTCACCGCACATGGCGATGAGAAAAAAGTAAGAGCAATGTTTGAAGCGATTAAGAATGATGAGATTGGAACCGGCAGCATTGACTTTAATAAAATTGTACCGATGCCGGAACATATCTACAGGGGGAATCTTGGCAGGAAGGAGATTGAAAAGTACGGCGCTGAAAACTGCTGGTACGACTGGAGCATAAAAAACTGGGGAACGAAATGGAACAGCTATGGCTATGACGAACATACTGCAGAAAATTTTGAAGGAAGCACGGTAAAATTCTTAACCGCATGGAGCAGCGTTAGCGATCTAATGAAAAAGCTGTCCTCTATGTTTCCCGATATCCGTTTTGACTACAAATGGGCGGACGAGGACTTTGGCTATAACACCGGCAAGGCAGAGTATAAAAGCGGCAAAACCTTAAGCTGTTATATACCGGCGGGTGGTTCTGCCGAAGCCCTCGAACTGGCGGCAAGCATTCTTGATATAGACCTTGCCGAAGCAGGATATATCTACAATGAAAGCACCGGCGAATATGAATATATGGAAGATGAGCCGGATGAAACTCCCAAGATGGGCGGTGTGTAGAAATGCATGCCGCTGTTTTTTATGAAAGGCATACAAGCATGAGGCGCTATCTGAATAGGCAGCGTCTTTTTTGTTGCCGGAAAGGAGCTGAACTATGAACACAGACACAAAAACGCAGGAGAAAAAAACCGGCAGCGATCCTGCACCACCGAGAAAAATTCATACCGTACCTTTGCCAAAAGACACCGAGCGCTGCAAAGGCTGTCCCTATCCTGGTGTCGGCTTTATCTGCTGGAGTATAGACGGGAGCTGTATGCGGACCGATATGGACAGGATCAGCAGGCCAAGGAGGTGATGACTGATTGAACAGCATTATCAGCTGGGTCGGTGGCAAAAAGGCCCTGCGCTCCCTTATCTACCAGCGGATGCCTAAGGAGTATGGGCGGTACATCGAAGTCTTCGGCGGAGGCGGTTGGGTGTTGTTCGGAATGCCACCCGATACCGGCATGGAGGTCTACAACGACTTTAACTCCGACCTTGCCAACCTGTTCCGTTGCGTCAAGGAGCGTCCTCTTGCCCTGCTCAAGGAGCTGAACTTCCTGCCCCTAAACGGCAGGGACGAATTCAATGTCCTGAAAAAATATCTTGAAAAGGAGGAATTCACCAGCGAATACCTGCGGGAGGAGCTGGAACTGGCGGAGAACTGCCTGTCCCCGCCGCAGTTTGAGGAAATCAAAGCAATTCTCATTGAAAACGCGACCATGTCAGATGTAAAACGCGCCGCCGCCTTCTTCAAGCTGATCCGCTACAGTTACGGCAGCGGCTGCACCTCATATAGCTGCCAGCCCTTTGATATCCGGAAAACCTTCCACCTGATATGGTCGGGAAGCCGCAGGCTTAAGGATACGGTCATCGAGAATAAAGACTTTGAGGCGTTGATCCTTCAATACGACAGGGACAACGCCTTTTTTTATTGCGACCCGCCGTACTACCAGACCGAGGGGCATTACGAGGTGGAATTTAAAAAGGAGGATCATGTGCGACTGCGGGATACGCTGAAGCAATGTAAAGGCAAATGGCTGGTGTCATATAACGACTGCGAATATATCCGAGAGCTATATAAGGGCTACTACATTGAAGCCGTCACCCGCATTAATAACCTCGCACAGCGATATGAGGGAGGCTGCGAATACCCGGAGGTGCTCATTTCCAACTACGACACCGCGGAGCGGCTGCGGGATGCCCCAATGCAAATAGGGCTGTTTGATCTGGCAAACGGCTTTTACAACACGGAATAGCGACTTAAAAAGACCATGTGAAATTTAAAATGCTCCATTCATGGGCAATAAGGAGGAAACCGAATATGAAAATGATTGAAATCCAAAGTGCCGTGGACAGGCACGGGCAGCTTACCATTCCCGCGTCTCTCCTGCGCGACATGGGGCTTGCGGCCGGAGACACGGTGAAGCTTGCCTACATTAGCAACGCCCCCGATTCTATCCGCAATACCTTCAAGGAATTTGTCATCACCCCTGATGGCATTACCGCCCTCGCAGAAGATGAGGAAAACGAACTTACCCTGCCCCATGACCTGCTGGAGGCGGCTGGGATTCCTGTGGACAGCGATCTTGAAATTGTCTGTGCAAAGGGTGCTGTTGTCATCATGGAGGCAGATCTGCTGGACAGCCTTCCCGATGAACTGCGCCAGCTGTTTGATGACCTGGGCATCAATCCCGAAACCGTTCGGGCAGTCATGAGAAACGGAGGTGTTTATGATGAGTAACAGCAAGCCTGTCTACAAGGTAATGGACGAAAAAGGCCGCATTCTGATCCCTAAGCAGCTTCGCGCCGCCACCGGGATGAATCACGGCGACATTATAAAGCTTACCGTGCAAAAGGGTATTGTTGCTGCCAAAAAGGTTGACATCATTGAAGTGGGGGATCAGTCCCCGCAAGCGGTGGAGGCTTATGTGTTTTCTGCCGTAAAGACGATGGAAAAGCAAACCCTCCTCTCCCTAGCGGCGCAGCTTATTGCCCTCATCGAAGAAATTACCAGGGAGTAAAGATTATTCAAGTATGGAACGGAGCCAAGGTCTAAAGCGATGACCCTGGCTCTTTGAATATCCATAAAAAATAAACAGAAAGGATTGAGAACCTTTGAAACAGAAAAGCAAAAAAATTTGGCTCATGGTCCTTGTTCTGTCCTTCCTGCTTTGCGGCAGCGTCTATGCTGGAACGCTGATTTTTCCCGACATCGCAGGGCATTGGGCGGAACAGACCATCATCAGACTCGTGGAAAAGGGTGTGATTAAGGGCTACCCTGACGGAACCATCAGGCCGGACGACACCATTACAAGAGGCGAGTTCGCCGCCCTGCTGGCCAGGAATCTGGAAATTGATACAACAGAGACAGAGAAAGAGCCGCCCACCTTTGACGATATTGACGGTCACTGGTCGGAGAAAAACATCGAGGCCCTCGTAGACGTATGTCTCCTTGATCCGGCAGATTATGACGGCAGCCTGAAGCCCGATGAACCGATTACCCGCATTGAAATCATCAAGATGCTGGTACGGGCAATCGGCAAAGGCGAGGTTGCAAAGCAGTTCAGTGGAAATACCGGTTTTAAGGACGATGAGGCAATCAAAAACTCCGACAAGGGATATGTCAGTATTGCCAAGGAGGACGATTTAATTAGCGGCTATCCTGACGGAACCATTCGTCCGGACGGTGAAACCACCAGAGGCGAAGCCTTTGAACTGATTGATAATCTGAACGAAGCAAAGGACAAACCGGATCAGGAGAAACCACCCGCCGACATTAGCGACAGTACGGGTAACAACACGGGCGGGAATTCAAGCGGCAGCCCTGCCAGCCACCCAAAGGCACAGGTGGTTTTTGATCTTCCCGCTGCTGCGCATACCGATACGAGTATCACCATAGCACCTGACCTGAAATATGCCAAGACACTTACCTGGTCGCTTGCCAAAGAAACCGCAACCGGTGAACTGCAACCCATTGACCTTGGAAAAGCGGTAGACGGCTCCCTGGGCAAAGAGGGCGGCACAATTGTATTTAAAGAAAGTGGCAGCTACACCTTGACCGCCACCGCTGTAAACTACGGCGGCAGAGAAACCTCCTGTTCAAAAAGCATCACGGTCTATCCGGTGATAAACGCAGGCTTTGAGCTGCCGGAGTACACCCATACGGACAGGACAGTCACCATTAAAGCAACCGCTTCCGGGCTTGGAAGCCTTGACATTGTATGGTCGGTAGTTAAAGACGGCGAGGCTGTTGCATGGGATACAGTTATTGACGGCAGGCTCTCCAATGATGGCGGTACGATTGCCTTCAAGGAAAAGGGCAGCTATGACATCGCCGCCACTATCACCGATGCCACAGGCAGAATCTTCGCTCACTGCGAGGCTGTCGCCGTTTACCCAGTAGCGGGCGTGGCGTTTGAGCTTCCCGAAACAGCGCATACCGATACGACCATCGATCTTGTCACTACCTTGACGGAAATGGACGGGCTGACTGCCAACTGGAGTCTAACCCTCAATGGTGAAGCAGTTTCCATCCGTGAATATGTGGAGGGTGAACTGTCAAACAGCGGCGGCACAGTCCGTTTTAAGGAAAAAGGTGTGTACGCCTTGATCGCCAGGGTTACCGACAAAACAGGCAGAGTCTTTGAAACCACGGCAACAACCACGGTTTACCCTGTTGGATCAGTTGGTTTCTATCTGCCGGAAATCACCCATACGGATACCTTTGTTGCCGTTGAAGCCAACTTTCAAAATATTGACACGGCTATGGCAGTGTGGACCCTGACCAAGGACGGAAAGCCGGTTGCACTAAGTGAGGCGATCCAAGGCGAGCTGACCAATGATGGCGGTTCTATCCGCTTTATTTCCAAAGGTGAATATGTACTGAAAGCATCCTTTACGGATGGAGCAGGCAGAACCTACAGCTATACCTCGGCGGTGACGGTCTATCCCGTCCCAAGTTTTTCATTCAGCCTGCCTGCCACGGCGCATACCGATACCGCCATCCCTGTCACAACAACCGCAGAGGAAATGGATGCTTTAACCGTTGAGTGGATGGTAGACAATACCTATGGTTTTCAGGATTGGTCGACTTATGTAGATGGCAAGCTGAATAACAACGGCGGCACCATTCGCTTTAAACACGCCGGAGTTTACGAGCTGGTGGCGAGGGTGGCCGATGCCACAGGCCGGGTGTTCCTCTTTGAGTATGAAAATAAGACTGAGGTGCATCCTGTGCTTGACATCCGGTTCGAGCTGTCGGAGGCAACCTACACGGACAGAACCATCGACCTTAGAACAATAGGAAACATCGGCGTTCTGCCCATTGAATGGGTCGTTACCAAAGACGGCAAAGCGGTAAAGCTGGCGGAATATGTGGAAGGTTCGCTCAACGCCCAGGGAGGAAAAATTCGTTTTACTGAGGAAGGCGAATATGTGCTGACTGCCTCCATGACCGATGCCCTCGGCAGAACTTTTTCATACAGCAGCGCCGTTAGCGTGCACCCGATTCCGGAAATACAGCTTACACTGCCGCAGGTATCCTATGCGGGTGAAGCTGTCTCCGTCGCTATCAGCGGAAACTATCTTGACAACCTTAATACCGCTTGGAGTATTTCAGCAAATGGCGGTGATGCTGCACCCTATACCGACTATGCCAGCGGCAGTCTTTCCGGTGAGGGAGGTACCATCACCTTTGTGGAAAAAGGGAGCTATACGCTGACTGTTACCATGACAGACGCTCTTGGCAGAGCCTTTTCTGACAGCAGCGCCATTACCATATACCCGATACCGGAAATGCTGATTACCCTGCCGCCGCTTTCTTACGGCGGGGAAGACATTCCTGTCGCAGTCAGCGGAAGAGATCTTGATGGTCTTAATATCACCTGGAGCATTTCGGTAAACGGCGGCGCTGCCTTACCCTATACCGATTATGCCAGCGGCACATTGTCAAACAGCGGCGGCGAGATAAGCATCAGTACGGACAAGACCATTGCCGTAAAGATCATTGCGGTCGCAACGGATAAGAACAACCGCAGCTTTACTTTTATGTCTGATACAGTTGCCGTAAAGCCAATAGCACAGTGTTCCTTTACGCTCCCATCATCCGTTCATGCAGGTACGGCCTTTCAGGTGTCCATGCGAAATGTGTCTGGCTTGGAGGGCAAGAGCATTGTATGGTCGCTTTCCAAGGATGGCAATGCGGCAAGCTTTACAGGGAGCCTCACAAACAGTGGCGGCAGCATTGTCATAAATACTACAGGAACCTATACCTTGACTGCCAGCGTCACTGATGATGCAGGCAGGGTGTTCACCCATTCTGAGAGCATAGCAGTCACCAATGCCGCACCTAATGCGCCGACCGCCAGTGCAACGGTGACAAGGACCGTTAAGGATCATAAATTCCTTGTGAATTTTACAGTTTCCGCCAGCGATCCCGATGGAGATGCAGTCACCTATGAATATACAGGTCACAGTGCGGACGGTTACTATGCTGTCGGCTCCCACACCGTAAAGGTCAGAGCAAAGGATGCTTACGGTGCGTATTCCGAGTGGACGGATATCAACTTTACCGTTGCCAATTCAGCGCCAAGTACCCCGGTTATCACCAGAACGCCAAACGGCAACAGCGTTCCGCCCGGCACGCCCGTCACCATCACGGCATCGTCCACCGACCCGGATGGAGACGCCATCACCTACGTGTGGGAGGGCAGACCGGCTCAAACATCCACATATCCGTTAGGCAAAAATACTGTCCGTGTCAAAGCGGTGGACGCCGCCGGGGCAGAATCTCCCTGGACGGCCATCGTATTCTTTGTGGCCGATTCCACCAATGGCGGCGGTATGACCTTGACTGGTCCCGAATCCGTTATTCTGGAAAATGGCATTGAAGGAGCAACCATCACTGAGTACACCTTCACGGTTCCTCCAGTCAGCGGCCACAGCGGAAGCGACTATGGCCGGGTGCGGGGATATAACAAGAATACCCGCCAATGGGATCAGCTGGACTACCAGACAACCACCAATGGTATCACCTTCAGCAGAACTCTGGCTTCTGGCATCTACAGCAATTTGGAATTTTACTATTACACCAACCACAACTGCATGTACAACAAGTCAAATATCACCTATTCGGTCAAGTACTACTTCGAATAGCCTGAATGGTATGCAAATCAAAGGAGGGATCTGAGTGAACGGCATCAGCATAAAAAAAGACCGCATCCTCTTTTACGGCAATACCGCAGGGTATGTGGACGGCGGCAAGGCGGTGGTCGATCCCATATTTCATTGTGAGGAATTAAAGGATTATCTTACAGTGAAGAAAGGGCTTACCGTGCAATGGACAGACGGCGTGTACGACCGGCTGGCAAACAGCAAGCCTGACATGGACGGCAACGCGCCGATTCTGAAAGCCTGCCGCATCCACCAGCTAAAGCCGGAAGTGGATGTCATGATGAAATTCATCGGCTATGATGAGCTGCTGGAGCGGTTTGGCGAGCCGAATCCGGAAAACTACCGCGTGGTGTATGACGGACAGCTGGAAACCAACGATCTTGATGCCATCTATGAAAAATTCAACTTAAACCACCCGCCCGATTACCAAGGACACTCCCTGTCCATGTCGGACATTATTGAGCTTTATGACGACAGCGGCAGCACCTTTTACTATGTAGACCGCTTTGGCTTCAAGGAGATTGATTTTCAAGCACCGGCACTGAAACAGTCAAGTATACAAGACATGAGCCTATAAATCCAATAACAGCCGGGTGGCTGTTTTTTTGCCACCGAATTAATATCAAGAGGTGATTTTTTTGGACATAGAAAAAATCATAGAATCCCAGGCCAATACAGGACTGCCGGAAAACTATTCTATACGTGATGGGTTTTTATTCAAAGGGGACACGCCTGTATCCCTTGCAACTTCGGGTATTGTTGAGTCTGCAGTTAAGGGATTTCTTCATGTAGATGAAACAGAAGAATACAAAACGAAATAAAAATTCACAGGGAGTATTAAAACACCGGAATAAACCGCCGGTGTTTTTTACTTCCTGTGCCGGAGGTGGTAGCTACGGAGGAATTAAAGCTTGACCTGATTAGGGTTGTATGCGATTCCAATCCTCTTTTTAAGTATCAACTGATTTACAAGGCCGGGAGCGCCACCGGCGTGGTGGGAGTGTATAGCTATGATGAAGACTGGTACTACCTGTATAAAGAGGACAACGACAGGTACAAGGTAAAAAGGCGCAAGGACCTTGAAGGAATTGAGCCAGCTTTTACCTATAAGCAGCAGCGGAAAAGGCGCATTGATCAACCGGATAATCAAAAAACTCTTAATAGTAAAAAAGGAAAAGTCGCAGAGATTGGAGATAAAAACATGGCAATTGAAGTAGTCACGGAAAACACTGCTGCACAGGCGCTGGATATGAACCGAAACCAGGCACTTACTCAGGATAATCCCTCTTCTGAGTTGCCAGAGCAGACCTCCGGCATGCAGATGGGTGGTATGTAAGCCAAATTTTGTGTAGAAAGTCAACACTGCACAAATTAACACGATTGAAAAGCCCAGAAATCACCGAAAAAGCAGGAAATCAATGAAAAATTAAATTTATGGAGGTTAGAACATGATGAGAAAATTTGCGACCAGAATAATGAATAAAATTACTGGGAAGACACTGATGGCAAAAGCTATCCTGAGATCACAGTGCGGTGAAAATTTTGTGGATACGGCAATCAAAATTTTAATGGCTGTGGTCATCGGCGGACTCGTGCTGGCCGGACTCTATGCCCTGTTTGGCGAAACGGTATTGCCGACCTTAAAGGAGCGCATCCAGGAGATGTTCAATTATGCAGGCTAATCTGCCGCTCTTTATGCAGGGTGGCATTTTTATTGCCCTGCTTTTGGCGGCATCGGGTATTGTCCTCGGTTTCATAGGAAGCATTGCGGCCATGGTCATTGGACTTACCGCCATGCTTCTTTTTTATGTTTTTCATGCCATAGTCCAAAGACTGCGCGGGAGGGAATGCCCCAAAGCATACCCTCTTGCACCTTTTCTATCTATCGGCTGTATCGCCATATATTTCATGAACACAGGAGGAATCACCCTATGAGCTTTATAAAAAACAGAACCGTACTCGGTGTCATCTGCATTGTGCTGTCTCTTTTGATTTGCTTTGTGGTAGCGCCGCTTTTTAACTCCGGTATCTCCCAAAAAACCGACATTGTCCGTGTCATCAAGGATATCAAAGCCGGAGATCAGATCACCAGGGAGATGCTGAAAACTGTGGAGATCGGCAGCTACAACCTGCCGAAAAACGTAGTCAAAGATGTGGATACGGCTATCGGAAAATACGCTGCGGCTGATATGGCTGCAGGCGACTACATCTTAAGCTCCAAGCTCACCGATGTGCCTGCGGCAGAAAATGCCTATCTTTACCACCTCGATGGTGAAAAGCAGGCCATCTCCGTGACGCTCAAAAGTTTCGCCACCGGTCTGTCCGGCAAGCTGATCACTGGCGACATCGTATCAGTCATAGCTCCCGACTACAAAAAGCGAGGCACGACCGTCATTCCTGCGGAGCTTAAGTATGTGGAGGTCATTGCCGTCACCGCCAACACCGGCTATGATACTGACACCGGCGGACAGCGGGGGAATGAGGATGAAAAGCAGCTCCCAAGCACCGTCACCCTTCTGGCATCGCCGGAGCAATCGAAAATCCTTGCCGAGCTGGAGGCGGACGGCAAGCTGCACCTGTCCCTCGTGTACCGGGGCAGCAAGGAGAATGCCGCCAAGTTTATTGAGGCACAGGACAAGGTAATCGAAGAATTGTATCCCTCCGCCAAGGTGCAAACAGGAGAAGAAAAAACAGAGTCAATCGGGGCAGAGAATACCGGAAATATAAAACCCGACACGCCAAAGGAGGGAGAATAAATGCTTAATTTTATCAAAGGCAGCATTTTCTCCCGAAACACCGGTGTTGAGGCGCAGGCTGCGGAATCTGAAAAGGATGTTCAGGTGCTGGCCGTATGGGGCAGCCCCTCCTCCGGCAAGACCACCGTCAGTGTCAAGCTGGCCAAGCATCTGGCAGACAAAAAGCGCAATGTAGTGCTGCTTTTATGTGACATGACTGCACCCATGCTGCCCTGCATCTGCCCGCCCTCTGACCTTGAATGGGAACGGTCGCTGGGCAGTATTCTGGCTGCAACCCATGTGACAGATACCCTGATTAAACAGAACTGCATCACCCATAAGAAAATCAGCTATTTAACCCTAATCGGCATGCTCAAGGGAGAGAATGTGTTCACCTACCCGCCCTATAACGCGGAGCTTGCCACAGAATTGCTCGATCATCTGCGGGATGTTGCGCCATACGTTATCATCGACTGCAGCAGCTATATCGCCAACGACATCCTCTCCGCTGTTGCCCTCATGGAAGCGGACTCGGTACTGCGTCTGGTCAATTGCGATCTCAAATCAATCAGCTACCTTTCATCCCAGCTCCCGCTCTTAAAAGACAACAAATGGGATGCGGATAAGCAGTACAAGGTTGCAAGCAATATAAAGACCAATCAAGCCAGCGAACATATTGAACAGGTGCTGGGCAATGTGGCGTTCAAGATACCTCATTCCGATGAACTGGAGAATCAAGCTCTTGCCGGGGATTTGTTCCGGGACCTGGTGTTCAAGGACAGCCGGGGCTTCCGCAAGGAGATTGAAAAAATTTCAAAGGAGGTCTTTGGCATATGAAAAGCAAAAAACGTAAGCAAAGAACCCTTGAAAAGTTCCAGGTAAGAAATGCAGAAGTGCTTGCGGTAGAATCGCCGCAAACTATCCGGCCTATGAATGCAGCCCATAACCACAGCCTGTTTTTTGCGCCAAATAACAACTCCAAGGATTTTGGCACTGTTTTGCGCGAAGTGCAGGAGTATATCTCCAGCAAGTATTCCACCCTCATTCTCGATGGGGGAAAAGAGGAGGTTAAAACACAGGTCAAGCGGTATATCAGCAAATATCTGATGGATTGCCGCATCGCCGTAAAGGGGATGACCGACCAGCAGCTCGTTGATGCCCTCTATACCGAAATGGCCGAGTTCTCATTTCTCACTAAATACATCTTCGGGGCAGGAATTGAGGAAATTGACCTCAATGCCTGGAATGACATTGAGGTCCAGTACAGCAATGGCACTACAGTCAAGCTTGACGAACACTTTGACTCTCCCGAACACGCCATCAACGTAATCCGCCGTATGCTCCATGTGTCAGGCATGGTGCTGGACAATGCCAGTCCCGCTATTTTGGGACATTTGAGCAAAAATATCCGCATCGCCGTGCTGAAAACACCCCTCGTGGACGAGGATGTAGGTGTGGCGGCCTCCATCCGTATTGTGAATCCGCAAAACATGGAGAAAGCTGACTTTGTAAAGGGCGGCACAGCAACCGATGAGATGCTCGACTTCCTGGCGGAATGCCTTCGGTACGGCATTTCGGTGTGTGTGGCTGGCGCGACCAGCTCCGGCAAGACTACGTTGGCCGGCTGGCTGCTGACCACCATTCCGGACAACAAGCGTATCTTTACGATTGAAAACGGCTCCCGTGAGCTGGCACTGGTGCGAAAAAAGGACGGCAAGGTGGTCAACAGCGTTATCCATACCTTGACACGCTCCAGTGATAACGAGAAGCAGAATATTGATCAGGATATGCTCCTGGATATGGCGCTGCGCTTCAATCCGGAGGTCATCTGCGTGGGCGAGATGCGCTCGGCAGAAGCATACACCGCCCAGGAATCTGCCCGTACCGGCCACACGGTGCTGACCACCATCCACTCCAATTCCTGTGAAGCCACATGGCGCAGGATGGCCACGCTTTGCAAACGGAAATACGATATTGCGGACGATACCCTCATGTCCCTTGTGACCGAGGCGTTTCCGATTGTTGTGTTCACCAAGCAGCTGGAGAATAAGCAGCGCAAGATCATGGAAATCATGGAGTGTGAAATCCTGCCTGACGGCACACGCAACTTCCGCACCTTATACCGGTTCCACATCACGGAGAGCCGCATGGAAGGCGACCGTTTCATCATAAGCGGTAGCCATCGGAAGGAGAATACCATCTCCAAGAGCCTGCAGAAGCGCTTCCTGGAAAACGGCATGCCGCAGGAGACACTAAAGAAAATTACGAAAGGGCAGGATGATCCGGCACAGAATCTTTCTGTTGCAACCGCTTCAAACGCAGTTCATCCTCCAGCGAATTAAATGAGAAAAAGAGGAAGTGATTGAAAAATGACTTTTATTCAGCTCATCGCCTGTATCGGCATGATTGCCGGTGCTTTTATCTTGCTTGGAATCTCGCCCATAGCGTTCACGGACGGCCTGTTTGGCTTTTTGATTAAAAGACCCAAAAGCATCAAGGATGAAATCAACGAGGCCACCAAGCGCAAGCGCCCTTCCTTCCTCCGCAGGGAGATTATAGAAGCGCAGGAAATTCTCGCGCTGACCGGACGAAGCAGCCGCTTCTCCCTGATCTGTGCCTGTTCGCTCTTGTTGTCCGCTATAGGCGTAAGTATTGCCATTCTGCTGCAGAATGTGTTCCTCGTCCCTGTCCTTGCGCTGGGCCTGATGTTCCTGCCGTTTTGGTATATCAAGCTGACTGTTACCCACTACAAGAAGAATATTGCTGCAGAGTTGGAAACGGCGCTGTCCATCATCACCACGGCTTACCTGCGAAACGAGGACATTGTGACCGCCGTGGAGGAAAATATGCAATACTTAAACCCGCCGGTGCGCAATATATTTGCCGGGTTTCTGACCCAGGTGAGGCTCATCAATCCCGATGTGGATGCGGCACTGAAAACTATGAAGACCAAGATTGACAACGAAGTGTTCCGCGAGTGGTGTGATGCCATTACCGCATGCCAGTATGACCGGAGCCTCAAGACAACGCTTACACCCATTGTCAGCAAGCTCTCCGATATGCGGATCGTCAACGCGGAGTTGGAATATCTCGTGTTCGAGCCTCGCAAGGAATTCATCATCATGGCGCTCCTTGTTATCGGCAACATTCCCCTGATGTATTTCCTCAATAAGTCTTGGTATAACACGTTAATGCACACTTTTGTTGGGCAGCTTATCCTTGCCATCTGTGCGGCGGCAATTTTTATTTCCACCGCCTTTGTTATTAAGCTCACCAAGCCCATTGAGTACAGGAGGTAGCATACATGTTGTTACTGTTATTTTTATTTGCAGTCCTGCTTGCAGCAGGGCTGTTTTTTATTCTCGCGGATGTGCTCAAGCTGCCGACCATGGGAGCAGCCAAGGCCATGCTCAGTGCCGGTAAGCAGGACAAAAAGGCTGCCAAAACCGTGGATGCGTATTTCATGTCCGGCGCTGTCAGGCTGTCAAGATTTATTCGCCTGGATGAGTACCGCAAAAGCCGCATGTCCAACGTCCTCAAAGCGGCTGGCATCAGTATGACACCGGAGGTTTACCTTGCGTATGCCTTCGTCAAAGCAGGAGCGATCCTCCTTGGCGTGATACCCTGCCTGTTCTTGTTCCCGCTGCTTTCCCCGGTGATGGTGCTCCTCGCCGTGCTGGTCTATTTCAAGGAAACCAGAAAAGCGGATGAGCAGCTGAAGGTAAAACGAGAGCAGATCGAAAGCGAGCTGCCAAGGTTCGTGGCGACCATCGAACAGTCGCTGAAAAGCAGCCGCGATGTGCTGTCCATTCTGGAGAATTTTAAGAAAAATGCAGGCGCTGCTTTTGCAAGTGAACTGGACATAGTGACTGCAGACATGCGCTCCTCGAGTTATGAGGCGGCGCTCACGCGGTTCGAGGCAAGGCTCAATTCACCGCAACTCTCTGATGTAGTGCGCGGACTCATTGGTGTGCTGCGCGGCGATGACGGCGCAATCTATTTTCAGATGCTCGCCCATGATTTTAAGGTGCTGGAGTTGCAAAGACTCAAGGGTGAGGCGCAGAAGATACCGCCCAAAATCCGGATTTTCTCCTTCATCATGCTGATGTGCTTCCTGTTTACCTATCTCGCCATCATCGGCTATGAGATCATCAAGTCCCTCGGCGGGATGTTTTAGGGAGGGGATTTGAGGTGCTAAAAAAACTATTGCATTGTAAGGGCGGTGAGGGCTACATCGATGTGGCGATACTGGTACTTTGCGCCATGCTTGTCATTGCTCTTGCCGTCAAGGTATTTCCGGTCTACATCGCCAAGAGCCAACTTGACACCTTTGCCTCGGAACTTTGCAGAGAAGCGGAGATTGCAGGCAGGGTCGGCAGCGAAACCAACCAAAGGGCGCAGGTGCTTCGGGAAAAAACAGGGCTTGATCCCGCCATTTCATGGTCAAAGACCGGTAAAATCCAACTCAATGAAGAGTTCACGGTGACCGTTTCCATGCAGACCGACATCGGGCTCTTTGGCGGTTTCGGCTCCTTTCCCATTACCCTGACCGCACAGGCGACAGGCAAAAGCGAGGTGTATTGGAAAAAATGACAAAATTATATGGTATACTAAAGGAAAAAAAAGGATCGTCATTCCCCTTGATAGTTGCTATCACCCTCGCGCTTGGCATCATCCTGTGCGGAATATCCGAATACATGAGGCTCATGATCATCGCTTCCGGTGTTCGGGATGCGGTGCAGTCTGCCATCATTTCGACAGTTAACGACAACTATGATGATGTTTACCACGGCGTCCGGGAGGGCTATGCAGGAGGGTATAAGCCAAGCGGTTCCTCATGGGAGGGCAGCATTGACTATGGCGATATTTATGAGTATCTTGACAATACCCTTGGCTTGCAAAAAAACGGCGGCTATCATGTAAAATACGCAGGCGAAGGGGTGGAATTTAAGCTCTCCGGTTTATCCGTCGATATTACTAATGTGCCCTTTGCACCCTCCGACTCCGACAGTGCGCAGGGCCTTCTCGCCGATGCGGTGATCCGGCTGGAGGTTCCGATGTCCTTTGGCGGCAAATCCCTGCCGCCGATGCGGATGAACCTTAAGGTGAAAGCGAAATATATGCCTTTATTTTTAACTGTATCGGAATTGTAATAGACTTTTGAAAACTCTTGTGGTAGGGTGGCTTGTAAGGAACTGTAAAAATAGACAAGGAGGTAATCTCTTATGAATAATATAACTGACAAGACAAAGAAATGGCTGACCATCGCCGGACTTGGTATTGTGTGCGTGGCGCTGGTTATAGCAATATCCTCTCAATTTAAAACTGAAACGCCGATGGGAGATGCCATAGCTTCGCCCACTGCAGTTACAGATAATAAGGTCAATCCAGGCATCGATACCGGTGATACGGCAGAAGAAAAAGAAGTGGTCATCCAGGCCAACGAACCGGTTGCAGCGCCGACCGATGACACAGCGGCTAAGACCGATCAGCAGGTACAGAATCTTCAGCCGGAAGTGACCAAACCGGCAGCGCCGACAGAAAGCCAAAAGACCGACAAAACCCAAAAGCCCAACGGAGAAAAGGTTGACAATGTGAAAGCGGTAGACCATGACAGTGTAAAAAAACCAAATACCACGCAAACCGGTGAGCCGCAGGGCGGTGAGAAAAAAGACGGCAAGGTTTATCTCCCCGGCTTCGGTTGGGTAACCGAAACAGGAGGCTCGGGTACAACGGTAGGTGAACAAGGGGATGAGCTTACTGGCAACAAGGTTGGGACGATGGATTAACCAATTAAATTAGAATAAAGCAAACGAAGAAGCACAGTAGAAATGCTGTGCTTCTTGCTGTTTAAGGAGGTCTTTATGAAACGAAACCTTAGTATTTTTCTTATGCTGGCTTTGCTGCTGACCTTCCTGTCTCCTCTCGCCGCCTATGCCGAGGGCGAAGGAAACATTGACCATGGAGGCGGCGGGATGGGCAGCGGTACCAGCGAAAACTATTGGAACCCTGGTGATGAGGGAGTTCGTGTAACGGTTGTAAGAGCAAGCGATCGTACAGTAGTAACCACTCCTATAGACTTTACAAATAACCACCCTGACAACATAGCTGTGAATTTTGGAAAGGTTAGTAAAATATCATACAACAGTGGCTACAGTTTAACACCAAACACAAATAAATACGCTTATGTTAATCCAGCGCAAACTATCCCGAGAATTATAAGCTCTAGTAGTGGCCAAGCAAGCATTGAAGCCATAAAGAAATATTTTTGTTCAGAATATACACTGATGCGTATTGCTGAGCTTACTGGCTTTAACTACAAAACCCTCATCAATGGGGATTACAAAATCCTGCTTGAACCCATTGCTTACATGACCTTTCAGGGAATCAAGTACGCCATGACTGCGACGGAAGCCGCGCTTTACGACCAACAGTTGAACGGCGGTCTGCGAAGCAAGATGGTGTCTCTCAGTCATAAGAACCTGCCACTGGCGATGTTCCTTGAAACACCTGATCTCGGCTACCCTGCATGGGATGGTTCCACGACCACGGCCGCTTCAAACACAGATATTATTTCATCTCTCGGCCTTGGTATCGTGCGGTTTAATGAAGCGGAGCCTGAGCCTCCGGCTGTTACCGCTGCCGACTACGAATATAGGGTTAATACTGATGTAGTCACATCGGTGACTGTTCGGGGCGGACAGGCAGATCCCGACCATCCTGTCACGGTTCGCTTTACAATCGGAGGCCAGACCTATACCGTGAACGCCGTATATTATCCCGCAGGCGACAGCCAGTTGGTATGGGTGCGCTGGACGACACCTTCCACACCGCAGACCATGACCATTCGTGTGTCGGTGTCGGGTGGAGGCACGGCAAGTCAGGGGATTATCATTGCAAAGGTTGTGGCTCTCTCTGGAAATGATCCGCCTAATCCGGTAGCCGATGACCGGGATGACTCCTATTCTGCAGCCGCCGTGCCCAACAAAGCTCAGAAAACCTCGGCTTCCTGGGGTGTGTGGCGGCCATGGTGGCATGCCTATTGGGTATGGCATTCCACGGGTGAGGACTCCGGATATTGGTGCGACCACGGCTGGTGGGAGTTCGACTGGCTCTCTTATACCGCCAGCCTATCAGCTGCCATGAGCGTTGTGCCTGATGCAAAAGCACCGACCGCATACGGCAAGAACATAAAAAGCGGATACGTGCGCCCAGATAGGGCTTTGTTTCAGTAGAAAGTGAGCAAAAATCACTGGTTGGAACTACTACACAAGATGACGTGTAAGTCAACCTACCTTACTGCAAGGGGAAACCCGATACAGGAACACCGCATGGTAGGAAAGCGACAAGTGGACTTAGGGTAAAAGTCTCGACTTATGTTGCGATGACAAGCAGATACGAGGATAAGCTTGCGATTGGCGAATGTGAGGTCTAAGCTACCCTTGTTTTGGGTCTAAGGAAATTACCATGATACCTTAGTTGTAATTATCCATATATACCGTAACCGTATATGGAGTCATCAGCAAATTACAAAGCAGGCATGAGAACATGTTATAACGGACCGAAAGCATATCCGACAATCTGCACTTCCAAGGACAAAGTTAAACTGGGGATTGCCTAAACAGATATATTATCTGCATGGCAACAGAGTTCCAATAGTAGCTTAGGCTGAGGAAATCTCAGAAAACAGCGAAGTGGAACAGTTAATAAATTCAAAATAAGAAAGATGAAAGGACGGAGAAACCGTGACAAAACCAACATCTGATATTTTGGAGCGTATTTACAAGAATTCAAGCGAGCACAAAGACGGTGTCTACACACGTCTGTACCGTTATCTCCTAAGAGATGACATCTATTACCTTGCATATCAAAAGCTATATTCCAACAAGGGTGCATCAACCAAAGGCATTGATAATGATACTGCCGACGGTTTTGGAAAAAAGTACGTTGACAGCTTAATAAAAGAACTGTCAGACGGAACATATACACCTAAGCCGGTTCGCAGAGAATATATCAAGAAGAAAAACGGCAAAATGCGGCCTTTAGGAATACCGTCATTCAGAGATAAGCTGCTGCAAGAGGTAATACGTAACTTTTTGGAAGCAATC
Source organism: Ruminiclostridium josui JCM 17888 (assembly GCF_000526495.1). Taxonomy (NCBI): domain Bacteria; kingdom Bacillati; phylum Bacillota; class Clostridia; order Eubacteriales; family Oscillospiraceae; genus Ruminiclostridium; species Ruminiclostridium josui. Next base: position 1,216,132 of record NZ_JAGE01000001.1, on the reverse strand, counting down.
TATGAGCCTACATTCAGTGACTTTTCGCACGGGTTTAGACCTAAGAGGAGCTGTCACACAGCCCTTGAACAAGCAAAACTATATTTTAGGGGTGCAAAATGGTTCATTGAAGGCGACATCAAAGGATGCTTTGACGACATTGACCATGATAAGCTGATTGAGATTTTGCAAAGGAAAATCAAGGATAGCAGATTTATTAATGTTATCCGTAGTTTTTTGAAAGCAGGATACATGGAGGACTGGAAATACCATCAAACATATTCCGGCTGTCCGCAAGGCGGCATCCTTTCTCCAATTCTTGCCAACATCTATCTTAATGAGCTAGACAATGAAATCGCGAAAATAAAGCAAGCCTTTGATAAGCCTGCAACCAGAAAAATCACACCTGAACATAGCTCCTTAAGTGCGAAACTCTTTAAAAGAAGGAAAAAACTGAAAAGTGCCACAGGCGAACAAAGAACAGCCTTGTTATCTGAAATTCACGACCTGGAGGAACAATACCGAAAAACACCCTCAAAAATGCAGGATGACAAAAAGGTATCGTACGTCAGGTATGCCGATGATTTTCTGATAGCAGAAAATGGCAGTAAAGAAGATTGCGTAAGGCTTAAAGAGCAGTTAGCAAAGTTTCTTTTTGACGAATACAAACTCACTCTAAGCAAAGACAAAACCCTGATTACACACAGCAGTGAGCGAGTAAGATTCTTAGGCTATGATATATCGGTTAGGCGAAATCAAGAATATATGACCGATAGCAGGGGACGTAAGGCAAGACATCTAAATAACACTGTTGCATTAAGCGTACCATTTGAGAAAATCGAAAAGCATATGTTTGAGAAAGGATTTGTCCGTCAAACTGAAGCGAAAAAGTTTAGACCGCTACACAAAAAAGGCTGGTTGTACCTACCTGACGCAGAAATTGTTGAACGATACAATGCGGAGATTCGTGGGATAGTGAATTACTATTACCTTGCCTCAAATCTATACAAGCTGCAATATTTCGCTTATCTGATGGAATACAGTTGTCTTGCTACGCTTGCAGGAAAACACAATTCCACAATTAAGAAAATAGTAGCCAAACATAAGCAAGGCAAGGATTGGGCCATCAAGTATAAAACGGAAAATGGCGCAACCAAAGAAAAGCGAATTGTAAAACTAAAGGACTGCAAGGGTAAGTGCGAGGACAAGATTGTACAACACAGATATTCTGTAAATACAAATGCGACAATTAGGGCGCGACTACAGGCAGGGATTTGTGAATTGTGCGGTAGTAAAGATAAAGCCAGCTATGAGGTTCATCATGTGCCGAGTGTAAAAGGGCTGGACGGAACATCGCTTTGGGAGCAGATAATGAAATCCAAACGTAGAAAAACCTTAGTGGTATGTGAAGATTGTCATAAGGCAATCCATGACGATTAGACTTGAATTTTTTATACGTTAAATATTAACGGAGAGCCGTATACATCGAGAGGTGTACGTACGGTTCGGTGGCGAGGGTCAGCAATGACCCTTAGCCTATGGTATCAATCAGACCGTAACCGCAAATGTCAGCACCAACCAGTCCTCTGCGGTGACCGATGCGCAAACTGCTGTAACCTATTTTCCTGAATTCCGGTACGAAAGCTACTGGCGATTGCTGGAGCGCATCCAATCCGGCTACAGCTCAAAATTCGAGTTTGCGTCCAACAAATACTCGACCTATAAGCGCCGGACGCACTTCACACCCGTATGGTTCCCTGACGGCAGCTACACGCCGTACACCTGGCTAATCGACTGCTGGACGCCTGCAGGTATGCTATCCATGAACCTCACCGATTCGGTGACTATTCGGGGAAGCCTTTGGGACGACTGGCACATCGCACCGGTAAAGCCTTAACAACAGAAAAAAGAAACAGGGCTGCAGGGCAATGCTTGTTTGCTTTGCGGTCTTTACTTATGTAAAAAATCATACAGAAAGGTGGTTATCCTCATGAAACTCAAAAGAATCCTGTCTGTTCTCCTCGTGGTATTGCTGGGCTGCATGCTTTGCACGACTGCTTACGCCGCACCGCCCACAGGCGACGTAGCCGGAGCCATTGAAAGCACCTGGAACGACGCTTCCGGTCAAATCAAAGCTGTGGTAAACAAGGTGGTTTTCCCTGCTATTGACCTGATTCTTGCTGTGTTTTTCTTCGCAAAATTGGGTACGGCATACTTTGATTACCGCAAGCACGGGCAGTTTGAGTGGGCAGCGCCCGCAATCCTGTTCGCTTGTCTGGTATTCACCCTGACCGCGCCGTTATACATCTGGACGATACTGGGGATGTAACGGAGAATAGGAAAACGAGGCTGACAAACGCCAGCCTCGTTCTTTATAGTTTGTTGTCAGCGATTCGCTCTCTCAAATTCTCAATTTTAGAGCGGATTGCTTTTATAGTACGTTCAAAGTCCACATCGCTTTTGCCGGTTGGGTCATCTAACCCCCAATCCTCCCTGTGCATACAGGGCAAAAAAGGACACTGCACATTGCAGCCCATGGTCACCACGATATCCACTGGGGGAATCTCCTCCAGCAGCTTACTGCGCTGAGTTCGCTCCATGTCGATGCCATAAATCTGCTTCATCAGCCGCACAGCATCCTGATTGATTTGCGGCTTTACTTCCGTTCCGGCAGAATAGCTTTCAAAGACATCAGACGCAAGGTACTTGCCCAGTGCTTCGGCAATTTGGCTGCGGCAGGAGTTGTGTACGCAGATAAATGCTACTTTAGGTTTGCTCATACTGGAAACCATCCTTTCGTTTTGTTGGCGATTTTTACAAGCAACAGCATCACCGGCACCTCGGTCAGCACGCCAACTACGGTGGCAAGAGCCGCCGGTGAAGTAGTACCAAACAATGCAATCGCCACAGCGACCGACAGTTCAAAGAAGTTGGACGCGCCAATCATCCCCGCAGGGGCGGCAATATCATGGGGCAGCTTCAGCCATTTGCAAGCAAAATAAGCGATGAAGAAAATAAGGAAAGTTTGCAAAACAAGCGGCACAGCAATGAGTAGAATGTGCAGCGGATTATTCAAAATCACATCACCTTGGAAGGAAAACAGCAATACCAAAGTGAGCAGCAGACCAATGCTGGTGGCATTATCAAATTTATGGACAAAGGTGTTTTCAAAATACTCTGTGCCCTTGCGATTTGTCACCAGCACACGGGTCAGAATACCGCCCGCAAGCGGAATGACTACAAATAAAATGACCGATAAAATCAGCGTGTCCCATGGCACGGACACGTTGGAAACGCCCAGTAGGAATTTCACAATCGGCACAAAGGCAACCAGAATAATCAAATCGTTGGTTGCTACCTGTACTACGGTGTAGGCAGGGTTTCCTTTGGTGAGCGTGCTCCAGACGAACACCATCGCTGTGCAGGGTGCCGCACCCAAGAGTACTGCACCCGCCAGATACTCCTTGGCGAGGTCAGGGGCAATCAAGCCCTTAAAAACCACATAGAAAAATAGCGCGGCGATACCGTACATGGTGAACGGCTTGATGAGCCAGTTTGTCACCCATGTGACGAATAACCCCTTTGGGTTTTTCCCCACATTTTTGACGCTCTGGAAATTCACCTTCATCATCATGGGATAAATCATCACCCAAATGAGGATGGCGACCGGAATAGAAACTCTGGCATACTCAAAACGGCCTAAAAATGCAGGAACGGCAGGTAAAAGTTTACCAATTAAAACACCTGCCGTCATACAGAGAGCAACCCACACGGTCAGGTATTTTTGAAAGAAGCCAATGCTTTGTGATTTTTCCTTTGCCATAAATTTACCCCCGTACTTTTTGCAGGATTTTAACGACCTCGTCCTTTTTTAAAACCTTTCCAAAGGAAACGACCTTGCCGTCCACAACCAATGCAGGAGTTGTCATCACACCGTAAGCAGCGATCTGTGTAAAGTCTGTCACATGGTCAATGGTGGCATCCATGCCAAGCTCTTTGAGCGCTTCCAAGGTAGCCGCTTCCAGTTGATTGCACTTTGCACAGCCCGAGCCAAGCACCTTGACGGATGAACCGCTCACTTTTGCTTTTTCGGCTTCCGCAATCGTTTCTGTATTGCAGTCACCGCCACAGCAGCAACCGGAGTTTTTTGCTTTTGCTTCTTCGTCAGCTTTCTTTGCGGCAATTTCGGAGGGCTTGCACATTTCCCCGCAACCACACTGCACCAATTCTTCCTCTGCATTTTTCTTTTTACCAAAACCAAACAATGCCATAATAAAAACCTCCTTAAATTCATGATTAGAAACCTGAATATAACAAATAGAAACCGATGAGCAGGATCACCGCGCCCATGACGATTTTCAAAATAGCGCTGGCTTTTCCATACTTCTCGCTTTGGGAGAGCTTTTGGGCAAAGCCCATGGAAGGCTCCGCAATCACGGCGAGAATGCCGTGCCCAATGAAATAGAGCAGCAGTAGCAAAACACTCCATACAAGGCTGCCCGCCGTGGCCGCAAGGATACCCAAAACCGTAAAGGTCAATCTCGGCAATGACGGCGAAAATCAAAAGTGGAATAACTGTTTTTATATCCTTTGTTTACTCATCCGCAAGTACCTTCAGGGCAGCAACCGGTCTTCACAGCTTTTCCCTCAAAGAAGTTTTTGAGATTTTCTGGAAGTGAATACTCGCCGCAGTCACAAACGGGCTGCACCATGCCGAGCACAGCTCTTAGAATTCCTTCGGCCAGCATGGCTTTGGGCGGTACTTCATAGGCTTGACCTTTGTATGCAAAGGTACGACAGGTCACATCGGTTCCGCTGATTTCACCACAGCAGCCGCAGGTGTTTTCCGCAACAGGTCCGCAGATATCCTGCCCATTTACACGAATGGTGGGCGACGCAAGGAATCGGTAGTGCTCCGCCAGTTCTTTTGTGGCGATCTGTACCTTTTGAAGCCGCATGGTATATCCGGCAGCCTCCAGAGCGGGCGCGATACTGCCCAAAACTTCTTCCAGTACCGCATCGGCGCCGATACAGCGGTCACAGGTATTGAGATCAAGATAGAGATATTCCACAAGCACAGCCTTGGAGGAATCCTCCTCACAAGTCCCGCCGCGGCAGCAATCTACGCTTTTTTTTGCACTGCATTCGCCGTTTGGCGGTGTCCAGCCAGTATCGTCGCCTACATAGGAGATGGCGCCTGCCGGACACTTGTTGCCGCAGCCGTGGCAACGGTCAATGCAGTTTCCGGGTTGCATCACCACAGGGGACGGGGCTTTTGCTTTGTTATAAACACTGTGGGAGCAAAAATCCACGCAGGTTCCGCATTCAGTGCAAGCAAGATAATCGATGACTGGATACCAGTTTTTAGCCATTCTCTTTCCCTCCCATTAAACCAGTAGATACTGGAAAATATTAAACAGATAGCCAACAATGATAATGCCGATGGTGCAGATGGCAATAAATGTGCCCAACAGCTTCGGCTTTACCGCCTTGCGCAGCATGATGATGGAGGGCAGGGAAAGCGTTGTGACTGCCATCATAAAGGAGAGAACCGTACCAAGCTGCGCGCCTTTGTAGAGCAGCGCTTCGGCCACCGGAATCGTGCCGAAAATGTCAGCGTACATGGGAACGCCAAGCAGAGTTGCCAGCACTACCCCAAAAGGATTATTGCTGCCAAGCACCATCTCAATCCAGCTTTCAGGAATCCAGTTGTGGATGATAGCTCCGATGCCCACGCCAACCAGAATGTACGGCAGAACTTTTTTGAAGGTTGACACCACCTGATCCTTGGCGTAAATGACACGCTCTTTGCGGGTTAAGTCAGGCGATTCAATATCTACGCCGCTTGCCGAGCGAATGAATTCTTCCACATAGTTTTCCATGTGAAGTTTTTCAATCAGCGTACCGCCAACGACCGCGATAACCAGGCCCACAACGACATAGACGATAGCGACCTTTGTGCCAAAGATGCTCATGAGCAGAACGAGCGACCCGAGGTCTACCATGGGTGAGGAAATCAGAAAGGAAAAAGTCACGCCAAGGGGCAGTCCGGCACTGGTAAATCCAATGAACAGAGGTATGGAGGAGCAAGAGCAAAAAGGCGTTACCGTGCCAAGCAGTGCTGCCATGATATTTGCCCACACGCCGTGAAAGCGGCTCATAATTTTCTTGCTTCGTTCCGGCGGGAAGTAGCTTTGAATGTACGAGATGATGAAAATCAGCACGCAGAGCAGTACGGTGATTTTTAGTACATCATAGATAAAGAATTGAACGCTGCCACCAATTCGTCCTGTTACATCAAGACCGAACAACGAGAGCAGATTACCGATTAGGGCGTTGAGCCATTTCATTCCAAGCACTTGGTCTTGAAAGAACAGCCACGTATTTTGAAGGATCTCCATAGGGTAAGCGCCTCTCTTTCTTAAATTCAATAGTCATATCAAAAAAACTTGATATGTTGTGCCGAATAAAAGCCATCTTCCATCAGATGGCCGTTATTGATTGCAACAACGAGTATCTTCAGCGGTTGCATTGGGGGTGGTAATTGCTTTTAACAGGAGCATGGCCTCGTGGCTGCCCTGTTCACTGATTTTATAATGTGTCCATTTGCCTTCCTGTCTGCTTTCGACAATACCCGATTCACATAAAATCTTCATGTGATAGGACAAGGAGGACTGACCGATTTCCATTTGATCAATGAGCACGCAGGCGCATTTTTCACCGCTGCGCAGCAGTTCCAAAATGGCAAGCCGCTTTTCATCGCAAAATGCCTTAAATACATTAGCGTTCTTCTCCGGAGTAAGCTCCAACGTTTATCACCTCACATCAAATTATCTTGATATGATATAGTATATGCTTCACATCAAAAAATGTCAATATGAAAGGAAGCGCTGTTTATGAAAATTAAAATCCGTTCACCGACCTAATGCAAGGATACTCTGGACTATACTTGGGATGTGACGGTGAAAATATAACGAGGACAGCCTTGCTCTATCAAGCAAGGCTGTCTCCAATTTCATACGGATATAATAACTATTCTGTTTAAGACAAATGTGTATCAATTTTCATTGTTAGATGGCAAAGTCTGCATCAGGGCAAAGAAATGTTCAGGCTTACCGTTACTGAAATAGTTATACCAAGCCTCCAGTGTATCTGATTGAAATACACCTAAATGCTCAATGATTTGCTTTGCCCACAATAAGCCTCCGGTAGAACCGGCGGTAATGAGGTTGTTATCGGCTACAGAAGAATCATCCATATAAAAACTCTGGCCTTTATAGCAGGGAGAAACCATTTCAAGAAAACCTTCTCCATTACTGGTGTGTGGACGCTTATCCAAAAGTCCAACATTGGCAAGCGCAGCAGTGGCTCCGCAGATTGCACCCACCAAGGCACCTACAGAAAGGAATTCACTTACTTTTTTGATAATAGTTCCATGCTTTGGGTCGCTCCAAGTATTTGCACCCGGCAATAGCAATACACTTGTTTCGTTCACAACCATATCGTCAATCAAGCAATCTGGGACAATAGTCAGTCCGCCCATTGTACGGATTGGCTCCTTAGAGCAGCTTACCGTTTTAAGGGATATACGCTGTGCATCCTTTTTGAAAAAGCGACCAGAATTCAGCTCCGAAGTTACATATCCCAATTCCCAGTCGGCTAAAGTATCAAGAATATAAATATACATTGTAATCATAACTTTCCTCCGCTTGTTTTGTAATATTGTTTTGTTTGTTTTTTTAGTGTATCATATAATTGTTGACAATAGTATGGCAACAATTAAAAGGGAGAATATTGGTTCAATGAAAATAGACAGACTTGTAAGTATGATTATGATACTTCTCGATAAAGAACGGATAGGTGCACAGGAATTGGCGGATATGTTTGAAGTTTCACCTCGCACAATTTACCGTGATATAGAGACAATCAATATGGCAGGTATTCCTGTCTGCTCCATATCGGGAGTGGGTGGCGGTTTTGAAATTATGCGGAACTATAAGCTTGATAAAAAGGTTTTTTCCACTGCTGATCTTTCTGCTCTCTTAATGGGGCTTTCCAGCCTTTCAAGCACAGTACGAGGTGATGAATTGGTAAATGCCCTTGCAAAAGTCAAGAGCTTTATTCCAGCCGATAAAGCGAAAGAGATAGAATTAAAAGCAAACCAAATCCATATAGATTTAAGCCCGTGGATAGGTAACAGAAATATAGGGCCGTATTTGGAAACAATCAAAACAGCATTACAGGAAAGTAAATTGGTTTCGTTCCAATACTCAGCTCACCACGGAAATAAGACTGCACGAATAGTTGAGCCGTATCAGCTTGTACTCAAAAATAGCCATTGGTACTTCCAAGGGTACTGCCATAAGAGGAGTGATTATCGCTTATTTAAACTATCTCGCATATCAAATCTTGAAATGCAAGTGGAAACTTTTATACCACGAGATTATCAGAGGCCGATTTTAGAATTTGCGGATACTTTAGAAACAATGCAAACAAAAATTAAAATCCGTATTCATAAAGCTGTGATAGATAGGATTCTTGATTATTGTGCTTATGAAGAATTGACTCCCGATGGCGATGAGCATTATATTGTGGAATTTCCTTTTATAGAGAACGATTATCATTTTGATATTCTTCTTAGTTTGGGAAATAAATGCGAGTGCTTAGAGCCGTTGCACATCCGTGCAGAAATAAAGCGTAGAATAAACGATATGGCTGTCTTATATGAAAAATAAAATATGTTAAGTCGAAATCCACTCGCCATCTTTATGCAAGCATTGACTGGCAGATACTTGGAATGTAGGAGGTAAAGCTATGAATTACTTTGAACAGGAGCTGCGCAGGCTGTTCGGAAATGACACTAATATCACTGATAAAAGGTTCGTCGGAAGAGCTTTATTCGGCAAGCTCACTGACAATCTCCGTGTCAGGATTGAGTTCGTCACGCTGGGTATTGCTGACCATTACGAAGCAATAAAGGCAAGTAATAAATCGCAACGACGGTCCGGTAGATGCCCTCACGCTGAGATTCTCCGACCTGCTCGGCAGGAAAATGGTCAGCAACCCAAACTTCAGGGATGGTATCGCCCCGTATATATGGAAGTATGGGGACAAAATCGAATGGTATGTCTACAAACCCACAAAAGCGGATTACGATCAGATCTCCGGGGCTGTTAATGATTACTTGAACGTATTCCGGGAGCCAATGCTGGATATGGAGCAACCCGGTCATAACGAAAAGGGAATGACTATGCAAGGCATGTAAATAAAGCAGCTTTTGGGAGTCTGTGTGATGACAGGCTCTCTATTTTTTTATCCTGAAGGAGGTGAACACCCATGTTTATATGGGATTTTGTCGCCGACACCGTGCTTGGTCAGATCGTTGACTGGATCTACGGCCAGATCATCGGCTTTCTCGGCAACTTTTTCGCGGCCATGGGAAATATGGGCGCTGACCTGTTCGAAATGAACTGGGTACAATCCATCGTCCTGTTTTTTGTTTATCTGGCTTGGATGCTCTATGGAACCGGACTCATAGTCTCTGCCTTTGAATGCGGCATTGAGTACCAGGCTGGCCGCGGAAGCATCAAGGACGCCGCCATAAACGCCATCAAGGGCTTTATGGCTGTCGGGCTGTTTTCCACTGTGCCGATAGAGCTTTACAAGCTGTCCATATCCCTGCAGAGCAGTCTCACGGCGGGAATCACTGGTCTGGGAACGGGCATCGACACTGTCGCCGCCAACATCATCAATCAACTGAGTGCCGCGGGAAGTCTTGAAAACGCGGCTAATGCCGGGGTGTTTGGCGGCATGGGAGCGATCACCAACCCCATTATGCTGATCTTCATTCTCATCCTCATGGGATACGCGGTGATCAAGGTCTTTTTCGCAAACTTAAAGCGCGGAGGCATTCTGCTCATCCAGATTGCTGTAGGCAGCTTGTATATGTTTTCCGTCCCGCGCGGGTATCTTGACGGCTTCGTCAGCTGGTGCAAGCAGATTGTCGGCCTGTGTCTGGCCGCTTTCCTGCAGTCCACCATTCTCATTGCGGGACTCATGGTGGTCAAGGATCATGCACTGCTGGGGCTGGGCTTGATGCTGTCTGCCGGTGAGGTGCCGAGAATCGCTGGAGCGTTTGGACTGGATACCAGCACAAAAGGCAATCTGATGAGCGCCGTTTATACTGCACAGACCGCCGTCAACATAACAAGAACCGTGGTAAAGGCGGTGGCTGCGAAATGAAGCTGGTATATATCTGCTCCCCTTATGCCGGGAATATCGAAAACAATGTCCGGTTTGCAAGAGCCGCCTGCCTCTATGCCGCAGAGCATGGCTGTGCGCCTGTCACAGTTCACCTGTTATATCCGCAGTTTTTGGATGATAATGTAAACGCCCAGCGGGAGCTTGGCATCCGGATGGGTCTGAGGGTACTTAGCTCCTGCGATGAGCTCTGGATTTGCGGAGAGCGCATAAGCTACGGTATGAGCTGTGAAATCGCAGAAGCCGAGCGGCTTGGTATTCCATTAAGAAACCTGTCAACGGAACAGATACAGGAAAAATGCCATATGGAGATATTGCCCCACTATTCCAAAGAAAGAAAAATCATGCCGGAGGAAGCGCCTTCCCCCGGCATGAAGCTTAAACTGTGACCCCACCGCTGACCCTCGGAAGCCTGTTTGACGGGATCGGCGGTTTTCCGCTGGCAGGCGTCCGGCAGGGCTTTACCCCTGCATGGGCCAGCGAAATTGAGCCGTTTCCCATTGAGGTCACGAAAACACGGTTTCCGGAAATGCTCCATGTAGGCGACATTACAAAGCTGAAGGGCGCTGAGCTTACCCCTGTGGACGTGGTCTGCGGGGGTTCGCCATGTCAGGATCTATCGGTCGCTGGAAAACGTGCCGGACTTAAGGGCGAGCGATCCGGCCTGTTCATGGAGCAGATCCGTGTCATAAAGGAGCTGAGAGCACATGACGCAAGAACCAAACGAACAGCTGACCCTGTTCGACTTAGACCCAGATATATGGTCTGGGAAAATGTCCCCGGAGCTTTCTCCTCTGCAGACGGAGAGGACTTCCGGGCGGTGCTTGAGGAAACCTGCAGAATTGCTGACGGTACCGTTTCTGTACCTCGACCTCCGGGAGGGATATGGAGGTCTGCTGGGGCCATATTGGGAGATCAATTCTCACTTGCTTGGAGAGTATACGATGCTCAATACTGGTCCGTCCCACAAAGGCGCAAAAGAATCTACCTTGTCTCAGATTTTGGAGGACACACCGCACCACAAATATTATTTAAGCAAGACAGCCTGTTTGGGAATACTGCGCCGGGCGAAGAAGCGAGGCAAGGAGCTTCCTCCTGTGCTCAAACAGGCGCTGGAGCTCCAGGCGGGAGTCCGGCCCGAATAGGAGAGGACAGCAAACCCATTGCCTTTGCCTGCTACCAGCGGGATGGGCTGCGAAATCTGCATGATGTGTCGGGAGCCATACAGCCCCAGCCGATCCTGGAAGCATCGGAAAGCGGCTCCAACATGGTGCCGTCTGTCCTGTGCCTGAACGATCAGGGCGGAAGCCGCATGAACGTGACAGAGAATATAACAGCTACCTTACGCGCTCAAATGGATGGGCATCCTCCCCTCGTTATGGGCAGCCAGCAAGGTGGCGCGGAAATTTGTGAAAACTTGTGTCCGACTATTACATCAGCAGCGGGTACCAGTGGAAATAATCAGCCTGTTTTGTTTGAGAATCATGGTATTGATTCCCGCTATACAGGCCCGCACGAAGTAGCTCCTACAATGTCTGCCCGGTATGGTACCGGCGGCAATAACGTACCGCTTATTTCGCAGAATGCTGTATTTTCCGAGGATGAACCGGCCGTACCGCCGCATGCAGAAACATACTGCATCGCCGGAAACATCATCGACCGGCAGGATCACAACGGCGGCAACGGCATGGGGTTCCAGCCGGATATCAGCTACACCCTGAACACCGCAGACCGGCATTGCGTATTCTCCCAGCAGAGAAGCGATGAATATGTTCATAACGACGTGGTCAGCACCCAGAGTGCCCGGCAATACAAGGACTCGACAGACCTTGTATGTGAGATGAATGTTGCAGGTTTGGACTGCCGAAACGGTACGGAAAACGGAGATTTGAGCGGAACGCTCCAGTCCAAGACGGACGGAGGGTATTCCCTGAACAATGTGCATCCCGTACGCATCGGCAAGCTGATCCGCAGGCTGACGCCGCTGGAATGCGAAAGACTACAGGGCTTTCCAGACTATTGGACGGACATCCCCGGCGCCTCGGACAGCGCAAGATATAAAGCCCTTGGCAACAGTGTGGCGATCCCCTGTGTGGAGCATGTACTCCGGGGGATCGCATATTTTTTGCGAAAATTTTATGAAGAACTGGAGGAACCCGAATGTACATCTACCCCGACAACCTGAAATCCAAGGCGGTGCTGTGGCTGTGGCAGCTCAGGGACATCGGCGTCATCGGCGTCGGTCTTTTGATTTCTGTATTTGCGCTGGCACAGCTTAGGTTTATGCCGCCCATCGTCATCACGGCTCTGTATGCCTTCCTGACTATACGGTTTGACGATACCAGCATCCTCGATTTTATCAGATACGCCTGCGCCTTCTTCATCACGAAGCAGCAAACCTATGAATGGGGGTATGGGAAGCAATGAACAGAAAAGAAAAAAAGACGGCAAAGCAAAAGCAGTATACCCGACAGCTCATCAACACACAAGACGTTACAGGCCATAGCCTTCTGACCTTCCGGGGCGATGAGCTGGTGTATTTTATCATTAAGCCAACCAATATTTCTGTCCTGTCGGAAGCCAACATATCAGCCCGGATCTATTCCTTGATGACTGTGCTGAAGGGAATGGCGGAGCTGGAGTTCTTGTGCCTGAACAGCCGGGAAAGCTTCGAGGATAATAAGCTGTTCTTAAAAAGCCGCCTGGAGCAGGAGAATAACCCTGCCGTCCGCAGGCTGCTGGAGCATGACCTGAACCACCTTGACCGGATACAGGTGCAGATGGCAACAGCCAGAGAATTCCTTGTGGTCATACGACTGAAGAGTGAAAAGGAAAATGAAGTGTTCCCCTATCTGAACCGTATAGAAAAGACATTGCGGGAGCAGGGCTTCTCCGCCAGTCGGGCGGAGCGGGAGGACATCAAACGCATGCTGGCGATTTATTTCGAGCAGAACGTCACAACAGAACGCTTCGAGGATTTCGACGGAGAACGGTGGATTATTCTCAACGAATGAAAACAAATCAAAACAAATCAGTAAAAGACCAGCTAATTAAAGTCAAGAGTTTTTAAGAAAAAGCTTTATGAATTTTTGAAAACTCCTGACATAGAAAAAATGCATAACAACAAGACCACCTTTGCGAAGTAGACATAAAATAGCTAGTCTAAAATGAAATACTGATCCTTGAAAACTAAACATCAAGTGCAGGTACTGCTAAGCTGCTATATGCTTTGCTGCTAATATCTGAGCATGTTCCTGAGGACTGCGTAACTGGTACGGTTTTCTGTCCCTTAGAACAGCAAAGATGTAAATGATGATCTTACGCATAACTGCTCCCAAAGCTACCTTCTTAGGTTTACTCTGGCATTTTTGCTTGTAGAATTCAAGTAATACAGGGTTGCAAGCCTCTTTATTCCGCTTAGTTCGGATATTGGCAAGAGCAGTTGTAAAAAGAACCCTGCGAAGTAGCCTGGAACCTCTCTTGGACATTTTATTCCGTGTGCCGGTAAATTCTCCGGATTGCATCACAGAGGGGTCAATGCCAAAGTAAGCAACCAGTTTTCCCGGCTTAGAGAAAGCGGAAAAATCGCCGATTTCTGCTAGAATGGTGGCAGCAGTAAGAAGGCCAATACCTGGCAGGCTCTGAAAAAGTTCAAGAGTTAATGCTAGCATGGGCATATCCTTTGCCATATCTTCAGCGATCAATAGATGAATGGTTTTTAGGACCTTCGCCAAGTTATCTTCCAGAGTTCTGATCATGGATATGTAGACACCCAGCATAGCAATGTTCGAGGAATTATGAACAGTCAAAGGCGCAAACTCTCTGGCTTTGGAGACCAAAAGATTATACTTTGCAGTTGACCACTTAAGGCTTCTGCGAGAATTCTTCTGGATCAGTGCAATCAACTTGTTCCTGTTCGCTTTAAGAATATGCGCAGGCGTAGGATATTTCTCCAATACTGCAAGAGCAGCCTTTGAAAAGATGTTGGGGAATACATCCTTGAAGTTTAACATGAGTTGGTCAACAATACCCGTAAGCCTGTTTTTGTAGGCAGTAAGTTCGTCAGAGAGCTTGTAGTACTGTCGGCAAAGACTTCGCAGGCATTCAATATCCTCATCGGGGATATTAGTAGTTTTAAGCTCCTGAAATCTGTATAGCAGGGCAATTTTCCGGGCATCAGCTTTATCATTTTTCACTTTTCTGATTCCAATATTTTTGATAGAATCAGTCTGGATGGGGTTTATGATGGAGACCTCCAATCCAGCTTTACAAAGTGAATGGAAAAGGATTTTGTGATAGTGCCCGGTGGATTCCATGACGACGAAAGGCCTAGAATCAAAGTCCTTTTCCGTTTTTTTCAGTAATTCAACGACTCTTTCAACGTCAGAACTGGAATCATGGTGGATCTTCATGCGGGCAATCACTTCATTGGATGGAGAAAGAATTGCCATCTCACTGAAGAATTTACCTACATCGATTCCTGCAATAGGTCTGAAATTCATCAAAATGCCTCCTTAAAAAATTAATGGACTTAAAAGCCTCCATTCCTTCTCATGTAAGCAAACAACCTTGCATGTGACACGAGGAACCAGCTAAAAAGCTGGCCTCAACCAGCCAAATCATGTAGACTTACCGGAATGGAAAAATACTCTTTCATACGGGTAATCGGCCCGCCAAGGTCCGTCCCAGGAGGTGAAACACACACCTTCCAAGTCCGGAAGATATTATACATGATTGTCAAAGTTCAGGCCAACAAACGCTGGCATAATGGCTAAGATGTGAAGCCGGATGATGTGCTTGATGTTTGGAAAAGAATAAAATTTGAAGTGTTATGTTAACTATGACTTTTAATGGGTCGAACAGTGGCTTTGGTCACTGATTTAATACAAAATAATTGTACAAGGAGGAACGGAGCAATTTGAAACTACTGAAAAACCGAATATTTTTAAGCATCATCTGCATTATCATTGCAGCGGTAATTTCTTTTGTGCTTTTGCCGCGTTTTTATGAAGATAAAAGCGCAACGGTCATGGTGTTGCGGGCATCAGGAGATATACAGGCTGGAACAGAGATTACGGATAAGCACCTTGCAATTGTAGAAGTAGGACAATATGGCCTGCCGGAAGGTATTATCAACGATAAAAATTCAATCTTAGGAAAGATTGCACTAACTGATATTGCAAAAGGAGATTATTTCTTTCCCCAAAAACTCGACGTATTCCTTGTAAATGAGCTATTTGACCGTATTGCTAAAAATAATCAGAGGCTGGTAACTGTAAGCGTACCAAGCGTTGCAGCTGGACTTTCTTCTCACCTGCAAAGCGGCGATATAGTAACAGTAGCCGTATTTTTGGAGCAGGCTTCCGACGGGGAGGATTCTTCCCCGCAGGTTATCCTCTATCCCGAGCTGAAAGGACTGGAGGTTTACAGCGTGGAAAACGCCCGCACACAGGATACTGCAGAGGTACGAAAGCAGCAATCTGAGAGTCAGTCATCTACCGGAGATCCGGTTCCAAAGGCTATAACACTAATTGTTACAGAAGCGCAGGCAGAGAGACTTATCGAAGCCGAATATACAGGGAAACTGCACATGATCCTTGAGAAACGGGGTGTTGGCCATGAGCGGTAAAACCTATACTGTTTGGGGAGGTAATAATTGCGGTAAAACAACTTTCGCAGTAAACCTGGCCTGTGCACTTTCTAAACGTGATATGCTGGTAGGACTCATTTCCTCAAATTTGACATATGGAGATCTGCAAGTTTTTTTCGGCCAGAATGTTCCTCCTGAGATAGGCCTTTATAAAGCATTAAAAGATGATAACCCAAACATTGGAGATAAGTTTAGCCATTACGAGGGGAGTAAAAACCTGTTTTTTCTATCCGTGCCTACCTGCTATACCGGGCTTCTCTGCGATACCGTAACTCTTCAGGAAACTGAACGCATGATGAAGGCCGCAACGATGGTATTTGATATTCTCATCGTGGATGGTGCCCCTGAGTTGACCAACCCGATATCCGGAGTAGGCCTCTGGCTGGCTGAAAGAATATTTACCCTGCATAAGCCCTCAATAGCAGCCCAAATGTGGTACAGGAGTGTTTCCGATTTTACCCGGGAACTGCATATTGCAGACAAGCAGACTCATATTCTTGTGTCTCCTAATGGTGAATTTGATGATAAAGCCTATCGAAGTATGATGAAAGTGCCTTTTGCCTATGAGCTGCCATATATCAAGCGGGCAGGAGAACTTGAGAATGCCGGGACACCGCTGTATTCCTACCATGATCGGTTCTGCAGACGTTATAGCAAGGTACTGGAGAAAATCGCATCCTCGATTTGTGGAGGTGAAAAGAGGTGAACCATGGATTTTCAGTAAATGACCTGATTTACCGGGCTAACAAACTGCGTTCCGACAGTGGTGAGAGTATGCAGGCCCAGGATTACAGCGAAATTCTTGATAAACTGCAGCGCATAATAGCGAAGAATCATTCATCGGAGCTTGCCCAGGTGTTGTACTCGGAGGAAGCCGAGGAAAAGCTTAAAGACCTAATCATGCGCTATTTAAACAGTGAGCAGCTGGTTGCAAAGGATAAAGGCAACATTTCTGAATTGGTAGACGCGATATATTATGACATGGCGGGTATGGGACTGTTATCACCATATCTTCAGGATACTGACACGGAGGAAATAAACGTCAACGGTTATGGTGGCATTTGGGTACTGTATAGGGATAGAAAGGTGCGACTCAATGAAACCTTTGGTACACCCGAAGCCTGCTCCAATATTGTAAGAAAGATGAGCCGGTTTGGAAATGTCATTCTCGATGGCTCAAAACCTATTGGAGACAGTTTCATTGCA
Source organism: Ruminiclostridium josui JCM 17888 (assembly GCF_000526495.1). Classification (NCBI taxonomy): domain Bacteria; kingdom Bacillati; phylum Bacillota; class Clostridia; order Eubacteriales; family Oscillospiraceae; genus Ruminiclostridium; species Ruminiclostridium josui. The sequence goes on along the minus strand of NZ_JAGE01000001.1, from coordinate 1,199,037 downwards.
CGAGGTGTCCGAATGTCGGGAGCTATTTCGCCCTGCGTTGACCCAGATGCGGGAGCCATTGCCTCTATTAGAAAACAAAAGCCCTCTTTCATTACAAGGGAAAATCTGATTGAGTGGGATACGGCTACAGCAGAGGAACTGGACTTTCTGACTCTATGTGTTAATAACGGCGTATCAGTTGCAATAGCCGGAGCAACCGGCAGCGGGAAAACCGCTGATATGGGATACATACTAAGCTGTGTACCTCCGGACAAACGCATTGTCACAATAGAGGACACCCGTGAACTGTCACTGGCAAAGTTTGATGAAAACGGTGTAATGATAAATGATGTCATACATCTTTTAACCAAGGAAGAACCTAATCCTATTTCCATGCTGGATTTATTGAAACTATCACTAAGGCTGCATCCTGAAATCCTTGTACCTGCAGAGATGCGTGGAAAAGAAGCATTGACCGTGCAGGAAGCCGGACGGACAGGGCACACCATTGTCAGTACCCTCCATGCCAACAGTGCACGGACGGCATACGACAGAATCCTTACAATGTGCCTTGAGGCAGGAACATCCTTATCAGAAGAAAGACTTCTGAAAAACATTGTTGAAGCTTTTCCCATTATGCTTTTCAAAATGCAGCTTCCGGACAAATCCCGCAAATACATGGAAATCTTTGAGGCTACAGGGGTAGAAAATGGTGAGGTAACAGGAAATACCTTATATAAATATGTTATTGACCATTATGAACGGGATAAAGACGGTAAGATTATTAAGGCTGTGGGCACCCATAAGCGTTTAGGTTGCATTTCCCCGGCACTTGCGGAAAAACTGCTGATAGGCGGTGTCCCTCAAGAAGAGATTCTTCGCTTTACGAAAGGGGGAGCAGAATGAATCTGATTTATATATCTTATGTCCTTGTTTTCACACTCATCAGCCTTTCCCTGATTCTCTTGCTTAATTTGAACCCGTTTATTAAAGAGCAGAATCTACTGAAAAAACGTCGTATGGATCTGGTGGGGACAAAGCTTAAAGTAACGGAGAGAATCTCAATACGTTTTGAAACCCTGTTTCGTCAGACTCGGTGCACTACGAGAAAATTTGTCATTATGATCCTTATATCAGTAGCAGGTGGCTTTGTTGCAGGAACCCTATTATTTGATAATACCAGCCTGGCGGCGGTAATGGCGGCCTGTATGTTCCCTGCCCCGTATTTATATCTGACAGTGAGAAGTTCTACGGCAGCAAGGGAAGAAATCGAAGGGCTGGAAAACACCATGTCCATCATTACCAATGCCTATGCAGGAAATAATGACATAATTAAGGCAGTGGAAACCTATGTGGAGGAAAAGAATCGGTATATTCCAGAACATTTAAGAATTCCTACACCTTTTGATGAATTTGTGTCGGAAATTCGGTTTATCAATCCCAATGTGGAGCATGGACTGTATCGGTTGGCAGCTAAAGTTAAAAACAGGTACTTTACAGAGTGGGTAAAAACCCTCATCCTTTGCCATCATGACCGAAGACTGAAATTTGCTTTGTTTCCCATCATTAAGGCCATGAATGATGCTAAATCCATGCAGATTGAAAGTGACAGTATGATGGTAAAGGTATGGCGTGACTATCTTATGACGGCAGGACTCATGTTCTCTGTGATCCCTATGATGCGCTTTTCCAATGCCGAGTGGTTTTCACTTCTCACCAAGACTGCCATAGGTAAGTTCCTAATTATTCTCATGCTTTTAACAGCTCTCGCTACAGCCTTTTATGTGATGAAGGCTACTAAACCGTCAAACAGATAAGGAGGTTTTCCTTTGTTTTATCAGTTTATTATATTTGTCCTGCTGACTTCGGCAGGCTTTTTAATATGCAGGCAGCTTCTTAAAATCCCGAAGCTTAGTATGAAAAAGAACATCAAAATCTTGCAGGCTGAAAAGGAAAAATCAAGCCAGCGGCTAGTAAACCGGATAATTATGCCGTTATCAAAGCCACTTGCAAGGTTCATCCCGATTGACCCGGTAAAGGAAGCAAGAATGGCATCTACACTGAGGCGCGGAGGGCTTGAACTGACTCCGAAAGAATATTACGCAAGAGCTATTTTATGTGCTTTTTTTACATTACCGCTTGCCTTGCTCCTTTTTGCCATTGGAGCGGCAAACCTTGCCCCTGTAGTTCTAATCTTTGCGGTAGTGGTGTACTTCCACTTCATGACAGACCTTAAAGACAAGATGAAGGAAAAGAAAAACCGGATCGAAATAGAGCTTCCGGGTTTTATCCGTTCCATCCTGTATAAGCTAGATGACATTAAGGATGATAGTAAAAGGGCAGTTGTTCAGGTGGATTTAATCCAGATATTCGAAGATTACCTGAAGGTAGCCAGTGATGTATTCCACTATGATGTCTCGGTTTTGGTCATGGAGATGAAAGCGAAGGATATTGAAACAGCTCTCCGGAATTTCAATGAACGCATTGGAATGACAGAAGTATCTTTTTTAGTGAATGCCCTTATAGGGCTGTACCGGGGCGAGCATCAGGGAGAAGCTCTGGCATACCTTGCAAGAGATATGGACATCAAAGCCAGAGAAGCACTCAGAAAAAAACTTCATAAGCTGCCACGAAGGGTCAAGATTGCATCCATACCCCTTGTGGCTGTGACGCTTGCCTGCCTGCTCTATGTTATAGGCTCCCACATGATTAGATCAATGGGGAGCCTTTTTTAATGTGAAAAAGGGAATCACCCTTTTCAAAATACAATTTCAGGAGGTATTACCTGTGAGAAACACTACAACTACAAACTCTATTACGCAAGAAAGGAGGGCAAATCCTGTGAGGAAACGCATTGCAAATGCTATATCGAATGCCGGAAATGTTCTGGCAAACAAGTCGGGTGACCAGATGACCGGCTGGCTTATTGTTGTGCTGGTTGTTGTGGTAGTAGGCGCAGTGTTTATGACGTTGTACCAGGGCTCTATCACCACTATCTGGAACAGCATTGTAGACAAAATCACCGGCCTTTTAAGTTAATCGCAGCTAAAAGGCAGCAGTACAGGGGGAGCATATCCAGTATGGCTTCCCTTTTTTCTTTTACCAAAATCTAAATTAACGGAGGTATTTACTATGCTTTTAACAGTGAAAAACAAAATACGGATGGCAGGACTTAAATGCAGGAATGTTTTGGCAAACAAATTCGGTGACCAGATGACCGGCTGGCTCATCGTAGTCCTGATCGTTGTGGTGGTTGGTGCAGTCTTCCTGACGCTGTATAAGGATTCAATATCTACAATCTGGAACAGCATTGTCACCAAGATTACCAGCCTTTTGAACTAAACGAAATTGCTTCTAAAGGCTCATGACACTCGGGGAGCTCTGCTCCCCCCTAAATTAAAACTAAGTTTAGAATAATGGAGGGATTAATTATGATGACTGCTTTGAAAAACAAAATGAGAATAGCAACTTTAAAGGGCAAAAACATATTGGCAAATAAGTCCGGCGACCAGATGACCGGTTGGCTTATCGTGGTCTTGATTGTTGTAGTAGTAGGTGCGGTGTTCATGACACTGTATCAAGGTTCCATAACACAGATCTGGAACAGTATCGTCAGCAAAATCACCGGTTTACTGAGTTGATGAAAAAATTAAAGGTAAACCTGCAGATGCGGGAGGTGCAACGCATATGAACAGCAGGCACCAAAGCACGGGGGAGAGAAATTCTCCCCTTCTGCTTTTTCAAAGACTCCTTCACGACAGAAAAGGCAGCAGCTATTTTGACCTGATGATTAAAACACTGGTTGTGATTACACTCATGGTTACGGTTTTGAGCTTTTTGAGTATCTTCACTACTTACCTTAATTTGAACCATATCTGTCGGCGTGTTGTACGGGTAGTTGAACTGGAGGGACAGGTATCAGATAAAGCCTATGATGTTTTCTACCGGCTTAAGCAGCAGACCGGCCTCTCACCGGAGATGACCGTCGAGGATGTGAATTACCATGACGGTCAGAAAATACAGTTAAGGGATACCTTCACGATTACGATGACATACAGTCATCCATTTACCATCTTTACACCATCCTTTGCACCTCCAGTTAAGATTATGATTCCTATGAGAGTAAGCATTACCGGTATGTCGGAAAAGTATTGGAAGCTCTCCGACTGAGATTGCTGAGGAGGATGGACGTGAACAGCTATAAATACATTTTGCAAAACCGTAAGGGCGATGTTTTTATTTTCATCGTGATTCTAGTCTTTTTCATCCTGACGCTTTCAGCTATCCTGATTGAATATTTCCGTATGGAAAGTCTGTACCAGCAGGTGGAATATGTCCTTCAAAGGGGTGTGAATGCCTCAGTGGAATATGCCATGCTGGACGAATACCGCAGGGACGGTCATGCCAGGATGGACAGCGCCCTTGCGGAAGAAAGATTATATGAGTACCTGCATGAAAGCATGAAACTTGATGCGGATTTAAGCAAATATATCGACGAAGAATGGGTTTACGAGCTTGAAATAAAGCACATTAATGCTACCGACATTCCGCCCCGGCTGACGCTGGAGGGGGCACTGAAGACCCGCAGTATCTTCAGTTTTCTGACCGGCGATGTGAGGCTTCCCTTTAGAATATCCAGCGTTAATACAAGAATTGAGGAAGGAGGTTTTTAATGAAAATAAAGTTATTTTATACCGTATCGCTTGTTTTTATATTTTGCCTGCTCCTTTCGGGCAAAGCATTTGCTTCAGTAAACAGTGACATTGAAATCAATATTACCTCTCCAATAGACAGCTTGCAAAGCGAAAGCGGTATGGTAGCCATAGAGCATTTTCCGGAGGAAATCTCAATTCAAGTAACGGCAAAAATCGGGACAATTACAGATATTCAACTGGAATATGGTAGACAGAGCATAAAGATAACACCGAAATATATTTTGACTGTTGAGAATAAGGAGTCATGCGGCCCGTATACAATAACAGCAAAAACAGATCAGGGTGCAGTCCTCACCATCACAGCTAATGTTATTTTTCAAGTGAAAGCTGTCTACGACATCCGGTATCGCACCATCGGAATGAATGTCAGAGAAATATATGATGGAGAGACGCTTATAAAGACCTTCCCGGAGCCGCAGAGAATTGATCTTGTGAATGCAAATACCGTTGCAGACTATGAAAAGGAACGGATTGCCGGGTGGATCGGTAAGTGTGACGGGAGGACTTATACACTAAAAGGCAGCAATGTTGTGGAGATTCACAATTTCAGTTCCGGCAAAATATATGGAACCTATGATACCAATACGCAATTTGAAACACTGACCACCAGTTACGGCTGGACACCTAAAAGTCTAACAGCCTTTGAAACCATGAGAAATACAGCACTATCCTACCAGGCTCCTGTTAAAGTTGACATAGAGGCTACCTGGTGCGATGTGAACAAACAGAAGGTTTACGGTAAGCTCACTGCTCAGGACAAGGGAGTGCCGGAGCTGCTCTATCCCTATCAGACTACTTCTGTTACTTTCACCAAGGATGATGTGCTGCTGTCCCGCAATTTTCAATACATGGGGCTCGAATGGGATTATACACCGGAGAGTGATGAATATTATGACGGAGAAAATAAAACGCAGACCAGTATCACGCAGAATATTCATTACAGGATTCCAGCAGCAGACTTCTATTTTAAGTTCAAAGCATGTGAAGGCAACGACCTATCGGTTGTCATTCGTGCCCCTGTTACAGTGAAACGTGGCGACAGCTATTCATTTACTATAATCTACATGAACAGCGGAACGAGTACAGCTTATGATGTACCTTTGAAAGGCACGATAGATGAAGTTCTGATTGAAGGAATACCTGAGATGAAGGACTTTTCACCCAATTCAAGTGTAACTTATGATGTTAAACGTACGGCTGATACTGATGCCGATGAAATTCACTTGTGGGCAAACATTGGTGTGCCTGAAGGCTTTATAGACGGAAATCTTAACAACAACACGGCTACAGCAGTTATACGGATAGTTAACCCCAAACCGGATGAAACGCCTGATAATTCTGATGATCCAGATGATCCTGACGACCCGGATAATCCCGATGACCTGAATAATCCTGATAATCCGGATAACCCGGACGAACCAGATGATCCACCAGGTTTACCTGATCTTTGCGATCTGTCTGCGTGTATCTTTGCACCGCCTACGGTATATGAACATGAGAATTACAGCTATACCGTAAGCTTTACCAATAACACTGATGTAGAACTAAAAGCTGTACACTTAAAGGGAAAAAATAATGAGATTGCATTGACGCAAATCCACGAATTAGCCAATTTCAAGCCCCGGGAGACAAAAGCTTATACTGTTACAGATAATGCTGGAAGTGCAGGTGAGGTTTATGGCTTGTGGGCTAATGTGGAGGCACCGGAAGGCTTTAGGGATGTAAATATCATCAACAATACTGCTGTTTCAAGCATTAAAGTTGTTAAGCAACCTGATGATGATTCAGATGATCCTGACGACCCTGACAATCCTGACGAACCGGATGACCCAGATAAACCCGACGAACCAGATGAGCCTCATAATCAGGATGACCCTGAAAAACCTGATGACCCCAATAATCCTGATGAGCCAAAAAAACCTGACAATCCGGATGACCCTGAGATACCTACCATAGTAAACCTATGCGATGTGTGGGTAAATTTGTCGTCTCCCCCGACTGTATATGAGCATGAGGAATACAGCTTTACAGTATACTTCGCCAACTCCACCGACAAGGATTTGTATGATGTTGAGCTAAATGTCACCATTAACGGTAAGAAGATTCCTGATGTGCCCGGTACATCTAATTTCAAAGCATTTGAAAAGAAAGCCTTTCTTGTAACAAAAACAGCTGGAGATAAAAGAGAGCGTATTCGTTTATCTGCTAAGGTGTCCGCACCTGCAGGCTACAAGGACAGCAATACCGGCAACAATCAGGTTTCGGCGGAAATCATGGTACTGGAACGTCCTTACGATTTGGATGTACAGAGAATCACCCCCGATGAGTATAAGGAAAACCAGTCTGTTATAACCACTGTTAAAGTATCCAACAAAGGCAGCCTGGACTTTACACCGGGACAAAATGTTACTGTACTGTTTCAAATACCTGAATTGTCTTTGTCAAAGCGAATTGATGCGATAGTAATGGAAAGGGATACTTGGAATGTTGTATCCATCCGCTGGGACACTCCTAATGTGCAGGCTGACAAAAATGTTACCTTGATTGCGATTATTAATCCTGAGCAGTCGCTGAGAAATGAAAGCACTGCTGAAAACAACACTTATACTCAAAAGGCTGTGATAAAGAATATATCCTATGGAGAACCGGAGGAAAGCCGGTCATTGCCTAACCCGCCGAAAAGAAGTGAACAGCCCAGGGTGACATGGTGGGAGCAGCGGTATGAGGGTGGAAAGTTTGTATGGAGGCAATTCTATGCCGAGTTGAAGGTAAACGCTGTGCTGGAATATGATACAAAAGCTAAAGGTTTTCTCAAGTCAGGCTATGGATACTCAATCCGTGTTACAGCCTATGTTGACACCAATTATGACAGGCCGGAGCTGATTACTGCTCCACAGACTGCAGAAGTCTATCTGCCGGAATATCGCTATGAAACCGCTATCCCTTTAATAAAGGAAAACGGTCAATTTATCTTTAAGGAAAATCCCGCATCTCCCTTCCGTTACAGGAAACATTACATACCGCTGTGGTTCCCGGATAACAGGGACTATATAGTACAGCTTCTTGTTACCGATGTGCATACTCCCGGAGGTACGCTGTCCCGCTGGATTACCGGAGGGGAACTAAAAATTCACGTAGTGGACAGTATGTATTCCGATGATGTCACTACTGGAAACTGATATAATAATACTTCTTTTTGCTGTTCCTCTATTGTGGGCAGCAGTAATGGATTATATGAAGCGGATTATTCCCGACTGGACATGGATAGCCATTCTCTTGCTCGGCATAATGTCCGCTTTTATTTTGCCGCAGCCCACACTAATGCAGCGAATTGCGGGGTTTTTGCTGCCAGGCATCTGCCTGTTGTTTCTTGCCATGAAATATGGCGGCGTGGGCGGTGGTGATATCAAGCTTACGGCTGCAATTGGTTTTAGCTTTGGCTTATATGGACTTACTTCCATTCTCTTTTTTGCCTTGCTACCGGCCTTGCTTTATTCAAAGCTAACACGGCAGAAAAGTGTTCCGTTGGCAGTATTCTTATGTACCGGCTTTTTTATTCATGCCGGTATTGCTTTGATTAACGGAAGATAATGTGAAAGCACAAATTTATTAGGACAAGGAGGTGCTTTGATGGAGCTAAAAACGATACTTGCCATCGTGATTTGCCTGGTGATTGCAGGTGGTGCATTATACCTGTATATCAGGCAAAGAAAGAAATAACGGTATGGCGGTAAAAGGGACTTGAAAACTGGAGTCCCTTTACTGCTGCCGGTTTGATTGGAGTGATTATAAGGATGGATGATGAAAAACGCTTGATGAATAACAATAAGGAAAATCACGTTGCCAATGCAGATAAGGAAGTCAATGCCGGTTATGTAATTACTGATCGGCTGACCGTTGGGAATTCTGAGTTTGTCATTGGTCAAAACGAAAATGCTCCTGCCAAGTTTGTGACATGGAAATGTACAAAGGGCGAAAAGAATTACTATTGGGGGCATTACTGTAAGGACCGCCTGACAGCCCTTGAAGATTTATGCAACCGTGCTCTCGATGAGATCCATTATTTAAAAAGTTATAAACAGGAAAAAGAGAATATAGAAAAAACGGCGCAGAGGGTTGAAAAGAAATGTGAACCGGTGCGATAAGGAGGGATAAAAGTTGGCAACAAAGCTGCAGCTGATTACAGAGCTTTCTCAAAATACGGCAAAAGATATTGTTAAAACACCTGGCAACTGGATATCCTTTCTGAAAACTGCTGCCTGGAACTATAAATATCCGTTTCAAGATCAATTGCTTATTTTTGCCCAGCGCCCTGATGCAACAGCCTGTGCTCCCATTGAAATATGGAATGAGAAGTTCGGCAGATGGGTAAACCGGGGTGCGAAAGGCATTGCCCTTATAAATGACAGCGGAAGCCGTTTAACCCTTCGTCATGTGTTTGATGTATCGGATACTAACAGCCGGTATAACCGTCCAGTTGTCCTTTGGTCATTAAGGAATGAATATTCTGAAGATGTGACAGAAACGCTGGAAAATGCTTTTGGTGATCTTAAGGACAAAAGTAATATCCCTGCAACACTTATTTCAGCAGCTTTCAACGCTGTCGAAGATAATTTCCCTGATTACCTCTCTGACCTGATGTATAGCAGGGAAAACAGCTTTCTCGAAGAACTGGATGATCTTAATGTTGAAGTCATCTTTAAAAATGCACTGAAAAATTCTGTGGCATATATGCTTTTAGTCCGTTGCGGCTATCCTGCAGATGAATTTTTCAGCTTTGATGATTTTCAGAGCATTATTAATTTCAACACACTTGAAACAATATCCGGTTTAGGTGCTGCAACAAGTGATATTTCAGAAATGATTTTAAAGGAAATCAGTGCAACAGTAAAAAGTATTCAGAGAGCAGAAAGAAATCAAAACCGTACATTTGCAAAAAGCCAGGATATACGACAGAATAAAAGTGAAGATAACAGGGTTGAAAGGAAGGATGATCATGGAGTTGACATACACGATGCAGGGCGATTATCTGGTACCGGATCTGGCGCTGCCGGAGGAAGAGATGCACATCGGCAAATATGGGATGTTGCGCAGGACATACCTGAAAAATCACAGGAAAGGAACATACGCCAGTCTGATGATGTCAGGGAAATTGAACAGCCATCTGATGGAAATCGATCGGATAGCGAAGGAACAAATAGAGATGATCACGACGGAACTTCTGGAGAGCAATCCGGCACCGGACAAAGCGATAGACCCGATGGGCTGGGCGGGACACATGAACAACCTGCGACACTCAGCAGAAGAGTCAGTGCTGACGGAGCTGGTTTACAGCTAAACCTTTTCCCTACAGTAGAACAGCAAATTGAAGCCATAGAACAGGCGGAGGATAAAAAAACCTCCGCTTTTTCTGTTTCGCAGGAAGAAATCGATCATTTGCTTTGCAGCGGTACAGGCTTTCAGGATGGAAAGTACCGTGTATACCTGCACTATCAGGAACCGCACAGTACAAAAGAAACTATTGATTTTCTAAAACGTGAGTATGGAATTGGCGGCGGCACACATATTTTCATCGATGGAACCAGAGGAAACCAATGGCATGACGGAAAAGGGATCTTCCTTAGCAAAAGCGGCAGCTTTATAACAAACCCTGAAATAAGACTATCATGGAATCAGGTTGCAAAACGACTTGGTGAGCTGATCGCTGCGGACAGGTATTTAAACAGCAAGGAAAAGGAGCGCCTTCCTGTAGCACAGCAGGAAATGGAAGAACAGCGTCGGAGACTTGCCGAGGAAGCATATGCACGACAAATCCTGAACCGGGAACCTACACCTACGGAACCTGAGCAAACTGTATCTAAAGATACGGCTAATTATGTCTTCCACCTTGGAGATACGGTGTACATAGGTGCGGAGGAATATGAGATCTTATCATTTAACAATAATTCGGTAGAGCTTCGTGATTTAAACTGTCCCCTGTTTACTAAACAATTTCAGCGTGAAACCTTTGAGGAAATGCTTAGAGATAACCCTCTGAATGATCATCTTCTTATGCGGGGGGAAATAACGGAGCAGCCGACTGTACTTAAAGCTGAAAAACTGTCTCCTCGCGACATCTACCAGGCATACCTGCCTGAAATCATCAACAAGATACGAAACGATGAGATTTACCCCTACCTGCGGGACAGGGATACCGATCCAGACAGTGCAAAATTGGAGCTTGATACTGCAATCGATCGCATTGTTCACTCTATGAAAGAGACACATCCGGATTTTTACGAAGCTTACATCAACCTGCCGCAGTTTAAAGAATGGTTTAGCGAGGATGTATTCCAGCGAACGTACCAGGACTATCTTACGGAAAAAAGGGATAGTGTAACCATTCATGCGGATGACCCCAACGCACCGGAATGGGTAAAGCAAACAGGGAATGTAACCATCACCCATGAGGGAGATACATTCACCATTGAACTTGAAAAAGGAAAAGAAGATAAAAAGCAATATGTAGAATTTAACATGGAGCTTGAGCTCCCAGAAGGTCAGAAAGATAAAAAGGAACCTGCCGAAAAAGAAGTAACTGTATCGGGAAAACCAAAACAGGAGCGTATCAACTTTCATATCACCGACAATGAGTTGGGGCATGGTGGTCAAAAGGCCAAATATGCCTGGAATGTTGCTGCTATCAGACTTTTATACAAGCTTGAAGAAGAAAACCGGCTTGCGACACCGGAAGAACAGGAAGTTCTGTCCCGGTATGTAGGATGGGGTGGTTTGCCACAGGTCTTTGATGAAAAGAACAGCCTATGGGTTAAGGAATATACTGAGCTGAAGGAACTGCTTGACGCAGATGAATATGCTTCCGCAAGAGCCTCTACATTAAACGCCCATTATACTTCCCCCACTGTCATCAAAGCCATGTATGCTTGTCTGGAAAACATGGGCTTTCAGACGGGCAACATTTTAGAGCCTGCTTGCGGTATCGGCAACTTTTTTGGGCTTATCCCCGACAGGATGAAAAACTCTAAACTGTATGGTATTGAACTGGATAGTATTTCAGGCAGGATCGCAAAACAGCTTTATCAGCAGGCAAACATTGCAATACAAGGTTTTGAGGAAACGAATCTGCCTGACAGCTTTTTTGACCTTGCTATTGGAAATGTACCTTTTGGCAGTTATGGAGTAGCTGATAAAAAGTATGATAAATATAAGTTTCTTATCCATGACTACTTTTTTGCCAAAACACTGGATAAGGTACGACCTGGGGGAATCATTGCATTTATTACTTCTAAAGGCACAATGGATAAGCAGAATCCGGAAGTCCGTAAATATATCGCGCAGAGGGCTGAACTTTTGGGTGCTGTACGCCTTCCGAACAATGCTTTTCTTGCGAATGCCGGCACTGAAGTAACGACCGACATCATATTCCTGCAAAAGCGCGACCGAGTGATTGATATTGAACCGGATTGGGTACACCTCTCTACCACTGAGGATGGCATACCTATTAACAGTTACTTTGCAGATAACCCTGATATGGTGCTGGGCACGATGGCATATGATAACAGGATGTATGGCAACGCCAGTGAAACCACCTGTATGCCTTATGAGAATGCTGATCTTGCAGAACTTCTACGTGAAGCGTTGGAGAATATCCATGCGGAAATAACCGAATATGAGCCAGAGGAAATAGTTGAGGAAGAAGATGCCTCCATTCCGGCAGATCCTAATGTGCGTAATTTCAGTTATACCGTTGTGGATGGCGAGATTTACTACCGGGAAAACAGCCGGATGAACAAGGTGGAAGTTTCAGTTACGGCAGCCAACCGTATAAAAGGCATGATTGCCATTAGAGATTGTGTCCGGGAACTTATTGAATACCAAACTGAAGACTATAGCGATGATGTTATATATGAACAGCAGCGCAAGCTGAATAAGTTGTATGATGAATTTACTGCGAAATACGGACTTTTAAGCAGCCGCGGCAACAACATGGCCTTTTCGGATGATTCTTCCTACTGCTTGCTTTGTTCCCTTGAAATTCTGGACGAAGATGGCAATCTGGAACGTAAGGCTGACATGTTCACCAAACGCACTATCCGGCAGCGAGCTGTTGTTACCCATGTAGACACTGCAACTGAGGCATTAGCGATCTCCATAGCGGAAAAAGCCTGCGTGGATATTGGTTTTATGCAAAGCCTTACCGGTCTTTCAGAGGAACAGCTTATAAAGGACCTGGAAGGTGTTATATTCCGCAATCCTGAAAAGCTGGACAGTGAAGGAAAGCCGGTATTTGAAACCTCCGATGCCTATCTTTCCGGTAATGTACGGGAAAAGCTTAAAACCGCCAGGCAGTTTGCCGAAATGCAGCCCGATCTTTACAGTATAAATGTTGCAGCACTTGAAAAGGTACAACCAAAGGATTTAAGTGCGTCTGAAATCGATGTCAGGCTGGGTGCCACCTGGCTTCCTCCAGATGTAATAAAGGATTTTATATTTGAGCTTTTGGAAACCCCATATATGTACAGGCGATATATTGATGTTTTCTATTCATCTTATACCGCCAACTGGAACATCAAGGGTAAAAACGACGACCGCAGCGGCAATATCAGGGCAGTAATGACCTATGGTACCAGCCGCATTAACGCCTATAAGATTATTGAAGAAACTTTGAACCTCAAGGATGTACGGGTTTTTGATACGGTTTATGAGGACGGTGTGGAAAAGCGTGTTCTGAACAAAAAGGAAACCGCGATCGCTCAACAGAAGCAGGAAGCCATTAAAGAAGCATTTCAAAGCTGGATATGGAAAGATCCCGGCCGCAGGGAACGCCTGACACGAATTTACAATGACCGTTTTAATTCTGTCCGTCCTCGTGAATATGATGGCAGCCACATCCGGTTTACAGGAATGAACCCGGAAATCACCCTGCGTAAGCACCAGGTGGATGCAGTAGCGCACATACTGTATGGAGGTAATACACTGTTAGCTCACTGTGTAGGTGCAGGCAAGACCTATGAAATGGCAGCTGCAGCGATGGAAAGCAAGCATCTGGGACTATGCCAGAAAAGCATGTTTGTTGTTCCAAACCACCTTACCGAGCAATGGGCAGCTGAATTTTTGCAGCTCTACCCTTCCGCTAATATCTTAGTGGCAACGAAAAAGGACTTTGAAACTAAAAACCGTAAGAAATTTTGTGCCCGTATTGCTACCGGCGACTATGATGCTGTAATTATCGGTCACAGCCAGTTTGAGAAAATACCGATTTCGGTCGAAAGACAAAAAAAGTTGCTTGAAGAACAGATTGATGAGATCACCAACGGCATCCGCGAACTTAAAGAAGAACGCGGAGAGCGCTTCGCTATCAAGCAGCTTGAAAAGACTAAAAAGACATTGAAGCTAAAGCTGGATAAACTTAATGATACCAGCCGAAAAGATGATGTAGTCACCTTTGAGGAATTAGGAGTTGACCGGCTGTTTGTGGATGAAGCTGACTTCTACAAGAACCTGTTTCTTTATACAAAGATGCGTAATGTGGCTGGTTTATCCCAGACAGAGGCGCAAAAATCATCCGACTTGTTTATGAAATGCCGCTACCTTGATGAACTGACTGAAGGGCGCGGCATTATTTTTGCAACTGGAACACCAATCAGCAATTCTATTACCGAGATGTACACCATGCAAAGATACTTGCAATATGAAACCTTACGTAAGAACGGACTTCAGCATTTTGATTGCTGGGCAAGTACATTTGGGGAGACGGTAACTGCTATAGAGCTTGCACCGGAAGGTACGGGATATCGGGCCAAAACAAGGTTCGCACGATTCTATAACCTGCCGGAGCTCATGAACATGTTCAAAGAAATTGCAGATATAAAAACTGCGGATATGTTAAACCTCCCTGTGCCAAAAGCCAATTACTGCAATATCGCTGTAAAGCCAAGCGAATTCCAGCAAGATATGGTAGCTGAGCTTGCTGTTCGAGCTGAACGGGTACGTGCCAAGGAGGTAGAGCCATACGAGGATAACATGCTCAAAATAACCAACGATGGTCGCAAACTGGCACTTGACCAAAGACTAGCTAATTCTGCACTTCCTGACCATGAAGAAAGCAAAGTAAATGCCTGTGTAGAGAATGTATTCCGTATTTGGCAGGAGAATAGCGATGATAAGCTGACACAGCTTGTATTCTGTGATTTATCCACGCCGAAGAATGACGGAAATTTTAACGTCTATGATGATATTAGACAAAAACTCATAGAGCGTGGTGTTCCTGCTGATGAGATTGCTTTCATTCACGATGCCAACACTGAAATCAGGAAAAAGGAACTGTATGCAAAGGTACGAAAAGGGCAGGTACGAGTCCTGTTAGGTTCTACATTTAAGATGGGCGCAGGAACCAATGTACAGGATCGCTTGATTGCGCTCCATGACCTGGATTGTCCATGGCGGCCAAGGGATTTGGAACAGCGTTCCGGACGTATTGTACGGCAAGGTAACAAAAATGATGAAGTGTATATTTTCCGGTATGTAACCGAAAACACCTTTGATGCTTATCTCTACCAGATACTTGAGAACAAGCAGCGTTTCATATCGCAAATTATGACTTCGAAGTCCCCGGTGCGTTCTGCCGAGGACATTGACGAAACGGCACTCTCCTATGCCGAGGTGAAGGCGCTGGCTACAGGCAACCCGTACATAAAAGAAAAGATGGATCTGGATATTCAGGTTTCCAAGTTGAAATTACTGAAAGCAAATCATCTGAGCCAGAAATATGCTTTGGAAGACAGGCTGCTAAAGTATTTCCCCCAGCAAATCAAATCCACAAAGGAACGCATAGCAGGCTATGAAAAAGATCTTGCTTTGTACAAGCAGCAAAGTGAATTGGAACATGCAGTGGACAGTTCAGAGGACAGTAAATTTGCTGGTATGTCTGTGAAAGGTACTTACTATACCGAAAAAGCAAAAGCAGGCGCAGCCATCCTGGAAGCCTGCAAGCAGATGACTTCCCCGGAACCACAGGAATTAGGCAGCTACATGGGCTTTCCGATGTTGTTTTCTTTTGATAGTTTCAATAAGCAGTACCAAATCACTTTGAGGGGTTCTATGAGCCATACGGTTACACTGGGCACGGACATCTACGGCAATATTACAAGGCTCAATAATATTCTTGCTGAAATCCCGAAGAAGCTTGAATATTGCAAAGAGCAGTTAAAAACTCTCCACCAGCAGATAGAAACAGCAAGGCAGCAGGTTGATGTCCCATTTGAAAAGGAAGAAGAGCTGCAAACAAAGTCTGCGCGGCTTGCAGAGCTGAATATTTTACTCAATATGGATAAGCATGAAAATGAAGTGTTGGATGCTGAACCGGACGAGGATATGGATGCACCTGAAAAAAAGAACATTGACTATGAAAGACCAGCTAATTAAAGTCAAGAGTTTTTAAGAAAAAGCTTTATGAATTTTTGAAAACTCCTGACATAGAAAAAATGCATAACAACAAGACCACCTTTGCGAAGTAGACATAAAATAGCTGGTCTAAAATGAAATACTGATCCTTGAAAACTAAACATCAAGTGCAGGTACTGCTAAGCTGCTATATGCTTTGCTGCTAATATCTGAGCATGTTCCTGAGGACTGCGTAACTGGTACGGTTTTCTGTCCCTTAGAACAGCAAAGATGTAAATGATGATCTTACGCATAACTGCTCCCAAAGCTACCTTCTTAGGTTTACTCTGGCATTTTTGCTTGTAGAATTCAAGTAATACAGGGTTGCAAGCCTCTTTATTCCGCTTAGTTCGGATATTGGCAAGAGCAGTTGTAAAAAGAACCCTGCGAAGTAGCCTGGAACCTCTCTTGGACATTTTATTCCGTGTGCCGGTAAATTCTCCGGATTGCATCACAGAGGGGTCAATGCCAAAGTAAGCAACCAGTTTTCCCGGCTTAGAGAAAGCGGAAAAATCGCCGATTTCTGCTAGAATGGTGGCAGCAGTAAGAAGGCCAATACCTGGCAGGCTCTGAAAAAGTTCAAGAGTTAATGCTAGCATGGGCATATCCTTTGCCATATCTTCAGCGATCAATAGATGAATGGTTTTTAGGACCTTCGCCAAGTTATCTTCCAGAGTTCTGATCATGGATATGTAGACACCCAGCATAGCAATGTTCGAGGAATTATGAACAGTCAAAGGCGCAAACTCTCTGGCTTTGGAGACCAAAAGATTATACTTTGCAGTTGACCACTTAAGGCTTCTGCGAGAATTCTTCTGGATCAGTGCAATCAACTTGTTCCTGTTCGCTTTAAGAATATGCGCAGGCGTAGGATATTTCTCCAATACTGCAAGAGCAGCCTTTGAAAAGATGTTGGGGAATACATCCTTGAAGTTTAACATGAGTTGGTCAACAATACCCGTAAGCCTGTTTTTGTAGGCAGTAAGTTCGTCAGAGAGCTTGTAGTACTGTCGGCAAAGACTTCGCAGGCATTCAATATCCTCATCGGGGATATTAGTAGTTTTAAGCTCCTGAAATCTGTATAGCAGGGCAATTTTCCGGGCATCAGCTTTATCATTTTTCACTTTTCTGATTCCAATATTTTTGATAGAATCAGTCTGGATGGGGTTTATGATGGAGACCTCCAATCCAGCTTTACAAAGTGAATGGAAAAGGATTTTGTGATAGTGCCCGGTGGATTCCATGACGACGAAAGGCCTAGAATCAAAGTCCTTTTCCGTTTTTTTCAGTAATTCAACGACTCTTTCAACGTCAGAACTGGAATCATGGTGGATCTTCATGCGGGCAATCACTTCATTGGATGGAGAAAGAATTGCCATCTCACTGAAGAATTTACCTACATCGATTCCTGCAATAGGTCTGAAATTCATCAAAATGCCTCCTTAAAAAATTAATGGACTTAAAAGCCTCCATTCCTTCTCATGTAAGCAAACAACCTTGCATGTGACACGAGGAACCAGCTAAAAAGCTGGCCTCAACCAGCCAAATCATGTAGACTTACCGGAATGGAAAAATACTCTTTCATACGGGTAATCGGCCCGCCAAGGTCCGTCCCAGGAGGTGAAACACACACCTTCCAAGTCCGGAAGATATTATACATGATTGTCAAAGTTCAGGCCAACAAACGCTGGCATAATGGCTAAGATGTGAAGCCGGATGATGTGCTTGATGTTTGGAAAAGAATAAAATTTGAAGTGTTATGTTAACTATGACTTTTAATGGGTCGAACAGTGGCTTTGGTCACTGATTTAATACAAAATAATTGTACAAGGTGAGGTGATACTGATGCCCTATGTAACACCGGAGCAGATTGAACGTGCAAAGCAAATGGATCTGCTGACTTATCTGCAACATTACGAACCTCAGGAGTTGGTGCGTTTCGCCGGGAATGTTTATACTACCCGTACCCATGATAGCTTGAAGATTAGCAATGGAAAATGGTACTGGTGGTCGCGCAATATAGGCGGACGTTCTGCATTGGATTATTTGATTAAGGTGCGGGGCATGTCGTTCCTGGAAGCTGTAATTCAGATAGACGGACAGGCGGTTGTCATACCGCCTGTTTTACCAAGGCCACAGAAATCCATTGAGCATAAAAAACTGCTTTTGCCGGAGAAAAGCGAAAACAATGACCGTGTGATTTCTTATCTCACTGGACGTGGCATCCACAGAGAAATAATTGATTACTGCATCCAGACCAACCGGCTATATGAGAGCCGTGATTATCACAATGCAGTATTTGTAGGCTTCGATCAGCACGGTATTCCCCGGTATGGTACACTTCGGGGCACATTGGGTAGAAGGTTTATGGGAGAAGTGAACGGAAGCGATAAGCACTTCTCCTTTTCTATCCCGGCCAGGAATGAATGTAGCAAACTGCACCTGTTTGAAAGCGCTATTGATTTATTATCATATTGTACTTTGGAATTACTCTCCGGCAGGGACTGGCGGCAGGATAATTACCTATCTCTCGCAGGAATTTATATGCCGAAGAAAATTATTGAAGAAAGCACCCTACCAGCTGCGCTCACGCAATACTTAAAGGACTCTCCAAAAATCAATGAGATAGCCCTACATTTGGATAACGATATGGCTGGTCGGCTGGCAGCAAAAACGATTCAAACTATACTCCCTATCTCATACACCGTTTATGATGAGCCGCCTAAGCACGGTAAGGATTATAATGATTATTTGAGAATTAAACTGAGGTCACAATGCCCACAAGAATATGTAAGATAACACAATTGCTAATTGATATCATAGCATGAAAGGAGTATAATATGATTAGAATGTTACTACAAGGAGTTGATACCATGCAGATTAAACCATCCGCAAGTATCCGGCAAAACTATAATGAAATTGCAGCTTTGTGCAAGTCCACCGGAGAACCTGTTTTTCTCACCAAGAACGGTGAGGGTGATCTCGTGGTTATGGATATAGAGGCTTTTACCCGTCGAGAAAAAATGCTGAAGCTAAGGGAAGAACTGCTGGCTGTTGAGGAAGACCGCTTGGCTGGCCGTGCCGGAGTTACACCGGATGAATTGGACAGCTATCTCGAAAGCATTATTGACGAGGTGGAACATGGAAAAGAAGAATCAGTATAAGGTTATTGTTTCCGACCGTGCCCGTCAAATGTTGGCGGGTCACGTACGTTTTTTAGCAAAGAAAAGCCCTTCTGCTGCACGTAAAGCAAAAAACGATCTTATGAATGCTATTCGCTCTCTTTCTATAATGCCTGAACGATTCCCATTTCTTACTGCAGAATTTATCCCACTAAATAAGTACCATAAGATGTTTGTTGAAAAATATTATCTGGTTCTGTATCAAATTAAGGATCAGACAGTGTTTGTTGATTATATTGTGGATTGCAGGCAGGATTATGAGTGGCTGGTACAATAAGTAGATTATTCTTACTAAAGTGAAGAATTTATTATCAACAAATAAAGAGAGGTTTTTGTTTTATTAACAGAAAAGATGAAATTGATTTATTTATAGCATGAGTTAAACACTAATAAGTATATATAAAAGGAAGTGGTTAAGTGGATATTCTGAAATTTGAAGATTATTTAAATATCTATGAAAATATATGTGCTCACGAATGGACTACTCTTTATGAAAATGTAAAACAAACTACTAATGGTATCCAAAATGATATTTTTACTTTTTGTGCATTACTTGATAATGATGATGAATATATTAAACAATATTTAAAGGATTTCGAGTGGGGGTTTTCGCCAAATTCTTTTGGGCATTCTTTTTTTGAGCAAGTATCTCGCAATATCGGGAATGGGCAGTTCAAAGATGAAATATATTTTGTTGTCGGAGATAAAAAGGACAAATTTGAATATTTGGTTGCATACAGGTATTTCAATAAAAAATACTCTGCCCAATATGATATAAATCCAAAACTAATCTGGTATAACAATTTAGTTAAGGTTGGAGAAAATTACCATGATCCGATTAGTGATGAAGTTATCATACGAGCTTCCGCTAATAAAGTTGAGGTATTAACAAAATATCTCCGGGATTTTTTATGTGCGCATAATAAAGTTTGTGTTATAGCATTTGACCACAGAAGATTTGCTAATATAAGTGAAAATATGAGAAACATACAAGAACATCGATCTAAAGATTTTTATAATATACTTTATAGTTTGAATAAATATGAATTTGATGACTTTAATGCATTGGCTTCTATTATTGGAAAGACAGTTATAAAGCCCTATAAGGAGTGTCAGCATAATAGTTTAAAATTTTTAATTGAGGATGAAAAGTTCGAAGAATTTATATACGATATTGATAAGGACACGGGTAAACCAGTTACATTTACATGCGATGAAAATAAGCTGGCAAATTACTTCGGCGCAAATCTTGAAGCTCCACACTTTTTAACGCCTGTTTTTTTTAACAAAGCTGTACTCAACAAATATAAGACTGATACTTCAAATTACACCATTAGTGATGGATTGATTCGATACTTGGACGAATGGGATATACCTTTTACCATAAATGAGGAAGATAAGGTTGTTGTTTGGCTAGGTGATTTAGGAAGAATACCTTATAATGAACAAAAATATTGGCGTACCGAGAATATTCCGCCACAAGGTAATATAGAGAAAAACTTTTGGAAACAGCAGATTGAAGCCACTTTTATAGATAATATTCTTCCAGAAAAGTGGATATTTACTTTAATTGACAAGGTAAATGATAAATTCGATAAGAGATACAATATTATAATTTTTAATCCATTATCGGAAGCTGATAAGCTAATTAAAAGTGCTTTTATGACACCTGTTACAAATAATATTGATGAGTTTAAGGAATTCTTAATTCAATTATGCAAAATTACTGTTGAAAGTATCAATAAAAAGGCAATACAAAAATATGTTGATAGTGATAAGCTAAAAGATGAACAAGGACAAACATTAGGAAGTATTGGACAACTGGAGATATTATTTAAAGAGCTAAACATAATTTCTGGTAATAAGTTGATAGATATTTTGAGACTAGTTTATAATTCACGTAACAAACTATCTGGGCACACTGCTTCGATAAAAGCATATAATAAGCTTTGGAGAAGAGAAGAAAATTATTCACCAAACTGGATAACTGACTCCAAAATATTGATAAGCTCTGTTAATGATGCTTTAAATGATTTGATAGAGGAGTTGAGATAAATGCAATTTGGAAAGCTGACTAATGAACAACTCCTCAACCCTAAAATAAGAACATGTTATAATGATATTATCAGAAAAACTAGATATATAGCATATAAAGTTGACATTATCAACGATATACGTAAAGATTTACTAGCGAAGATGCCTGACATATCTGAGACTGACAAGATTATCCTTTGTGGTGAAATCTCAGACTGTTTCGAAAAAATGTATTCTTGTATGGAGTATGCATCCATAATTTTGAAAGAGGTCTTAAGGGATAGAGGAAATTTAAAATCAAAATTTCACGAGATATTGAAAAAAACTTTAGAAAACTCAGATCCATTAAGTATATATGCCGATACTAGAATTGTAAGTTTTATTAGGAGGGCATTAGATTGGTATTCAGTTGTTCATGATATACGTTCTGAAGAAACACACTTTTCTATGGCAAGAATTGAAGTGGTAGATTCAAAAATTTTTTATAAAATTAGAAGGCAAACAAGTAGAGAAACAGTAAGTGACTTAATTCATCGCATAAAAAAACATCTCGAAAGACAGGACACAGAGTATATATTAGAAATAGGAGATGTAATTAAGCTTTATATTGGTTTTGTAGATTCAATAAGACAACTGGAAACAATTATACTTTCGAAAACAAACTAACCTTATAAATTATTAATAACAGGTAAAATAAAAGGCACTAAAATCAGTGCCTTTTTCTTTACCCAAAAATCAAGAAAGGAGGCTTCGTTTTATGATGAAAACCTATCAAGTGGAAATCAAAGAAACCCTTTGCATGACAGTTGAAATCGAGGCGGAAAATGAGCAACAGGCCGAAGAAAAGGTTCGGCAGGCGTACAGAAATGAAGAATACATCCTTGATTCAGAACACTTTGCCGGTGTGGAGTTTATCGCTCAAGAAAAAGAGATGGAAGAACGGTTTAGGAAGCAAAAACGACATGGACATGTGCGATAACGGCTCTTATTTTCGGCAGGTAATCTAATACCTGCCGTAAGTATTTCAACATAAGACAGGTGTCTTATGTTGTAGCAAGCACTGAATTTTGTCTCCCAAAATTCACTTGTTAAGGGGATACCCCCTAATACCCCCGTAAAAATGCAAATAGAAAGTGTGGTGATAACCATAGGAGCGTTTTTGCTAGGCATATTTATAGGCGGCATTGTCGGCGTTGCTTTTATGTGTCTTTTCCAAATCAACATCCCATATGCAAGGGATGAAGATATGATTTCAGCAGAAAGGAGTGGAAACGTTGAGAAAACGTAGTATTCGTGTTCAAGTGTGGCTGAACAAAGAAGAAAAGGCGAAGCTGGAAGCCAGCGCAAAGAAAGCAGGACTATCACAGGAAACCTATTTGCGTGCACTTATCAACGGTTATGTACCAAAGGAACTTCCGCCTCCCGATTATTACGCTGTAATGAAAGAGCTTCACGCTATTGGCAGCAACTTAAACCAGATTGCTGCAAGGGCAAATGCTATAGGGCATATTGACCGCACAACATTTCAGTATGAAGCCAACAGGCTCCGAAAAGCCGTGCTGGATATACAGACGGCAGTTACTTCGCCGGAAAGGAGAGTTGAAAATGGACAGAATGATTGATAAGCAGGAAAAACTTATGCGCCGTATAGAAAGGAATTTTGCAGACTACAAAGCGGCAGTTTTGAAACTTGATAAACAGAGCATTTTTGATAAAGCTGCTGAAATTGCCGCTGTTAAGCGTGTTGTGCATTATATGACCGATATTCACGGGTATTATGAAAGAGATATTGATTATCTTCTGAAATTTCAAAACCCATTGAAGCTTATTGTTGACCGCTATCAGGTCAATACCCGTGCATACCTGCATGATGTTGTTGCCAGAGTGTGTGATACTCACGACATGTCAGGTGAGTATCCCTTCAGACCGACGATAAGGGCAAAAGAGCTGGTGCGATAATCTATGGCGACCACAGCGATATGGGATGTTACAGACCGCCTTGACCGGGTAATTGACTATACCACAAATCCGGATAAAACAGAGAACCTTGATTTTAATAGTTCTGACTTTCGAGGCCTTCAGGAGGTTCTAAAATATACTGTAAAGGATGCAAAGACTGAGAAACAGTTTTATGTTACCGGTATCAACTGTTATCCTGAAACTGCCTGTACGCAGATGTCCAAGACTAAACTACAATTCCAGAAAACGGGCGGCATTCTTGCCTTCCACGGTTATCAGTCATTCGCGCCTGGGGAAGCTACTCCCGAAACTGCTCATGCTATTGGTGTAAAAATGGCACAAGAGTTATGGGGTGACCGTTTTGAAGTGGTTGTTTCCACCCATCTTGATAAAAATCATCTCCATAATCATTTTGTGCTTAATTCTGTTTCCTTTAAAGATGGCAAACGGTATTACGATAATAAGACTACCTACTCCCTTATGCGACAAACTTCTGACCGGTTGTGCCGGGAATACTCCCTGTCTGTTATTGAAAACCCGCAGCGGGGCAAATCTAGGCACTATGCTGAATGGAAGGCTGAACAGGAAAGTAAACCTACCTGGCGTGGCTTTATTCGTGAAGATGTAGACAAGGCGATTGATATATCTATGACTTTTACACAGTTTATTGCTAACCTTCGCAAACAGGGATATGAGGTAAAAACCGGTGTGAAATACATGGCAGTGCGTCCGCAGGGAAAGGAACGCTTTGTTCGATTAAAAACTCTGGGCGAGGATTATACTGAGGAAGTTATTAAGGAAAGGATACTCCATAACCGCACGCCGAAAAGGCCACAAATCCTGCCTGAACCAAAACGAAAACGATATACCATACGAGGTGGTATGAAACTAAAAAATAAAAGAAAACTCTCAGGATTGCAAGCTCTCTATTTTCACTATCTTTACAAAATGGGTATCCTACCGAAACAACGTGTGTCCAAGAAACGGACGCATTTTTTATTACGCGAGGATCTCCGGTACATGGAGGAACTAACTGCTCAAACAAGGTTTTTATGTAGCAATCACATTGAAAGCAAAGAGCAGCTTCTTGACTTTCAGAATGGACTTAACCAGGAAATATCAACCTTATTAGATTCTCGTAAATCTCTCTACCATCGACTACGGCGGTGTAAAGATGAATCGCAGAAAACAGAGTACAAAGAACAGATTGCAGAGCTTTCAAAGAAGTTGTCACTGCTTCGAAGGGAGGTGAAGCTTTGTGAGGGTATTCTAAGCCGCTCTGAGGATATGAAACAAAAATTGCTTCAGGTTAGACAGGAGAAAACTCATCATAGAAAGGAGGAAAAGGAATATGAACAGCGGAGCCGACGCAGCGGATCAAATCGTCAATATGAGTCTTAAAGGAATCGAGGTAATGGCGAAAATTTCCGGTGAAGGTGCAAAAAACCTTGCCACCTATTTGTATGCTGTATTGAAAGACCAGAAAAGGACAAAGGGTAAAATCCGCCTGGAAAGCTTATTACGCAGTGGCAAAGAATTAAAAGTCTTTGCTGTACGCAATGTGGACTTGAAAAAGTTTTGTCAGGAGGCTAAGCGCTATGGTGTTCTTTATTGTGCCTTGCGGGATAAAAAAAGTTTGGACGGTATGTGTGACATCATGGTGCGGGCAGAAGATGCATCAAAAATCAACCGTATTGTAGAGCGCTTCAAGCTGGCTACCGTAGATACAGCAAGTATCAAAAATGAAATTGAGAAAAGCAAGGCGGCCAAAGAATCACAAAAAGCACCGGCAGTAAAAGAAACACCTGCCGAAAAAAGTACGGATGCTTTTATCGACGAGCTTATGGCAAAGCCAGACCAGGTAGAACCGGTTATTGAATCAGCCGACAACCCAAACCCCACAACGGCGACGACGGAGAAATCCCGTCCGTCCGAGCCTATCTTAGATCACGAAGGGAAAGCCGCCGAGGGTATTATTGAGCCGGCGAAAAAATCAGTACGCGAAGAACTGAAAGAAATCAAAGCCGCTCGAAAGGAACAGGCGGAGCCTAAACGTGAATCAACAAAAGAACAGCCGCAGGCAGCAAAGCAAAATGCCAGGGCAAATAAGCCGCAACCCAAACCAAATAAACCGAAATCGAAAGCGAGGTAAACTATTATGGGAAGTTTTGATGATCTTTTCCATTATGGAAATGAACAGCCTGTATCCCGGAATAGCAAGTCCTTTGACAAAGAAGCATGGAAAAAACAGAAACAGGAACAGCGGGAAATGGTATATTCCATGATCGAAAATACAGCGGAAGATGTGGCACGGGATGGTGTGAAATTTCAAAGCTACCTGGATGTGCAAAGCCGTTTTGACCACTATAGCGTGGCTAACACTCTTTTAATTCTTTCACAAAAGCCTGATGCTACCCGCATTGCGGATTTTGACACATGGAAGGAACAAGGTGCTTACATTCGCAAGAAGGAAACCGGTTTTTACATTTTAGAGCCCGGTGATGAATATCGGCGTGACGATGGTACTGTCGGTATCAGCTATAACCTGAAGAAGATGTTTGACATTTCACAGACTGGAAACAGCCGCAAACGGGAAACATCTACCTATCCCGACGACCGCACCCGCATCAAGGCGTTAATGGATCATGCACCTGTGCCCATTTGTATCAGTGATACACTACCGGAAGGTACAAATGCCCTGTACCAGCCGGATACACGTGAAATCCAGATCAGAAAAGGCATGGATGCGGGCAGTATTTTCCGAGCCCTTTCCCAGGAACTTGCTCATGCAGAAATGGATACCGGTGATGGCAGGTACCGACGTTCAGATCACACCTTCCACGCTTATTGCGTTTCCTATATACTCTGCAAACAATACGGAGTGGATACGAGCGGTTACAGCTTTGATCGTACTCCCCAGGTGCTGGAGGGAATGAGTGCGAAAGAAATTCGAGCCGAGCTCTCGGCAATAAGGGAAACTGCAGGAGATTTCTGGCAGGATGAAACGGATGATTGCGCAGTATCGGCAGCAAAAACGGCAGGAGCCGGAACATTAGGAGGAATAGCCTATGAAAGAAGAAAGGGTGCTTACCCTTGATAATTATGAGTATGGCGTCGTGGTAAACGCTTTAAATGAGCTTAGAAATGACCTTATTAAAGATGATAAACCCACTGATGCCGTAGATGAACTGCTATTAAAAACTATTGACGCCCCGACAAAAAAACAGAAACGCAGGAGTTATAATGAGGCGCGATGAAACCGCAAGGAGCAACCTGATACTCTTTGTGGTTTTTTTAATTCCAGTCGTATGGGCGGCATTATTAACCGCCCCTTCTCTTTCAGGAGGACTTCCCGAAATCCTTACCAATCTTACGTCGGCAATGAACAATCCATTTCATATCCAATGGGTAGAAGATACACCAAGGTGCATCCTGCTGTTTATCACTGCTTATGGTATGGGCATTGGGATTTATATGTCTACCAAACGTAATTACCGGCGGAGAGAGGAACACGGCAGTGCGCGTTGGGGCGGCGCTGCAGCTGTCAATAAAAAATACCGGGATAAAGTACCACATAAGAATAAAATCCTGACAAGGAATGTCAGCATAGGACTTGACGGAAGAAAACACAGGCGCAACTTAAATGTTATGGTGGTGGGAGGCTCCGGCTCAGGTAAGACCCGATTTTATGCTAAACCTAACGTCATGCAGGCCAATACCTCTTTTGTCATCCTTGACCCAAAGGGTGAAATCCTGAGGGATACAGGGAACCTGTTAAAAGCAAATGGCTACGAAATAAAGGTGCTGGATTTAATCAATATGAATCTGTCCCACTGTTACAATCCTTTTGAATATCTCAAAGATGACAAGGATGTATTAAAGCTTGTAACAAATTTAATCAGAAACACTACACCAAAAGGCAGCAACACCAACGACCCCTTTTGGGAGCGTTCCGAAACTGCACTACTTGAAGCGCTTATCCTCTATCTTCTTTATGAAGCTCCTAAAGATGAACAGAATTTCCCCATGGTCATGGAAATGATTGCTGCCGCTGAAGTTCGGGAGGATGACGAAACTTATCAAAGCCCACTTGACGAACTGTTTGAGCGATTGGAAATGCGGGAACCGGAGCAGCTGGCTGTCAAACAGTACAACATTTTTAAACTTGCCGCAGGCAAAACCGCCAAATCCATTCTAATCGGTTTGGGTGTCCGCTTAGAAAAGTTTAACCTGACTACACTTGCAGGAATCACAACAGTGGACGAAATGGAGCTCTCATCTATCGGAGAGAAAAAGACGGCACTCTTCGCTGTAATACCCGATAACGACAGCAGTTTCAACTTTATAGTCGGTATGCTCTATACTCAGCTTTTTCAAAGCCTTATGTACATAGCTGATTATAAACATGGAGGGCGGTTGCCTGTCCACGTCCATTTTGTTATGGATGAGTTTGCGAATGTTGCCTTACCGGATGAATTTGATAAGTTGCTGTCTACTATGCGATCAAGGGAAATATCGGTATCCATCATACTGCAAAACCTGGCACAGCTAAAAGCCTTGTTCAAGGATACCTGGGAATCCATTGTGGGCAACTGTGACGAGTTTTTGTATCTGGGCGGTAACGAGCAATCCACTCACAAGTATGTGTCTGAGTTTTTGGGTAAAGAAACCATTGACACCAATACCTACGGGATGAGCAAAGGCAGAAACGGAAGCTACTCTACCAATTACCAGCTGTCGGGAAGAGAGCTTCTGACTCCCGATGAAGTACGGATGTTGGATAATCGTTACTCCCTTTTGTTCATTCGGGGTGAGCGGGCAGTAATGGATGAAAAATACGACATTTTAAAGCACCCAAATTTAAAGCTGACAGTTGACGGCGGCAGTGAACCCTATCGGCATGGTAATACTGAAAACGCTCTGGACTGGAAAGCTGTGACATTAAACGAGGAAAGTGATTACGAGCTTCTCTCTGAGGAAGAACTCGAAATAGTTATTCAATCTTAGAATACAAATCAGGAGGTATGATTTTATATGAAAATTTTAATGAAAACCAAAAAGTCAATTGCGATTTACTGTGTATTAGTACTGATGATTACTTTCTTTGCCGTTCCTGTCTATGCTGCAAATGATCCTCTAACCGTTGTTAACAATTTATCGGATTTTATATTTGGACTGATCCGTGCTATCGGATTGATCCTGCTTGGCTTTGGCATTGTGCAGATCGGTCTTTCTCTGAAATCTCACGACCCTTCCCAGAGAGCTAACGGATTTCTTACTCTTGCAGGCGGAGTAATTATTACCTTTGCGAAAGAAATCCTATCTCTCATTACAGGCTGATGAAGCACCTCAGATTTAAGGGGAACAGGCTGCCAACAGTCTGTTCCCCGATACTTTTCAAGGAGGTGAATATATTGTGTCCAGTGGAAATTGGGTAATTGATAATTTAAATAACGCACTTCAAACATGGAATGATAAGATGTCTGAGATCTGGCTACTCGTAACTCAATCTCCTATAGAATTTAAAGGTGGCGGTATCTGGAATGTTATTGTGAATATCCACGGAGCACTGCAGGCTACCGGCTTTGCCTTACTGGTACTGTTTTTTGTGATTGGTGTGGTTAAGACATGCGGCAGCTTTGCGGAGGTAAAAAAGCCGGAACATGCATTAAAGCTGTTTATACGATTTGCCCTGGCCAAAGGAGTTGTAACCTACGGACTGGAACTGATGATGGCGCTGTTCAACATTGTGCAGGGAATTATCTCTACCATAATAAACAGCTCAGGATTGGGTTCAGCCACACAAACTGTTCTGCCAAATACAATCGTTCAGGCTATTGAAGATTGTGGTTTTTTCGCAAGCATACCACTGTGGGCAGTGACACTCATCGGTGGATTGTTCATAACAGTGCTCTCCTTCATTATGATCCTGTCGGTGTACGGCAGGTTCTTTAAACTGTATTTATACACTGCTATTGCTCCTGTTCCTCTGGCCTCTTTTGCAGGAGAGCCAAGCCAGAGTATAGGTAAAGCCTTCCTGAAAGGATATGCTGCTGTATGTCTGGAAGGAGCTATCATTATCCTTGCATGTGTCATATTTTCTGTTTTCGCATCATCTCCGCTGGTGGTGGATACAAGTGTCAGCGCTGTAACGATGGTATGGTCTTATATAGGAGAACTTATTTTTAATATGCTGGTACTAGTGGGAGCTGTAAAAATGGCAGACCGTGTTGTGCGGGAGATGATGGGATTGTAAGGAATACCGGGTATTACAGTCAGGTAACCTTATAAATCCTTGAATTGAACACCATCCCCATAAACAATAGGCTGACCTGTTCTTGGATCCAGCAAATCCCCATGCTCGTTAAACTGAATTTTGTCAAGAGGTACACCCATCTCTCTTGCCCTTTGGATTTGCCATGCAACATCATCTTCAAAGTATTTTTCGTCACGTCTGCGCTGTATCACCTTTATAAGCGATATAATCCAGCTAATAACTGTCAGACCAAGCAAAGAGAAAAGAATGATGAATGCTAAAGTTTCATTTTCTCCTGCCCACTTGTTTAGCACAGTACTGAACAGCAGCAAGCAAAGAAAGGGAACTGCCAGCCGGGTTTTTCCGGCCACTTTAAATATAAAAGAGAGAATAAACAATCCTATCGTAAGGCAAAGGGAAATAACCGCCGCGATTGGCATAATGAAATCTCCTTTCCATGCAATCTGTATATTTACATTATCACATATGGAAGAAATAAATGGAAGGATGCGAACAATTTTAGGTTATTTTACCTCTTGTTCTAAATTAGTAAACAGATCGCTATCAAAAAAATCCCTTATACTTTACCAAGCCCGTCACACAATTTTTTTATAGTAGCAATTCCCGCATTATATGTCGTACCCTTTACAATATCATTTACAGTAGATTGTGTAACACCTGAAATATTGCTAAGAGCGTTAATGGTTAAATTCCTTTCCATGCACAACTCTTCAATTCGTTTAATAACTGCTTGAGAAATATTCATTTTATCACCTCATAAACGTTATTCCGTTAATCAGAGCATATCAGTTTACAATTTATATGTTTAACGGAATACCGTTGAAATAGTCATAAAGGTGACTTATACTACCGGTATACCGTTAATAGGGTTAATAACATGTAAAAAACAAAGGAGGGCCAATAGTGGCAAAAACGAGATATGATAAAGAGCTGGAAAGAGAAAAGGAAAAACTGAATAAGCTTTTGGATGAAGCTTTCAATAAAGGTACTCCCTTTACAGAAGATGATGCGGTTATGGAGCAGAATCGCATAGTTGATACATTGGTAGTCAAGATACAAAAGGGGAAAGGAAAGCAAAATAAGAATCAGATGGAACGTTGAAGTAAACGACACAATAGCGCTTCTTAAAGAGGCGTTATTTTTCATTTGGAGGTGATTGAATTTGGAAGTAAAAATCAATCGGGAGATCCGGGATTATACTGAAAGCCTGTTTTTTGGACTGTCCATGCGGCAGTTCATTTTTTCTGTCCTGGCTGTTGGTGTGGCCATTGGCATATATTTCGGCTTACAGGGATTACTGGGCACGGAGACTGTGAGCTGGATGTGTGTTTTAGGAGCATTCCCCTTTGCAGCTCTGGGATTTATAAAATACCACGGCATGACAGCAGAGCAGTTTTTATGGGCATACATCAAATCTGAGTTTCTCATGCCCAAAAAGCTGACCTTTTACCCTGTGAATGTGTATTACGAGGCGTTGAAACAGACTATTGAGAAGCATGAAAAGGAGGAATTGAGACGTCATGATTAAAACCCTACAAAAAATCATGAAACAGGATAAAGAAAAGTTTATCGTCCCCAAAGGTGTTCAGCAGGCAATTCCCATTCGAACCATATGGCCGGACGGAATTTTCCGGGTGGGCAACAAGTTTTCCAAAACCTTTCGTTTCGAGGATATCAATTATGCGGTAGCCTCCAAAGAGGATAAGGAAGCGATGTTCCTGTGCTATTCTGAGTTACTCAACTCCTTTGACAGCGGGGCGACTACCAAAATCACCATTAATAACCGACGCTTGAATAAAGCAGACTTTGAAAGCTCTATTCTAATCCCCCTAAAAGGTGACAGGCTGGACGAATATCGCAGGGAATATAACCAGATGCTTTTGGATAAAGCAACAGGTGCCAATAGCATTGTGCAGGACAAATATGTTACCGTGTCTGTAATGAAGAAGAATATTGAGGAAGCGCGGAATTACTTTTCCCGTATAGGAACAGACCTCATCACCCATTTCTCCCGCCTTGGATCAAAGTGTGTGGAACTGGATGCTACCGACCGCCTTAGAATCCTGCACGATTTTTTTCGTTCCGGTGAGGAAACGGATTTCTATTTTAACCTGTCTGAATCAATGAAAAAGGGTCATGATTTTAAGGACTATATCTGTCCCGATACTTTTGAGTTTGAGAAAGACCACTTCCGGATGGGAAACAAATACGGCCGTGTCATCTTTCTGCGTGAGTTTGCAAGCTATATAAAAGACAGCATGGTGTCCGAGCTATGTGATTTAAACCGGAATATGATGTTATCACTTGATATTATCCCTATTCCAACCGATGAGGCTGTTCGGGAGGTGGAAAGCCGTCTTCTGGGTGTGGAAACTAACATTACCAACTGGCAGAGAAGACAGAATCAAAGCAACAACTTTTCAGCAGTTGTACCCTATGATATGGAGCAGCAGCGCAAGGAAAGCAAGGAATTTCTCGACGATCTGACCACCCGTGACCAGCGGATGATGTTTGCAGTCCTGACAATGGTGCATATTGCGGACAGCAAAGAGCAACTTGACAGCGATACGGAAACCTTGTTTACTACAGCACGGAAACATCTGTGCCAATTCTCTACACTGACATTCCAGCAGATGGATGGTTTAAATACGGTATTGCCTTATGGCTTGCGAAAAATTGATG
Source organism: Ruminiclostridium josui JCM 17888 (assembly GCF_000526495.1). NCBI lineage: Bacteria > Bacillati > Bacillota > Clostridia > Eubacteriales > Oscillospiraceae > Ruminiclostridium > Ruminiclostridium josui. The sequence goes on along the minus strand of NZ_JAGE01000001.1, from coordinate 1,166,767 downwards.
CAATCCGGACGCTGACTACCGAAAGCACGGCGGTGTTTATTCCCTTCCGGGCGCAGGAAATCTCCCACCATGGTGGCATTTATTACGGTCAGAACGTTATCAGCAAGAACATGATCATTGCCAACAGGAAACACCTGCTCAATGGGAACTCTTTTCTTTTAGGCGTTTCCGGCTCCGGTAAGAGTTTTACCGCTAAGAGGGAAATTGTTAACCAGATACTGTCCAGTGATGACGACATTATCCTGATTGATCCGGAAAGGGAGTATTCCTCCCTTGTAAAAGCAATGGGCGGTGAGATTATCCATATATCAGCAACTTCTCCCAATCACATCAATGCAATGGATATGAACAAGGACTATGGAGATGGGGCAAATCCTGTCATCCTGAAATCTGAATTTGTCCTGTCCCTGTGTGAGCAGCTTATCGGAGGCCATAACCTGGGAGCAAAGCAGAAGTCTCTGATTGACCGCTGTACTGCCAGCGTGTATAGGAAATATCTTCAAAGCAACTATAATGGAAATCCTCCAACTCTGCAGGATTTTCATGCAGAACTTTTGAGACAGGAAGAACCGGAAGCTCAGGAAATCGGACTTGCCATCGAGCTATTTACCAGCGGCAGCCTGAACACTTTTGCAAAACCAACCAATGTAGATGTAAACAACCGTCTGATCTGTTACGATATCCTTGATCTTGGTAAGCAACTCCTCCCTATTGGGATGCTGGTAGTGCTAGACAGTATTTTTAATCGCATCACGCAAAACCGTGCGAAAGGTAAAAACATCTTTATTATCATTGATGAAATATACCTACTTTTCCAGCATGAGTATAGCGCCAATTTCCTGTTTACTCTTTGGAAACGTGTTCGAAAGTACGGTGCTTTTTGTACCGGTATCACACAAAATGTTGATGATCTTCTGCAAAGCCATACCGCTCGTACCATGCTGGCTAATTCCGAATTCATAGTCATGCTTAATCAGGCAAGTACAGACGGCATAGAGCTTGCGAAGCTCCTAAACATTTCAGATCTTCAGCTTTCCTACATCACCAACGTGGATGCCGGTAACGGACTTATCAAGGTGGGTAGCTCTCTTGTTCCCTTTACCGACCAGTTTCCGAGAAACACTAAGCTCTACCGCCTGATGACCACAAAGCCTGGCGAGCAGGCGTAAATTTCAAAAGGAATAAATCCAAGGAGGGAAATTTAGTGGAGAGTATCCAATTTGCTAGTAAGGAACATGAGACTTTTTATTACAACATGATCAAAGTGGCACGCAACAACGATGTATTCCGCAAAGCGTTTTTCTATACAGTAGGGATTAGTGCAGAAACTAGAAACCATATTACCGCTCTCTTTGACTTTGAGGAGAGCCTTATAAAGCCGGAGGGACTTTCGGCTCCATGGCAGACCGGAAGTACAAAGCGTTTATGCCGGCTTGCATTTAACCTGTGGAACGGATGGACGGAGGAAGGTAAAGAACAATATTCTGCACCGTATTACTTATTTGACTGTAGTTTTGCTCCATACTTTTTCGAAGCAATCAGACTTCGGTATCCTGAGTATTGCAGGAGTTTGGAGCGTTCTGTATTGGGCCCTGCCGGGAAAGAACGATAATACTTGCAATATAAATCGAATGCTAACCATGGGAGGGGGTGTGTGTATTGAAGGAGATCAAAACAAAACAGACCAGGAAGTATATTAAGGTACTAGACAAGACAATGGATGTAACCAGGAGAGCAAAGAATTCTTATATTCGCACCAAAGAGCGGTCTGAACAGCTTGTGCAAAATGATGACAGTAACTATGTGGATTATGCCGAAAACATTGTCAGTGACGGTGCGAAAAACATCACCCGTAAAGGTGAATATATAGCGAAAATATACGGCAAGAAAGTAATAGAAAAAATCAAAAACCGTAAGGCGCAGGATAATGATTCCACTTGGTCTGATACCCATAATACCGATAATGTTTACCAGTCGTCACAGAGCGAAGCAAAGGAATTAGTTCAAAGAAATGCTGCCCGAACAGAAGCACATCAAACCACGCAACAAAATTACGCTCCGGCTAAAGTTAAGGATGCAGCAAAGCAGAAAAACACTCAATTTATATCGAACAAGGCTAATAAACAAAATTCTTCTCAAATGAGGTTAAAAGAAATTGCAAACAGAAAATTTACTCTATCAAAACCAGATGAAGCAAGAAAACGCTGGTTTGTTCAAAGCAGAGTGAATCCACAATTAACTAAGTCCAGTTCAATCCCGGAGGCAAGAAGAACTTTCCGGACGCAGGCAAGACAAACGTCCGGGTATATAACTACACACTCCCCTCAACATCCAGTACCCAGACCGACTGGAAACGCTTTAAGACGAAATACATACTTTTATAGTAAAACTGGCCACACCGTTAAGCAATCTGCTAAAACCAGCATTAAGACAATAAAGGAAGGCTCTAAAGGTACAGTCAAGACAGTAAAAAAATCGGTTATAACTGCTAAACGTACTGCTAAAACCGCCATTAAAACATCACAGGCAGCAGCAAAAGCCGCAGTTAAAACTGCACAGGCTACCCAGAGGGCGGTACAGGCGGCAAGGGCAGCAGCTAGAGCTGCAGCTTTTACGGCAAAGATGACGGTAAAAGCAATGATAGCTGCCATTAAAGCAATTATTTTAGCTGTAAAAGGAACGATTGCTCTCATTGCTGCAGGTGGATGGGTAGTGCTCGTTATTGTTCTTGTTATATGTCTTGCAGGGTTTTTATTAGGATCGGTTTTCGGAGTATTCTTCTCCAATGAAAGCCCAGGTGATAACATGCCGACCATGACAGAGGTAGTACAACAGCTTAATGAGGAATATTATTCAAGAATCGAACAAATACAGGCTGAAAACCCTCATGATACGCTTGAGTTGTCCTCCAATAGCGGGAGCAGTACTACCGTTAACAACTGGAGAGAAATATTGCCTGTTTATGCTGTCAAGACTGCTGCTGATCCCGATAATGGTATGGATGTCGCCACTCTTGATGATACAAAGGTAGGCATCTTGCGCAGTATCTTCTGGGATATGAACCAAATTAACTATTGGATAGAAACGATTGAGCATGAGGAGACCATTATAACCGAAGATGAGGACGGCAACGAGGTAGAAGAGACTATTACCACTACGGAAACAATCCTGCATATAGAATTAGCCTCAAAAACCCATGTTGATATGATTGCCGAATACCACTTCAATTCTGAACAGATTGAACTGTTAAATGAGTTAATGGAGGATGAATATCAGCAGTTATTTATGCAGCTTATTGAAGGTTAAGCATATGTAGCCTTATACAAGTTCCGGTTTCCATAGGGAGAACACCAAAAAGGAATATGTAATTCGTAAAACTAAGTTAAATGAAAGGCGGGATAACTCCATGAATTTAAAAGAAACAAGGAATACGGAATATTCAAAGTGTGTGAATATACTGGCTAAACTAATTGACCTGGACGATAACACAAACGAAAAAATCTACAAATGCTTTCAGTGCATGGGGATAAAAAACTTTTTTATAAATCTGGAATCAATTGATTTACCTCTTGAGACTTGTGAAAAGTTGAAAAGTATAAAGTCCGTCATTGAGATGTTTGATGAAGAAGGGGGGCAAGCATAGCATGAAACAGGAAATGCAACACACCGAAAAATTCTTAAAAGGACTGACAAGCTTAACAGGACTCCCCTATAAAAAGCTTCAACAGTACGTGAAAACAAACAACCCTTTCAATATCCTGGAACATCCTCACATCATGGAGCCGAATGAAAAACAGCTGGAAAAAATCGGACTTCTCAATGAATTTATTGCATCTTATAATATTTTGAAAGTCTATGAGAAAGATGATAAGATTATACTCAATTCATCAACTGCATCAGGACAGTACTTTTTAGCCCTTTTAGGAGGGATGAAGGATAAAGAAAGGTTTATGGTTTCTTTTTTAGACAGCGGTAATAACATAATCGAAACCAAAATCATGTCTGAAGGGAGTATCGGACAGGCACCAGTTTATCCGCGAGAAATATTAAAATATGCTCTTGCCTGCGATTGTAACGCAATAATTTTAGCCCATAACCATCCCGGAGGCTCCCAAAATTTCTCTATGGAAGATAAAACATTGACACAGAGAATAGTTGATATTTTTCATCCGCTTGGGATTAAGGTTTTGGATCATATTATTGTTGCCGATACAATTTATACTTCTATGGCAGAGAAAGGAGAACTTCCCAAAGAGAGCAGAAGTATTGCAAATTATGGGGTGATTGAATTAGGTGCATCTACTGCAAAGGAAAAGCTGAATAGGGTTCAGCATACACACTCACGTTAGAACTGGATTTTAAAGATTAGATTTGTAATCTTAAAGGTGTTTTCAAGTACACCCAAAGTGTTTTAAAGCACATGCTTGTGAGAAAAAGTAAAGATAATAAATGTTTCTTTCATATGGGGCATATTGTGAGTTTAATTATTCTGCTGCAAAGGCGGATATAATTGGTGTGACAAAAGCACTCGCCAAGGAGCTTACACCTTCAAATATACAGGTAATTGCATAGCTCCTGGTATTACCTTGAACAAATCAAATCATCTATAACTGAAAGCAATTACAGAACTGGACAAAATTATCTTATAAAACATGAAATAATCCATTGAAATAATCTGAATAATGATATAATATATTAATAATTTAATATAAAATCAGGTGCTGGTTATGCATTACTAGAAAATGTGTGAATCAGTGAAAAGGGAAGACGGGTGAAAATCCCGCGCGGTCACGCCGCTGTAAAAGTGGAGTTCTCCATAGATACCACTGGGAAACTGGGAAGGTTTGGAGAATGATGATGCTTGAGCCAGAAGACCTGCCTGCATTTTTAACACCATTTACTCTACGAGCGATAGGGGGTGTTGTGTATGTCTGCACAGTATTATTCCGGGTATGCATGACCTCTTGACTATTTATGTTGAGAGGTTTTTTGTTTGTAAAATAATATTTGTATGAGGAGTGAGTATTATGTCCAAAAAATTACAATTGGCTTTGGGTCTTGGACTTATGGTAATACTGATGCCAACAATGGCTTCAGCTATGCATATCATGGAAGGATTCTTACCTCCGGTCTGGGCAATCTCATGGGGAGTATTGTGCGTACCATTTATAGTTATAGGACTATTTTCAATAAATAAAACTGTACGAGAAAATCCGCGATTAAAAATATATCTTGCAATGGCAGGTGCATTTGCATTTGTACTTTCCGCACTCAAAATACCTTCTGTTACAGGAAGCTGTTCACATCCAACAGGATTGGGATTGGGAACTATCCTTTTTGGCCCAACAGCTATGTCAGTACTGGGTCTGATAGTGCTTTTGTTTCAGGCTATACTTTTAGCTCATGGCGGACTAACAACGCTTGGCGCAAATACCTTTTCAATGGCAGTTGTAGGACCTATTGTTGCATTTGCAACGTACAAGCTGGTAAAGAAAGCGAAAGGACCTCAATGGCTGGCAGTGTTTTTAGCGGCAGCACTGGGTGATCTGTTGACGTATATGGTGACATCAGTGCAGCTTGCGCTAGCTTTTCCAGCTGAAGTAGGTGGTTTTGCTGCATCACTGGCTAAGTTTATGGGTATTTTTGCAGTGACACAGATTCCTCTTGCAATCAGTGAAGGTATACTTACAGTATTAATATTTAATGCCATAGCTGCTTATGGCAAAGATGAATTGAAGAGCTTAAATCTATTACAAAAGGGGGCTTAATCATGCAAACTGAAGCGACAAGGCAAACAAAAAAAAATAATCTTTCTGTTAACCTGCTGTTGATTCTTATTATTATAGCTTTAGCAATTATTCCGTTGTTTATTGCTAAAGATGCTGAGTTTGGTGGAGCAGATGGGCAAGCGGAGGAGGCAATAGCAGAAATAAATGCAGATTATGAACCTTGGTTCTCACCCATTTTTGAACCGAAAAGCGGAGAGATTGAGAGCTTGCTTTTTGCATTGCAAGCTGCTATCGGCGCCGGCATAATCGGGTATGGATTAGGTTATTTGAAAGGCCGCAGAAAGAAAGAAGATGAGAAGAGCGCATGATTTCTATAGATAAATATGCTTACAGCTCAAAGCTTAAACATACAGACCCCTTGCAAAAGGTTACATTTGCCTTGCTGACGCTGGCTGTATGTCTATGGGCAGATAACTTGATAATATCGGTTGCAGTGATTTTTATTATGGGGGGTATGACCGTCTCAAGAGGTGGGACTCCCCTCCGTTTTTTTATAAAACTACTGTTATTGCCTGTTTCTTTTTTGATAATAGGGGTGTCTACCGTTGCAGTGAATATATCCGAGCAACCAGAAAGCCTGCTGGCAGCAATTCCTGTTGCAGGAACATGGATAGGTGTCTCAAATGAAGGGCTGCAAGAGGCGATTAAGCTGTTTTTCAAAGCACTGGGAGCTGTCTCATGCCTTTATTTTCTGTCCCTTAGTACCCCTATGGTGGATTTGCTGGCGGCACTACGGAGACTTCGGATGCCAAAGCTTTTAGTGGAGCTTATGGGGCTTGTATACAGGTTTATATTTGTATTGCTGGAAACTGCAGATACCATCTATAATGCACAGAATTGCCGTATGGGCTATTCAAGCCTGACTGCCGGATATCGCTCTTTAGGCTCATTGATTTCCATGCTCTTCATAAAATCATACAAGCGTTCGGATGAACTATACACTGCACTGGAGGCAAGAGGATACGAGGGAGAGCTCAATGTACTTGAAGAAACCTATGAAAAGCATTGGAAAGGATATGTCCTGGCAGTAACCATCAACGTCATACTTGTTTTATCTTCAATAGCTTTAAAGCAAGTATAGGAGGAGTTATTCATGATAGAGAACATCCTGGAGGTAAAGGACCTTCATTACACATATACTGATGGAACACATGCTTTAAAGGGAGTGACACTTGATATAAAGCAAGGAATGACAACTGCCGTACTGGGTGGAAATGGAGCGGGAAAATCAACACTGTTTCTTTCTCTAAACGGAACACTCAAACCAACGGCCGGTAAGGTGCTGTTTAAGGGACTTCAGCTGGACTATTCCCGAAAGGGCCTTAGAGACCTTCGCAAATCTGTGGGTATTGTGTTTCAAGACCCGGATAGCCAGTTGTTTTCGGCAAGTGTACTTCAGGATATCTCCTTTGGTCCAATAAATATGAAGCTGCCTGAAGAAGAAGTCCGCAAGAGAGTAAATGCTGCAATGGACAGGATTGGTATATCACACCTTAAGGATAAGCCAACCCACTGTCTCAGTTTCGGACAGAAAAAGCGTGTAGCCATTGCCGGAGTACTGGCTATGGAGCCCGAAGTGCTGGTGCTTGATGAGCCTACGGCAGGACTTGATCCCATGGGAGTTAGTGAAATTATGAAACTGCTTCGGAAAATACAAAAGGATTTAGGATTATCTGTGGTTATTTCAACCCATGATATTGACATAGTACCGCTTTACTGTGATTATGCCTATGTGATGGATCAGGGCAGGATTGTGCTGGAAGGTACTCCTAAAGAAGTATTCGCTCATAGGGATGAAATAAGGAGTGTAAACTTAAGACTTCCACGAATCGGACATTTGATGGAGATACTAAAGGAAAAGGATGACTTTGAATTTTCGGAGAATGCCAATACCATATCCGAAGCGAGAAAAGCTCTTAATGACTGGAAGAAAAGAAAAACTACCTAAAAAGGAAATTGCGTTGATACAGTACTATATAATTTGCGCCAAGAAACCACTAATTTCAATGAGCAAAATATCGATGCTTCTACGGTTTTTGTGAAATTGAAATAGTGAGTTTCCCGCATAATTTATATAAAGGCATAAGTGTGGGTGGAATAATGAATGATTATATAATAAAGTCTGGTAAAAAGCTAAGAAAAGGGTTTACAACCGGAAGCTGTGCGGCAGCTGCCGCAAAAGCCTGCGCAATTATGCTCTTTGAAAAGATAGAGATTCCGGAGGTTTCTTTAACTTTTCCCGGAGGGGAAGAAATAATTCTTAAGCCGGAAGATATCATTCTCAATGAAGCTTCCGCAAGCTGTTGCATCATAAAGGATGCGGGGGATGACCCTGATGTAACAAACGGAATAAGGATCTATGCCAGGGTTGAAAAGGCAAAAGCCGGTATTTCCATTGACGGAGGGATAGGTGTCGGAAGAGTAACCTCTGCGGGTTTGCCCTGCAAAATAGGAGAGGCGGCTATCAATCCCGGACCAAGAAAGATGATTTTTAATGCGTTGGAAGAGGTTGCCCGTCTATACAAATACGATGGCGGATTTCATGTGGAAATATTTGTTCCCCAGGGAGTGGAAATTGCAAAGAAAACCTTCAATGAAAGGCTTGGGATTGTCGAAGGCATATCCATCCTGGGAACTACAGGCATTGTGGAGCCCATGAGTGAAGCTGCATTGATAGATACAATCAAGCTGGAAATGTCTATCAGAAAGCAAAACGGTCAAAACGTGCTATTCATTTCTCCCGGAAATTATGGAGTTGGTTATGCCAGAGAGCATTTGGGCATTGATGTTGACAGCGCTGTAAAAATTTCAAATTATATTGGTGAAGCTCTTGATTATGCGATATATTTGGGCTTTAAAAAAATCCTGCTTGTCGGACATATAGGGAAATTGGTCAAGTTAGCTGCCGGTGTTATGAATACACATTCGAAAATTGCTGACTGCAGAAATGAAATATTTGCCGCTCACAGTGCATTAGCCGGTGCAGGAAAAGAAACGGTCGAAAAAATCATGAATGCAAAAACAACAGATGAAATTCACAATATCCTGTTGCAGAACAATATATCCAAAATGGTGTATGAAAGCATATTGGGAAAAATAGTATATCATTTAAATTATCGTGTGATGAATAAGGCAAGGATTGAGGTTCTTGTATTTTCAAATGAAAATGGCGTGTTAATGCAGACAGATAATGTGTTGGACTTTATCAATGAGCTAAAGGAGGTTGGGCATTGAAAGGAACTTTATACGGAGTTGGTGTTGGACCGGGAGATAAGAAGCTTCTTACTCTATTGGCGGTTGAGACTTTACATAAGGCAGATATTATTGCAGTACCTGATACCGGAGGCGAGAAAACAGCTCTGAATATTGTGGGTGAGTATATCTCCGGCAAAAAGATAATGTACTGCAGTATGCCTATGACAAGGGATACAGCAATACTGCGGGAGAGTCATAAAGCTTGTGTAGAGCTGATTTGTGCAGAGCTCGAAAAAGGCTTGAACCTGGCATTTATAACGCTCGGTGATCCTACAATTTATTCTACATATATGTATGTGCACAGGTTGGTTGTTGAAAAAGGATATTCTGCTGAAATTGTTAACGGGATTTCCTCGTTTTGCGCGGCTGCTGCCAAACTGGGCATTTCATTGTGTAATGGGAAGGAAGCATTGCATATTGTTCCTGCATCCTATGAAGGTGCGGATGAACTCTTACGTTTGAACGGAAGCAAGGTGCTTATGAAAAGCGGAAAGGGTATTTTAAACATAAAGCAGAAGCTGGAGAAGCATAATTTGCTTGACAATTCCAAAATGGTAGAATGCTGCTTTATGGAAAATGAGAAAATATATAACAGTCTTAGGGACTTAAATGAAGATAGCAGTTATTTTTCGATTATTATAGTTAAAGGAGAATAAAAATGGTCTATTTTATCGGAGCAGGACCGGGCGCGGTTGATTTGATAACAGTGAGGGGACAGGAGCTTTTGAAAAAAGCTGATGTTGTCATATATGCAGGGTCTTTGGTTAACCCGGAGCTCCTTAAGTGTACAAAGCCTGAGTGCAAGATTTACAACAGCGCTTCTATGACACTTGATGAAATTATAGATGTTTTCGTTAGAGAATATTCACCTGATAAGATACTGGTAAGGCTGCATACAGGCGATCCAAGTATTTATGGAGCAATCAAGGAGCAGATGAAGTTGTTGGACAAGCATAAAATTCCTTATAACGTTGTGCCCGGAGTCAGTTCATTTTGCGGTGCGGCAGCGGTGTTAAATGCTGAATATACACTGCCTGGTGTGAGTCAGACTGTTATTCTTTCAAGGATGGAGGGAAGAACGCCCGTACCTCCGGATGAGGATATAGAAAAGCTTGCATCTCATAAGGCTTCCATGGTTTTGTTCCTTACGACCTCAATGCTTGAGAAGCTTAGTGAGAAGCTTGTAAAAGGCGGATACAAATCCGATACGCCTGCTGCTATTGTCTATAAGGCTACATGGCCGGAGCAGAAGATTGTCCGTACCACAATTGCAGAGCTTCATAAAAGTGCAAAGGAAAACAATATTACCAAAACGGCCTTGATACTTGTAGGGGATTTTCTTTCTTGTGAGCACGAGCTTTCAAAGCTTTATGATGCAAGCTTTACCCATGAATTCAGGAAGGCGAAAGAACAATGAGGATAACCTTGATTTCCTTTACCCAAAAGAGCTCACTCTTATGTAAGCGCCTGGTTGATTATCTTAAAGAAGAGGGACATTCTATCGTTGCATATTCAAAGTATGGAGGCGGCGAGCTGCTTCAGATGGAAGACAATCTTAGCGCACTTACAGGAAAAGCCTTTGAGGACAGCAATTCAATAATATTTATTGGAGCTGCCGGTATAGCCGTAAGAGCAATTGCGCCATTCCTTAAAAATAAGGCATCCGACCCGGCGGTCATTGTGATAAATGAAACAGGAGAATATGTGATTCCCATATTGTCAGGGCATTTGGGCGGTGCAAACAGCCTGGCCCATAAATTGGCGTCTTTTTTGGGAGGAAGGGCAATTATTACTACTGCTACAGATATTAACGGCGTTTTTTCGGTTGATGTGTGGACAAAGGAAAACGGTCTTCATATTTTGAACATAGAAAACATAAAGCATATTTCTGCCGCATTGCTGAATGGTCAAAAAATTGGTTTTCGCTGTGATTTTCCGGTGGAAGGTGAATTACCGGAATTCTTTACAAAGGATACAACTGATTACGGAATATATATATATGATCACAAAAAGCAAAATGCGGACAAGCAGCCTTTTAAAAATACATTATTTTTGTGCCCTAAGCTATTTGCTGTGGGAGTGGGATGCCGGAAAGGAATTCCGGAAGAGATATTGGAAGAAGTATTTCTTGAAACACTGGCGGCAGAGAACATACCAAAGAATCTTGTTTACTGTGTTGCAACCATTGATATAAAAAAAGAAGAAGAGGCAATTATACGGCTTTGTGACAAATTCAGATACTGTCTTAAGCTTTATACCAATAAAGAGCTTATGGAGGCTAAAGGGAGCTTTTCATCATCGGGGTTTGTAAGGGCTGTTACAGGTGTGGATAATGTCTGTGAAAGAGCGGCCATACTGGCCAGCAATCATGGGAAATTGATAATGGGAAAAAGAGCTAGAGATGGAGTCACTGTTGCTATCGCAGAAAGGGCATGGAGGTGTAGCTTTTGAATATAATCATGGCTGGAGTTGATTATCGCAGCGCAAGCCTGGAATTAAGAGAAAAGGTTGGGTTCAACAAAAATCAAATAAGAGATATTCTAGCCAAAATAAATAAGGAGGCTTGTGTTTCCGGAGTGGTTTTGATTTCAACCTGCAACCGCACAGAGGCGTACATTTCATTAAGCCATTGCGAAGAAGCGGATCCGGTTGAAATATTCTGCAATGCTGCCAATCTTGATGATGATATGAAGAAGTGTTTTTATGTTAAAAAGGGTGAAGATTTGGCGGTTTATCTTTTTGAGCTTGCCTGTGGAATTCACTCAATGATATTTGGAGAAGACCAGATATTGACGCAGGTTAAAGAAGCAATGCTGATTGCTATTGATGAGGGAGCAAGCGATGCGGCATTGAACACACTTTTCAGGTGCGCCATAACCTGTGCCAAAAAGGTAAAGACTCAGCTGGTGCTCAATGCCGTTTCGCCTTCGGTAGCCGGGCAGTCGGTACAACTGGTAAGTGAATATATTGAAAAAAAAGCAGGTTGCAAAGCGTTGGTTATCGGTAACGGAGTAGTTGGAAGAAAAGTTTGTGAGGAACTGATTGCAAAGGGATGTGAGGTCCACATAACTACCAGAACCCACAACAACAAAAGCATAATTGTTCCTACAGGCTGTAAAGTTATTCCGTATCACGACAGGGAGTCATTGATACCATATGTGGATATTTTAATAAGCGCAACATCAAGTCCCCATCAGACTGTTACTATCGATATGATTGACAGATGTGCAAATAAGCCCAAATACATTATTGATCTTGCAGTACCCAGGGACATAGACCCTGAGGTCGGGAAGATAAACGGTATACTGTACTACAATATTGACAGCCTTGGGGAAACCGCACGGAAGGACAATTCTAAGGAAATATCAGCCATGAAGAGTTTGATAGCAGAGCATATTGAGAATTTTAACAAATGGTATGCCCAAAGAAAACGACTTATGGCGGTAAAATAATAAAAATAAATGGGTGGGGTAGAGTCATGATTAGTATTATTGGCATAGGGCCGGGAGAGAAAGCACAGATAACACCGCTTGCGATAGAGGCACTAAAAAACAGCGAGGTAGTTGCCGGATACACTTTATATATAGATATAATCAAAGATTTGATTGAGGGCAAGGAAATAATAGCAACCCCCATGATGCAGGAGGTAGAAAGGTGCAGGATGGCTGCGCTGGCTGCAAAAGGAAACAAAAATGTAGCTATGGTTTCAAGCGGAGACGCAGGGATTTACGGGATGGCGGCCCTGATGATTGAAATATGTGAGGAGCTTGGAATCCGTGAAGAGATCAGGGTCATAGCAGGAATTACTGCAGCAAGCTCTGCGGCAGCGGTTCTTGGAGCACCTTTAACACACGATTTTGCGGTAATATCCTTAAGCAACCTTCTTACAAAATGGGAGGACATTGAAAAGAGATTGGATCTGGCCTCGCAGGCCGGGTTTGTAATAGTGATTTACAATCCATCCAGCAAAAAGAGAGCGGATTTTCTTAAAAAAGCCTGTGAAATCGTGATGAGAAATATAAGCGGGGATACAATGTGCGGATATGTAAGAAATATAGGGCGAGAGGGACAAACTCACAAGATATTGCCGCTTAAAGAATTAAAAGACGAGGTGGTGGACATGTTTACCACAGTAATAATCGGAAATTCCACTACCAGGGTCATAAACGGGAAACTGGTAACTCCTAGGGGATACAGAATATAATTTCTGCATTGGATTGAAGGTAGAATAAGATGAAAAAAGTGATTGTATTTGCAGGAACAAATGAAGGAAGAAAGTTAAGTACTTTTTTAGCCGAAAACGGTGTTGAGGTTACAGCAGCTGTAGCCACCGGATACGGTTCACTGGTGATGCCTGACATGCCTTTTTTGTCGGTAAAGGAGGGAAGGCTTTCCCTTGAAGAGATTACAGAACTTATAAAAAGCTATGACTATATTGTGGACGCAACACACCCTTATGCCAAAATCATTTCGGAGAATGTAAAGGAGGCTGCGAAAAGATGCGGCAAGGCTGTGATGAGGCTGGTAAGGCCTTCATTGGAATATGAAAATGTCCTAGAGTTTTCAAGCATAGAAGCAGCATGTGCCTATCTTAACGGTACAGAGGGAAATATTTTTGTGACAACCGGAAGTAAGGAGTTGCTGCCATATTCAAAAATCGAAAATTACAGAGAAAGAGTTTTTGTCAGAGTACTGCCAACGGCTGAGGCAATAAAGGCATGTTCGGATGCAGGCTTTAGCGCGACGAATATAATTTGCATGCAGGGACCCTTCAGTGAGAATATGAATTTGGCGACCATGGAACAAATCAATGCTAAGTTTTTGGTAACAAAGGAAACCGGGAAAAGCGGAGGCTTTCAGGAGAAGATTGATGCAGCAAGAAAGCTGGGGACAAAGGTTATATTGATAGGAAGGCCTTGTAAAGAAGAAGGCATGACGCTGGAGGAAATGTTTATATATTTTCAAAAGGAATTTGGAATTACGCAAGAAGAATCCTTGTCCCATTTTCCAATGTTTATTAGCCTGAAAAACAAAAAGGTTGTTGTCATCGGAGGGGGAAGGATTGCCACAAGAAGAGTCCAGGTTCTTATACGCTATGGCGCGGAGTTGGTTGTGATTGCTGCCTGCCAGTCGGAAAGTATAAAGCTTTTAGCCGGCGAAAACAAGCTTACACTAATTGAAAGAAATTACCTGCCGGGTGACCTGAATGGCGCTTTCATGGCAATTGCTGCAACGGACGACAGGGATGTGAATGAAAAGGTCTGCAATGACGCACGGAAAGAGGGGATTCCAGTAAATGTATGTGACAGAAAAGAGCTGTGCGATTTTTACTTCCCTGCTATATTTGAAAACGGGGAGGTTACAGGCGGACTGATTTCAAAGGACGGCAGCAACCATAAAGCGGCAAAGGAAACGGCTGCAAGAATAAGGGAATTCTTAAAGAACCGGAGGGAGCAAACATGAAAACAGTGAGAGTTGGCAGCAGGGACAGTGGACTTGCAGTCATACAGGCTCAGATGGTCATAGATGCCATAAAAAAATACGACAGTAATATAGAAGTTGAATTAGTCACCATGAAAACAACAGGGGACAGAATTTTAGACAAAACCCTTGATAAAATCGGTGGCAAGGGATTGTTTGTTAAGGAATTGGACGAAGCGCTGCGAAACGGAGGTGTGGATATAACTGTACACAGTTACAAGGATATGCCCATGGAAATTAATTCTGAATTACCCGTGGTGGCCTTGTCGGAACGGGAAGACGAGAGGGATGTTCTCATCCTTCCTGTAAATCAAGGTGATAAAAGCAAGCCGCTAGGGTGCTCCAGCAAAAGAAGGATGCTGCAGCTTAAAGCTCTTGGCTTTGACAATATCGAGCCACTCAGAGGGAATGTTATCACCAGGCTAAAAAAGCTGGATGACGGAGAATACTGTGGAATTATTCTGGCTGCCGCCGGGATTAAGAGGCTTGGACTGGAAAACAGGATCAGCAGGTATTTTACAACGGAAGAAATAATGCCTGCGGCCTGTCAGGGAATCATTGCCGTTCAGACCAGGAAAGGTGAAGATACACGCTATCTCGCTAATTTCCATAGTGAAAGGTCAAAAATAGTTTCCGATGCCGAACGTGCCTTTGTTGCCGCTTTGGATGGAGGCTGCTCATCGCCGGTTGCAGCTTATGCATATTTCGAAAACGATAAATTAGTGCTAAGAGGGCTCTATGTGAACGAAGAAAAAAATATAGCAATAAAAGGTATAGAGTATGGCAGGGCTGAAGATGCAGTCAAAATGGGTATTTCGCTTGCAAAGAGGCTCAAGGGGGAGGCGTGCTGACTTCATGAAAAAGGGCTTTGTGGTTTTGGTAGGGGCAGGTCCGGGCGACAGGGGGCTTTTAACCCTTAAAGGAATGGAATATATAAAAAAGGCTGAGGTTGTTGTTTATGACAGGCTTGTTTCAGATGATATTCTGGAGCTGATACCGGACAATGCAAAAAAAATAGATGTGGGTAAGGAAAGCGGCAGGCATCCGGTGCCTCAGGAAGAAATCAACAGAATTCTTGTGGATGAAGCCTTAGCGGGAAAACTGGTAATAAGGTTAAAGGGTGGAGATCCCTTTGTATTCGGACGCGGCGGAGAAGAGCTGGAGCTTCTGGAGCTAAACGGGATTCCTTTCGAGGTGGTTCCGGGTATTACCTCAGCGATTTCTGCGCCTGCATTTGCAGGGATTCCCATAACCCACAGGGATTATTGCAGCAGCTTTCACGTCATAACGGGACATCAAAAGAAGGGCGAAGAGCTGTCGGTTAACTTCAAAGCACTTGTACAGTCAGGAGGCACATTAGTCTTTCTAATGGGGATTTCTTCTCTGCGACAAATACTTGATGGACTTTTGGCAGAAGGTATGGATAAGCATATGCCGGCTGCAATTATTGAAAATGGAACAAGAGCCGGTCAGAGAAAAATTCTGGGCACAATTGAAAACCTTTATGAAAAGGCTGTAGAGAAAAGCGTCAAATCTCCTGCCGTTATTGTGGTAGGAAAGGTTTGTGGTCTGAGTGACAAATTTGACTGGTTTTCAAAAAGAGAGCTCATGGGTGTGAAAATCATTGTAACAAGACCTAAGGACTCTGCCGGTACATTGACCGCCAAGCTTAAGGAACTGGGTGCAGATGTTATAGAATATCCATGCATTGAGATAAAGGAAATTGAAAATAACAGCCGGTTGGAAAGAGTAGTAAGCAACATCAAAGAGTACTCATGGATTGTTTTTACAAGTAAAAACGGAGTTAATATCCTGTTTGAATATTTGAATAGGCAAAACAAGGACATTAGAATTCTGGCCGGTCAAAAATTTGCCGCAATCGGGAGTCAGACTGCTGAAACGCTTGCCGGCTACGGAATTATAGCAGACTACATACCTGAGATTTTTGACGGAAAGCATCTGGCGGAAGGGCTTTGTAAAATAGCGGGTGCTGATGAAAAAATACTTCTTTTGAGAGCTTTAAAGGGTAGTGCTGAAATAACGGCTGTTCTAAAAGAAAATGAAAGAGCATTTGAAGATGTTCCGGTATATGATACCTTATATGTCAATAAGGGAAGCCGGGACATAGAGGCTCTAATAAATGGTAATCCAGGCATTTATGTGACATTTACGAGCGCATCGACTGTTGAAGGCTTTGTCGGATCAATACAAGGAATTGACTTAGGCAAGATAACGGGAATATGTATTGGCAGCCAAACTTCAAAAGCTGCTGAAAAATATGGAATCAAGCACTATATATCGGATGAGGCAACCATTGATTCAATGATAAGTAAAATTACGGAGGTGCAATATGAACGCAATACGGCCACGAAGACTGAGAAATGATAAAAACATAAGGGATTTGGCAAGAGAAACAAGGATTTCATCCAAAGCATTAATACTTCCATTGTTCATAAAGGAAGGGAACGGAATTATCGAGCCCATAGAATCTTTAGAGGGACATAACTATTACAGCCCCGATACCGTACAGGCAGGGATAGAAGATATTCTTAATGCCAACGTTAAATCGGTTTTGCTTTTCGGTATTCCCGATAAAAAAGATGATGAAGGGAGCGGAGCTTATAGCGAAGACGGAGTCGTACAAAAAGCCGTAAGGAAAATCAAGGAAAGGTATCCGGAAATAACTGTAATAACAGATGTCTGTATGTGCGAATATACGGCAAACGGACACTGCGGCATAGTGAAGGACGGCAAGGTCATAAATGACCTGACGCTTCCCTACATTGCTAAAATCGCTCTTTCCCATGTTGAAGCCGGGGCTGATATTGTCGCTCCGTCAGACATGATGGACAACAGGGTTGCAGAAATAAGGAAAACCCTTGAGGGCAAAGGCTTTCATGATACTCCAATCATGTCGTATTCAGTAAAATATGCTTCGTCGTTTTACGGACCGTTCAGAGATGTGGCCAAATCTGCTCCAGCCTTTGGGGACAGAAAGACATACCAGATGGATTATCACAACAGGCGTGAAGCTTTAAAGGAAGCCATGCTGGATATTCAGGAGGGTGCGGATATTTTGATGGTAAAGCCGGCCATGGCTTATCTTGACATTATAAGAGAGCTTAAGGATAAAACACAAAACCCCATTTGCGCATACAGCGTAAGCGGTGAGTACGCAATGATAAAAAGCGCTGCCAAGTTGGGCCTTGTTAATGAATATGCTGTTATGTGCGAAAGTGCCGTCAGTATGTTCAGAGCAGGTGCGGACATGCTTATAACGTACTATGCAAAGGAATTATCAAAAGCAATTGAGAAGGGAGATATCGGATGATGAGCAGCAGTTTGATTGACAGAGCCAGGAGTGTAATGCCGGGCGGGGTGAATAGTCCTGTGAGATCTTACAGGGCAGTTGGAGGAGAACCTGTTTTTATAAAAAGAGCGAACGGCTCCAAAATTTATGATGTAGAGGATAGAGAATATATTGATTATGTCTGTTCATGGGGGCCCATGATTCTGGGACATAACAATAAAAAGATAGCAGAAAGCGTCAAAAAGGCTGTCGATTACGGGTTGAGCTTTGGCGCACCGACGGAGAAAGAAGTAATAATGGCTGAGCTTATTACTTCCATGGTTCCGGGAATTGATATGATAAGGATGGTAAACAGCGGAACAGAAGCTGTCATGAGTGCCTTACGGCTTGCCCGTGCCTTTACTGAAACAAGTAAAATAATAAAATTTGATGGCTGCTACCATGGACACTGCGACAGTATGCTAGTTAAGGCGGGATCGGGGGCTTTGACTCTTTCACATCCCGACAGTCTTGGTGTAACTGGTGAATTTGCAAGAAATACTCTGATTGCAGATTATAATGATATAGAGAGTGTGAGACGACTCTTTGCAGAAAACAAGGGAGAAATTGCTGCTGTCATCCTTGAACCTGTGGCGGCCAATATGGGTGTAGTTCCTCCACGGGATAATTTTCTTGCCGGACTCAGAGCTCTATGTGATGAAAACGGAGCGCTTCTGATTTTTGATGAGGTCATTACAGGATTTAGGCTTTGCCCGGGAGGAGCACAGGAATATTTTGATGTCAGAGCGGATATTGTCACCTTCGGCAAAATTATCGGAGGAGGTATGCCTGTTGGGGCATATGGGGGAAGAAAAGAGATTATGGAGCTTGTATCACCCCTTGGGGGAGTTTATCAGGCGGGTACCCTTTCTGGAAATCCCATAGCGATGGCAGCAGGAATAGCACAGTTGACGGAACTTAAGGAAAACAAGGATATATATTTGCGAATAGACAGAATGGCAGAGTCACTGGAAAAAGGATTTAAGAGGATGGCAAAAGAGCTGGAGCTGACTCTCACTGTGAACAGGGTCAGATCCCTGTTATGCGTATTTTTTACAAAGGAAGCTGTAACTGATTTTAAAACTGCTAAAAGCAGCAATACAAAGCTTTATGCAAAATTTTTCAAGCATATGTTGGATAACGGTATACATATGGCGCCTGCACAATTTGAAGCCATGTTTGTGAGTGATGCGCATACAGAGGAAGACATAGAAAAAACATTGGAAAAAGCAGAAAAATCCTTGAGAGAAATGAAAAACGGAGGAGATTTTGCATGAGAGGAATACTGATACTGGCCCATGGAAGCAGGGAGAAGTCAACAGAGCAGACTTTACAGCAGGTTGTAAATTATCTTGGAGAAATATTCAGTGAGGAAATTATTGAAACTGCATACCTGCAGTTTTCAAACCTGGATCTTCATACCGGGCTTGAAAAGCTGAGAGCAAAAGGTGTTGATAACATAATTGTCATACCTTATTTCCTGTTTGAAGGTGTACACATAAAAGAAGATATTCCGAAGGAAATTGACAAATACCTTAAAGAAAATAAGGATGTAAAAATTACAATGGGAAAGACGCTGGGAGCGGATAAAAGATTGGCGGAAATATTAGCCGACAGGATAAGGGATGCATTATGAAAAAGCAAATATTCATAATCGGATGCGGCCCCGGGGCGCCGGAGGAAATCACAGGACATGGTGCGAAGCTGCTGGAAATCTGCCATGAGGTCTATGCATTTGACAGAATCGGAGATTTGTACAAAGACTTCAAAGAGGGTATTATTAAATGTTCATATCAGGACATCGAAGAGAAAATAAGAAGCTCAAAAGCTCAAAAAATGGCTGTTCTTGTTTCCGGAGATGTGGGATTTTTCAGTATGGCAAAAAGGCTGGATGAAAAATTCAGAATTGATTTTGATGTGTTCTTTACATGCGGAATCAGCAGTCTTCAATATCTTTGCAGTAAAATCAAGCTAAGCTATGAGGATGTCAGAGCTGTGAGCCTCCATGGAAGAGAAGGTAATCTTCCGGGGAGTATCGCATATAACCGGTACACTTTTGTTCTGACCGGCGGGGCTAACAACGCTTCGAAAATATTAAAGGATCTTAAGCAAAATGGCTTGTCAGGGATAAAAGTTACAGCCGGGGAGCTGCTTTCAATGCCGGGTGAAAGAATTTTATGCGGAACGGTGGAGGAGCTTTCTGAGATTTCCTTTGACAGCCTTACGGTTCTTTTGTTTGAGAATGAGAATTGTGTAAACAGGGATATGCCCCTTTTTGACAAGGAGCTTTCAAGGAATGAAACTCCAATGACGAAGCAGGAAGTGCGCTGGGTTGCAGTAAACATGATGAAGATAGAAGCACGGGATGTTTTGTTTGACATAGGGGCGGGCAGCGGCTCGGTAGCTATAGAAATGGCTAGAAAAGCCCACGAAGGATTGGTTTTCGCTATAGAGAAAAAAGACAATGCATTTGAGCTTCTCTGTAAAAACAAGTCCGATCTCGGCGCGTTAAATGTAATACCCGTCTTTGGAGAGGCATTGGAGGAAATAAGGAAGCTGCCTGTCCCGGACAAGGTGTTTATCGGAGGAAGCGGAGGCAATCTGGATAAATTGGTTAAAAGCCTGTATAGGGCAAATGAAGATGTAAAAATTTTGATTACGGCAATAACCCTTGAGACTTTAACTGAGGCCCTTGAGGCATTCAAAGAGATAAATTTTGAAACAGATATTGTTTGTCTGAATTGTTCAAAAAGCAAAAAGGCCGGAAGCTACAATATGATGATAGCAAACAATCCTATTTACATAATCTATGGTGAAAAGAATGATAAATAAAAAAATCAACAGAATCATGATAGCTGGAACAAACAGCGGCTGCGGAAAAACAACAGTGACCTGTGCAATACTAAAAGCGTTAAAGAACAGAGGGCTCAAGGTAGCTGCCTTTAAATGCGGCCCTGACTATATTGACCCTATGTTTCACAGCGAAATAATTGAGACAAACTCAAGGAATATTGATTTATTTTTATGCGGAGAAAGGCAGGCAAGATACCTTTTTGCCAAAAACAGCGAGAATACTGATGTTTCGGTCGTGGAAGGCGTTATGGGCTTTTACGATGGGGTGGGTGGAAATACCGGTGAAAACTCTTCATGGGATATATCAAACAAGCTTGGAATTCCTGCAGTTTTGGTAGTTAACTGCAAGGGAGCTTCGGTCTCCGTTGCCGCTATGATAAAGGGTTATCTGGATTTTGATAAAAACAGGATTGAAGCTGTAGTTTTAAATAATGTTTCAAAGCACATGTATAAAATGTACAAAGAAACTATTGAAAACCGTCTTGGAATAAGAGTGGCAGGTTATATGCCTTTTGAACCCGAGGCAGTCATTGGGAGCCGTCATTTGGGGCTGGTTACCGCAAAAGAAATAGGTTCGCTGAAGCAAAAGACGGAATTACTTGCTGCTATAGCAGAAGAGACTATAGATTTGGACCTGCTTCTTGATATTGCAAATAATGCGGAACATTTTGACTATGAGAAAATTGAAGTTGAGCAAATATCAGATGTAAGAATTGCAGTTGCTAAGGACAGGGCATTTTGCTTTTATTATCAGGACAGCCTTGAGCTTCTCGAAAAAATGGGTGCAAAGCTGATATATTTTTCACCTACTGAGGACATTAGGCTGACGGAGGATGTTGACGGCTTGATATTAGGAGGCGGATATCCGGAGCTTTATCTTGAAAAGCTCAGCAAAAATGCCGGAATGATAAACAGCATAAGAGCTGCATGGCGTGAGGGAATGCCGATTTATGCCGAATGCGGCGGCTTTATGTACCTGGGAAAAAGTATTAATTCCTATGCAATGACCCACATAATTGAACCGGGCTTTGAGATGACGGAGAAACTTCAGAATTTCGGGTATGTTACATTGACTGCAAAGGACAACACCATGCTTTTGGAGCATGGAGAGTCCGCCACTGCCCACGAATTTCATTATTCTAAAAATGATTCTGATTCCGGTAGCCTTACAGCCAGAAAAGCAAGCGGGAAAACGTGGGAAACCGGATATTGCAAGGAGAACGTATTCGCTCTTTACCCTCACATTCATTTCTGGGGGAACATTCAAATGGCAGCTAGATTTATTAAAAAATGTGAGGAGTACAAAAAATGAGATATCTGTTTGTTATTGGTATTGCTTTCATACTTGATTTGATATTCGGAGATCCATACTGGCTACTTCATCCCGTGTGTATAATTGGAAAGGCAATCAGTGCTTTGGAGAAAATGTTAAGAAAAATCGTAAAAAACGAGCTTTTTGCAGGGACAGTTCTCGTGCTGGTTATATCGGGATTAGCTTTTTTTGTTCCATTTTTGATACTGTATCTGGCAAATACTTTGAATTACTATCTGGCTATGGGGATTGAAATTTACTTCTGCTACCAGATTTTTGCCGTAAAATCCCTGAAAAAAGAGAGTATGAAGGTTTATTACCCTCTCAATGAAGGCAATTATCCGGAAGCTAGAAAATACTTATCCTACATTGTCGGAAGGGATACGCAGAATTTGGATGCTAAGGGTATCACAAAAGCCACAGTCGAAACGATAGCCGAGAACACCACTGACGGTGTCGTAGCTCCGCTTTTTTATATGGCAATAGGAGGCGCGCCCCTTGCTTTTTTATACAAGGCGATTAACACAATGGACTCCATGATAGGCTACAGAAATGAAAAGTATGAAAAATTCGGAAAGGTTGCTGCAAGGCTTGATGACATTGCAAACTTCATACCGGCAAGGATAACTGCACTGCTTATGATTGCGGCAAGCGCATTGAACGGCCTGGACTATAAAAATGCTTTTAGAATGTTTCTAAGAGATAGGAAAAACCATAAAAGCCCAAATTCTGCACAAACCGAGTCGGTATGCGCCGGAGCTTTGAATGTACAGCTGGCGGGCAATGCCTATTATTTCGGACAGCTTGTCCATAAGCCGACTATTGGTGATAATAATCGGGAAATTGTAGCTCAGGATATAGTTCTCACAAACAAATTGATGTATACGACTTCTGTTTTAGCAGTGATTGCTGCCATGATTGTAAGGGGGTGTATCTGGTGGATGATATAGCAATGCACGGCGGCGATATCTATTCATATATGGAGATGAATGGAGCAAAACCGCTTGATTATTCGGCTAATATAAACCCTCTGGGTTTGCCTGACAATGTTAAAAAGGCGTTGGCTCAGAGTATTGAAAGCTATAGTGCCTATCCGGATACTAATTGCCGTAAGCTGAAGGAAGCTGTAAGTGCCTATGAAAAATTTGAAGCGGACTGCATACTGTTCGGAAACGGCGCGGCAGATATAATCTACAGAATATGCTATGCCTTAAGACCGAAGATTGCTCTCCTCACAGCGCCAACCTTTTCCGAATACGGACAGGCCCTTGAGAACACCGGCTGTAAAATCGAGTATTTTGGATTAAGCCCTGAATATGGCTTTACTGTGGGAACCGGCATATTGGAGCAAGTGTCAGGTAAGGATATTGTTTTCATTTGTAACCCAAACAACCCGACGGGAAATTTGGCAGACAGGAGCTTAATATACAAGCTTGCAGAAAAATGCCGAAAGGAAAACTGTATTTTGGTCATTGACGAATGCTTCATGGATTTTGTCGCTGAAAAGAAGAGCTATAGCTTTATAGAGTATCTTGAGGATTTTGACAATGTGATAATTGTAAAGGCTTTTACGAAAATATTCGCGATGGCGGGGTTCAGGCTCGGGTATTGCTTATGCAGCAATAAAGAAATACTGTTGAAGATTGAAAAAGCCGGGCAGCCGTGGAGCGTGTCGACACCTGCTCAAGTAGCAGGGATCGCCGCAATTGGAGATAAGGATTATCTAATAAGGACTGCCAGGATCATAGATGAAGAAAGAGGCTATTTGTCAAAAAACTTAAGCAGCTTTGGCTTCACGGTTTTTGAAAGCCATACTAACTTTATTTTATTTAAAGCAGAACAGACGGATTTGTATGACAGGCTTTATAAAAAGGGCGTACTGATAAGGAAATGCGCCAACTTCAAAGGACTTGACGATACATATTACAGAATAGCTGTCAGATGCCGTGAAGACAATGAAAAGCTGATTAATGCAATAAGCGAGGTAATAAAAAATGGCTAAGGCAATCATGATACAGGGGACAACTTCTAATGCAGGCAAAAGCCTTATAACTGCAGGACTTTGCAGGATTTTTTCACAGGACGGCTATAGGGTGGCGCCTTTCAAGTCACAGAATATGGCACTGAATTCCTATATAACTGAGGACGGGCTTGAAATGGGCAGAGCTCAGGTTGTACAGGCCGAAGCCGCATATAAGAAGCCGGATGTCAGGATGAATCCCATCCTCTTGAAGCCCACAAGCGACAAAGGTTCACAGGTCATTGTCAATGGCGAGGTTGTGGGCAATATGAAAGCTATGGATTACTATAAAAACAAAACAAGATATATACCGGAAATTATGAAAAGCTATAGCTCCCTTGCCGCTGAAAATGACATTATAGTGATTGAAGGTGCAGGGAGCCCGGCAGAAATAAACTTAAAAGAAAATGACATAGTCAATATGGGCATGGCAAAGATGGCAAATTCCCCTGTGCTGATTGTTGGAGATATTGACAGAGGCGGTGTGTTTGCTTCACTTTACGGAACTTACATGCTACTGAATGAAACTGAAAAGAAGTATATTAAAGGGAACATCATCAATAAGTTCAGAGGCGATATCAAGATCCTGGAGCCGGGGCTTAAAATGCTGGAAGACCTTATACCTGTTCCAACAGTCGGTGTAGTTCCATACATGACTATGAGAATAGATGATGAGGACAGCCTTTCTGAAGTATTTGAAAATAGCAGTGTGTTGGTGGACATTGATATTGCTGTCATAAAACTTCCCCGAATCTCAAATTTTACGGACTTTAATGCTTTTGAATTGATTTTGGGAGCCAAGGTTAGATATATTTCGAGTGCAAAGGAATTTAAGTGTCCGGATTTGCTGATTCTACCGGGAACAAAAAATACAATTGACGATTTAAAATGGATGAGAGAGTGCGGTATTGAGGCTGAAATATTAAAATATGCAAGCAGGGGGAATCCTGTATTCGGTATTTGCGGCGGATATCAGATGCTCTGCAAAAGCCTTAAGGACCCTTACAATGTGGAAGGCGGCGGCGAAATAAAGGGCTTGGGACTCATTGATGCCCATACCGTATTTGAAAAGGAAAAGACAAGAACCAGAGTAAGCGGCATTTTTAAATGCGCTGGTGGTATTTTTTCAGAGCTCAATGGAAAAAGCTTCGAGGGCTATGAAATACATATGGGTATAACAAAGGCTGAAGGCTTTTTGTCGATGCTGAAAAGCATGGACGGCGGTGAGAAAACCGACGGGCTTTGCCAGGGGAATGTTTATGGCAGCTATGTCCATGGAATTTTTGACAGCGAAGAGGTTTTAAAGACCATTATAAAAGCTTTGTACAACAAAAAAGGTCTTGAATACAATGAAACCTTAAGCTGTGACGTTAAAGCGCATAAAGAGCGGGAATATGACAAATTGGCAGATGAGCTCCGCAAATCTCTCGATATGAAGTATATTTATAAAATTATTGATGAAGGTGTTACTCTATGAACGGGTTGATTCATATTTATTGCGGCGACGGGAAAGGGAAAACGACAGCAGCGTTGGGACTTGCATTGCGTGCCTGCGGCAGCGGCTATAAGGTAATTCTGGCTCAGTTTTTAAAGTCATGGAATACAAGTGAATTGAACATTTTGGATAAAATGGAAAATGTATTAATTTTAAGAAGTAAAAAACCGGGCAAATTTACTTGGCAATTAAACGATGAGGAGAAAGCGGCACTTAAAATAGAAAATAACAGAATCTTTGAAAAAGCTATTGAAGTTATATCATGTGATAAAAAAATCCTTATCATATTCTACGAGCTTATTGGAGCAATAGAAAAAAACCTTATTGACAAAGAAGCAGTAGTGGACTTTCTGAAGACCAAGCCGCTCCATGCCGAAGTAGTTCTTACAGGGAGAAATCCTGATGGGGAATTGCTTGGTTTGGCCGATTATATCTCTGAAATTAAAAAAATCAGGCATCCATTTGATAGTGGTGTTAAAGCACGAGAGGGGATTGAATATTGATGAAATTGTATAGACCCGATGAAATTGAAAAGAGAAGCTTTAAAATAATAACTCAGGAAATTGGAGATATTGAACTGGACGCGAAGGTTGCGCCTATTGTTAAGAGAGTAATTCATACTACTGCGGATTTTGATTATCTTCATAATCTTTGCTTTTCCGAAAATGTAATAAATATTGCGCTTGAAGCCATTAAGAAAGGGGTTGACATTGTAACAGACACCAAAATGGCTTTATCCGGTATCAACAAGGCTGCTTTGGCAAAAGCCGGCGGCAAGGCATATTGCTATATGGCAGATGAAGATGTTGCAAGAAAGGCGAAAGAGCAAAATTCAACCCGTGCGAGTGTATCTATGGAAAAGGCGGCAGAATTGGACAAGCCTCTTATTTTTGCTATAGGCAATGCGCCCACAGCCCTTATCAAGCTGGATGAATTGATAAAAAGCAATAAAATAAAACCTGTTTTAATTATTGGTGTACCAGTAGGCTTTGTGAATGTCGTCGAGTCAAAGGAGCTTATTATGAAAAGCGGTGTTCCTTATATCGTTGCAAGAGGGCGAAAAGGCGGCAGTAATGTGGCGGCGGCAATTGTAAATGCTCTCTTGTATATGGCATATCCACGTGAAAGCTAAAGTGTTAGGAGGAACTATGCAATGAAATAGACAAAACAGCTATTATTGGTGCATCAAAAGAAAGAACTAATTAAAAATCTATTAGTAAATATTGACTTTCAATTTATGGCATAGTAAAATACTGTCAATGACGTTTCGATTTTATAATTTTATAGCGTTTAAATTTTGCTGTTTTATGGCAAAAAAATTATTCCTTAGTCTTAAATAATGTATTTACCATTGTGGTACTTCCTGTCATCATCTCCTTTCGTTCCTTTAGACGATAACTTTCACCTTTAATACTTACAACTTGACAATGATGTAGAATTCTGTCAAGAATAGCGGAGGCAATAGTTATATCTGAGAATACTTCATTCCATGCTGAAAAAGCTTTATTTGAAGTAAATATGGTTGTATTTCTTTCATATCGTTTGGCTATTAATTGAAAAAATAAGTTTGCACCTTGAATATCCATTGGAAGATATCCAATTTCATCAATGATTAGTACCTTGTATTTGGCAAAGTTCTTCAATCGTTCCTGAAGTCTATTTTCATAATGGGCTTTATTCAACTGCGTAATTAAGTTATGGCAGTTAATATAATAAGTGGAATATCTATGCTCTGCAGCAATCATTCCAAGTGCTACAGCAAGATGTGTTTTGCCAACACCAGGAGTACCTAGAAAAACAACATTTTCTTTATTTTCCACAAAGCGCATGGTCGCAAGTTCCATGATCTGCTCTCTGTTAATGCTAGGTTGAAAATCAAAGTCAAACATGTCAAGTGTCTTTTTATATGGAAATCCTGACATTTTAATTTGATTTTCCACAGCTCTTGATTTCTTTGACTTGGCTTCTTCTGTGAAAATATGATCTAAGATATCGACGATATTTCTCTTTTCATGAATGGCTTGCTCTAAGTAATTATCAATAATCGTAAGTGTATTTCTCATTCCTAATGTTTCAAGGTTGTTCTTGATTCTTTCGTAAGCTAGTTCACTCAAAATGTTACTCCTCCCATCAGCTCATCATACTGTTTAAGAGAATGTTTTGGAGATGGAAAATCTACAATATCTGGATTATGTAGAAGTGTGTTTTCTATATCAAAACTCTGTTTAACCAACATTGTTTTATAGTGTTCTTTGTTGACGTTTAAGGTGTTTTTACTGTATGATAATTTATGAATTGATATTTGTTTTCCTTGAAAATATGCAGCTAACATATTTTGAAGGACAATGACTGCCACATCTTTGCCTACATATTCTGCTGGTACAGAATACTTATTACCGGCATAGCTGATAAGGCAGTCTTTTTCAACTCTTCGAAGATTAATTTTGTCTATTATGTATTCTCTTTTTAATGGAGATAACATCTCATCTCTCAATCGATCAATAGGACGTTCATTGGTAGTTCCATGAACCTTGCTGTTAACCTTATTACACCATGCATACGCCTGTCCATTTAAGTCATCGAGAGAAGCGTATTTTATACCTGTCATAAAGTTGTCTCTAACATACGCAACGGTTCGTTCTACTTTTCCTTTTGTCTGTCCGCGATATGGTCTACATAGAACAGGCTTATATCCATAAAATCCTGCAAAATCTTCAAACTGTCTATTGAGTTCACTGTCAGCTTGTTTTAATAATCGCTTTACAACAACTTGTTTCATATTGTCGTATAATATTTCTTCAGGATATCCTCCAAAATATCGAAAAGCATTTACATGACAACGTATTAGTGTTGAAGTACTCATATCTGTTACAAATTCAATATATCTCATTCTAGAATACCCTAAAACCATGAGAAAACAGTAAAGCTTTTTATATTCTCCATTTTCCAGTACCTTATAGTTTTCAAAGAATCCCCAGTCAACCTGTCCCTGAAGTCCAGGCATCGTTTCAAATCGGACAGTGGCTTTTTGATTTAAGTCCTGTTTTTTTGATGAAACATACTCACGGACTATGGTATATTTGCAGTTACAGCCTTGTTCTAGAAGCTTTTCATGAATTCTTACTGCACTAAATGGTGCTTCTTCTAGCCATAAATCGATCTGGTGCTTGTAAGAGTCTAATTTAGAAGGTTTGGGACCAGTAAGCTGATAGACAGGTTTTATATCTGATTCTGCATATTTCTTTGCAGTACGTGGATCCATATGATATTTCCTTGCAATCTCTGTGTAAGATAATCCTTTCTTGCGATCATTTCGTATTTCCATCCAGTAGTTTCCTTTCATTCTTTGTACACCCCAAGTTTTATTTGAAGTGTATCACAAGTTATTTTGTTACCACCATATACATACAAAATTTAACCGCTGTTTTCTTACATTTTATCACCGTCATTGACACATTTTTAAAGAGACTGAGCCATTAGAACAGTTTGACATTGAGTTGTATTTTAATCTGGTGGAGAAGATAACAGTCTATGAGGATTCCAGATTGATTGTTAGTTTGCTGGATGGAACGGAAGTTGAGTGTGGAATTTAAAAACACCCAAGAACACCCCTTCTGTGCCTAAGGGAATAATTTTATGTGCTAGATCTCAGTTCTATTGATACCATAAAATTTCAAAAACAGGCTAGATAATCTCCAAATTTTACAATATAATTTACAAGTATGTAAATTAATGGTAGCATAGTAATAGAATTACACATATTATACTTTGGAAAAGGGGTCTAACTAGATGAACAAAAGCAATTTTAGAGTTAGTAAGAAAGCTAGCATTGTGGTACTTGTGGTAATTATTACGTTAACTTTTAATTCGTTAGCATTTGCTACGACAGCAACGAATTATAGTCAGAGTGCTCAACTGTGGGGAATTGGTGAATATGAAGAAGGAGGATCGGCAATAATTGCATGCACTGCAAATTGTTTGGTAAGAGTTACATGTGAATATGTAAAACCACAATCAACAATGTACAGTATAAGCAGGCAATCAGTCTTTGCATGTGCTCAAAATTGGAATGGTGAATCTCCTTATTATTCTTACGATTTAAACGTTACTGCTAGTCCCAAAATTACTTATAGTAGTGGTAGTACTAGCCTTGGATACCAATCTTTATCGTATGATGGCAATGTATTAGTTGATCCTGATTGGATTTGGGATTGCCAATCAAAAAATACAACCGTGACATTCCCATATTCACCTATGACTGCTTCATCATATGGAACCTTTTGGGCTCCAGATGCAGTTATTTTACCGCCACTTTATTTGCAACCTAGCACAAGAACAATTAATGTGTCAGTAAATTTTTAGTACAGTACTTATTATATAATGTTTGGAGGAGTGTCTATTATGAAAAGTAATAATAATAAAAAAGTGGTAATTAGCATAGTGGTTACAGCAGGTATTTTAATATGCGGTGTAGTCGGGTATACATCTGCAAAAAGTGAGAGTGTTGCGAAACTCTTTGGAATAGAACAATCACAGGCTTTATCTAATGCTGGTAAAGACGTAGTTGCAACTATTGATGGGGAAAAAATAACAAAAAAAGGGTTTGACTCGTACAAATTAATAATAGATTATGAAAATAAACTATCAGATGAGGAAATATTGAATAAAATAGTTGATCGCCAAATAGTTTATAAGCAAGCTATTAAGGAGGGGTTTCTTGTATCTGACCAACAGGTTGAAGCTGCTATAAAATCAGCTCAGGAACAAATAAAGATGGACAGTAAACAATATGAAGCATTTAAGGAATACTTTAGCGGGTTAAATATGAGTGAGGATGAATACTGGGAAAGTGTCAAACCTGCTTATAAAAAGGCTTTGACATGCGGAGCATATAAAAATGCATTAAAGCAAAAGTTTAAAAAGGATAATAAGATAGAAGATCAAAATGAGCTTAATTCTAAATTCTCTGAATTTTATAATCAGAAAGTAAAAGACATAAAAAGCAAGACTAAAGTACAGTCATTCTTAAAATAATTAAACAATAAGAAATGCTTGTGATTATCGTAAATGAAAATCCTTCAGTTTAACTTCAACTGAAGGATTATTTTTGTACATATTAAGGTAACTAGGACAATATTAACATCGAACGAATTTTAAATCCCTTTGCCATGTAAAGACGTGACATCGATAGCAGAATATCCTTATATGCTTCAGCACGCACATCTAAAATTAATGCGAATTGAATTTAATTAGATAACCATAAATATCACACTTGAATTCCTCAAATTAGTACGGTAACATAGCACTACTTTTTAAAAGAAGAGGAGGAGAGAGTAGTGAAGAAAGTCTGTTATTGAAGCAAGCAATTGTGAGAGCGAAGCGGCTGATAATAGGAAAATACGAGTTTATGCATATTACAGAGTCAGTTCCATGCATAAGGAACAGCAAAATTCATTTGAAGCACAGTCAAGCCATTACACGAAATATATTAAAAACAACGACCAATGGGAGTTTTTTAGAATTTACTCAGATGAGGGGATTAGTGGAACCAAAAAGGAAATAAGACCTGAATTCATGGACGCTGTAAATAATTTTGTGTATGAAACATAGGAAATACTCTTTTATGGTTAAGAATTTAAGTATTAACCAGAAAGGAGTATTTTTTATGAGCGTATTATCAAAAGAGTTAGTACAGGAAATAATTGCGGAGAATGATTTTAAAAATCCCGGAGAAATAATCTCCTTTTTAAAGGAGGCATTTAAAGATGTTCTTCAGGAAATGCTTGAAGCCGAAATGGATGTTTCTCTTGGGTATTCCCGAGATGAGTCAAGACATAAAATTACCGACAACAGTAGAAACGGTTACTCAACAAAAAAACTAAAGAGTGAATTCGGCCCTGTACAGATTGATATTCCAAGGGACAGAAAAGGTGAGTTTGAGCCTAAAATAGTTCCCAAGTACAAAAGGGATGTATCAGGAATTGAGGATAAGGTGATTTCTCTTTATGCCCGAGGCATGTCTACCAGAGATATTCACGATCAGGTTAAAGAGCTTTATGGAATAGATATTTCTGCTGAAATGGTTAGTAAAATAACTGAAAGAATCCTTCCTGAAATAAAAGAATGGCAAGGTAGGCCCCTTGAGGCTATCTATCCTTTTGTATTTATGGATGCTATCCATTACAAGGTAAGAACTGATGGACAAATAGTAAATAGAGCTGCTTATGTTGTTATGGGTGTAGATATTTCAGGTAAGAAAGATATCCTTGGAATATGGATTGGAGAGAACGAATCCTCCAAGTTCTGGTTAGGTGTGTTAAATGACCTTAAAAACAGAGGTATAGAAGATGTACTCATATTCTGTGTGGACGGACTTACAGGGCTCAAAGAAGCTATTGCAGCTGCTTTTCCAAAGTCAGAAATTCAAAGGTGTATAATTCATCAACTAAGAAACTCATTTAAATATGTTTCATATAAGGATTTGAAGGCTTTTTCAAAGGATTTTAAAACTGTCTACACAAGCCCCAGTGAAGAAATAGCATTAAACCGGTTTGAGTACCTGAAAAACAAATGGGGCAAGGATTATCCATATGCATTTAAAAGTTGGGAAAACAATTGGGAAGTTTTATCACCATATTACAAGTTCCCAGAGCAGATAAGAAAAATAATATATACAACCAATATAATTGAAGGATTGCATCGGCAGTTCAGAAAAGTTACTAAGACAAAATCCGTTTTTCCTTCTGATACTTCTCTTGAAAAGATGCTTTATTTGGCATCAATGAATGTAATAAAAAAATGGACTCAACGATACCGGAATTGGGATCAGGTCATGAGTCAATTAATGATTATGTACGATGGGAGACTGGATAACTATATTTAAAACATAGAGCAAAGCCCCCACCGCCCTGAAGGGCTCGTCCTCATTGCCGGACGGGCTAGACCTTCAAAATACAGGTATAAGCATAGAAATACCATTATTAAATAATTATTGCCAGATTTAATCTAAATAATGCATAAAAATAGAATAATCTGGCAATAATTTGAAATATAGTATTAAATTTTTGAGAGTAAATACTTTGGAAATACTTAGCCATCATTGAGTTTGAAAGGCTTCATACACAAAATTATTTACAGTCCCGTTCAAATTGTTAAGTATATCTGTTACCAAATTTGTGAACCATGCGAACACGTCCTCTCAATAAAGATTTTAATGTGTCATACTTTTGGTGTCCACTTTATGTTGCTAATTTTAGATTGACGGGCATTATTTGGGCCCAGTATCTATTGGACTAACTATTCCAGTTGGAATTTTCTTTATTGCTTGAGTTGATTGAATAATTGATTTAGTTTTCACTTGTTTCATTCCAGTAACGGTATTACAATACTCATCTTTAATTGTAGTTTCTTGAGCAAATTCTGGGGAATTTGTTATCTACTTTAAATAAAAAAAGATGAGATATTTATTGATTAACTATAATGAAATGTTGTAAATCATATCAAGGATTAGTTGACAAGAAGTAAGTAATATAGGATAATATTGGAAGTTGACCAATATGTATACTTTTACAATAAAAGGTAAACATTGCTAAAATTTAAGTTTAATTGTCGACAGATTAGGCTAAAAAACAGGAGGTCAGTTATGATACTGAAAAAGAAAATAGCTACTCTTGCAGTAGCAGCAACATTACTGGTAAGTAGTCTTTCAGTTTACGCAGAGACACAATCAGAGAGTCCTACACATGATGGGCAAACAGTAACATGTAGACTCAGTTGTGACTTTGATCTTGGTGGTACAGATACAGCACAAGCTTCTACAAGTTGGAGTGGAAGAACTGCTCATAAAATTGGAGTATACCTTTTCCAATGTCAGAACATTACTGACAGCTATCACACGGTTGATAGCACTACAGGTGATACGTCTGCTTCTGTAAGAGGAGCGGTAATAGGCGTGTGGAAATATAAGTCAGACCACAGGGTTTATCATATGGATGGTACTAAGATTACATCTACAATTAGTGTCTGTGAAATGACTGATTGGTAAGGAGTTTGTACATAAAATTTACGAGGGCGGTTTATTACCGCCCTTTCAAATGCAATAAGGGGTATATTTGGTATGTATGGAATCATGATAACAACTTTTAAGCGTATAAAAGGAGCACCTGTAACAGCGTGTTTCTTACTATTTGGTCTTATAATATCTATGCTAATGATATCAATAGGTACAAGTTTTGTGTCGGAAATTGTTAATATTCAATCGGATAAAATGGAAAGTGCACCTCCGAACGCACTTATGTTTATTTTAAATTTGAATAGTGAAGATATAGTTTCAATAAAAGACACCACGAATATATTAGGAAGTTTAGAAAAAGGTACTGGTGCTTTTATGAATAGCATGTTATTTAATATTGACAATGCAGGAGTTGATAATTATTTTGAAGTAAGTGCTGAATGGTTTCGTGGAGATACAGGATGGCATTACCCACTCTCCCAAGGAAGATATTACACTCCTGAAGAAGTACAAAGGGGGTCGAAGGTAGTACTCATAGGTAAACAGATAAAAAAATATGTACAAAAAATAAACGGACAAAGTTTTGTGCAAATTTATGGAGATAAATATAAGGTAATAGGTACTGTGGGGTTTAAAGATAAAAAGTCGTTATGGGATTCAAGAGTTTTTATGCCTTTGGCTTCACTACCAAAGCTTGCAAGCAGCAAATATATAGAAAGTGGGAATGGTTCATTTGTTATTTATAATAGCAAAAAAGATACACAAGATGAAGTCAATAATATTCTTTTAAAAGCCAAAAGTATTTACCCCAATGCAGAAATATTAGATGTAAAGAGATTAGGCAGTGAGAATATGATTTACCAAATGGCTCTAAATCCTGATATTCTTCTTATTATTAGTATATTAGGATATATTGTTTCGGTAGTATATGCTATAAATATGGTTTCTTTTTGGGTTGAACAAAGGCGTTATGAAATTGGTGTTAGAAAAGCTTTTGGACATTCGAACTTCACCATCGCTTTGCTTATATTTCAGGAAATGATAGGAATATCCTCACTTGCATTTATAATTGGACTTATCATTCAGGCAATACTAAATCTCTACATAAATCAAATTATGGGTTATACAATAATTTTGTATATACAAAATATAATAGTGGGTTTAGTCGCCATAGTTTTAACAGCAATTTTAACATCGGTTTGGCCTGTGCTAAAATCTCTGAAGATCCAACCGGTAGAGGCAATGAAGCTCTAGGAGGCAGGAAATGAATAATATTAAATTGGTCATAAAAAGTCTATCGAAAAGAAAACTTTCAGTACTATTTGTGTCTTTACAAGTGGTTACCTCTATATTATTTCTAATAAGTATTGCGTGTACTTTTCAAAAAATATTTTATTTTGACATAACAGTTCACAAAAACATAAAACCGAATGCAAGCCAAATTATACATGTGAAAATTAATGCTGACTCAGCTACTCCTGAAAAATACTTTTCATTCAGAGGGCAAATATTAAAACAATCAGGTATTGATTCAATGGGGTATTTCAATACTAATAATACAGTAATTTTTAGTACTCTTGCCAACAGCCCTGAATTAAAAAAGATGAAGAGTGAGCAAAAAGATATTCTTGGTATTCCGGAAGAATTTTCAGCAGTTAAGATAGAAAAGGGATTACAAGAGTTAAAATCATTACAAATAGTCGAGGGACGAAACTTTGAGAATACTGACTTTTCATCGGATAACTTGATTGTACCTATTCTTGTTGGGTACAATTTTATAAAGTATAATGTAGTAAATATTGGGGATGAATTATATGATAGCAACAATAAAAAGAAATATAAAGTAATTGGTGCTCTGAAAGAACGTAGTACTTGGTTCATGTCTTCTCTATCAGATGGAGTGTTAGAATACTTGGATAATAAAATTGTTATTGCTTCAAACGATGGTGACTACTTCCCATTTATACAGGGGATGATGAAATCCAGTTATTATTGCATTGTAAAAAGTTCAAAAACAGTTCCAAAGATTATGACAAATATGATTGAGATTGCAAATAAGGAAGGACTCTCAGTTGAAGTTAGGACTATTAGCGATGAACTTAAAAAGTACCAACAGGAAATTATTAACGAAAATATAAAGTGGCTTATATTTTCACTATTTTTTATATTAATGACTTCACTATGTATAGCTTCTGTTATGATGTCATCATTAGTTTCAAGATTGAAGGAAATTGGAATAAGGATTGCAGTTGGATATTCAATTAATCAAATACAAAAACTTTTCATCACCGAAGTATTATTTATTATTATAATGTCATCTTTGCTGGCTTCAATATTTGCAGTATGTACAATTAATCTATCATCCTCACTTTTGTCAGATTTGGCTCCAGATGGATATTATGTATCATTTCCTATTATTGTAGGAGTTTTAGGTATTTCACTTCTAATGAGTTTGCCACCTGTTACAGCGATTGTTTATAGACTAAAAAGATTACAGCCACGAGAATTGATTGGAGGTAAGGAGTAAATGTCAATTATTGAATTAAGAAATGTTGTAAAAATATATGGTAAAGGTGAAAATTCAACAATAGCTTTAGACAACATTAACCTAAAAATTGAAAATGGAGAATTTATATCAATAATGGGGCCATCCGGCTCAGGTAAATCAACGTTACTTAATATTGTTGGATGTATGGATATTCTAAGTAGCGGTGAATATTTGCTTAAAGAAAAGACTTTAAAGAATTTATCTAATAAGGACTTAAGCAAAATAAGGAATCAAACTGTCAGTTTTGTATTTCAGCATTTTGCTTTACTCAAGGACTATAATGTATATGAAAACATTGACCTACCTCTCACTTGCAGAAAAATGTCTGGAAAAGCAAGAAAAGAAAAAATAAACTATTATATGTCAAGATTAGGTATAGAAAAACTTGCAAAGAAAAAACCTGCCCAAATATCTGGTGGCCAGCAACAAAGAGTCGCTATAGCAAGAGCACTTGTAAGTGATGCAGATATTATTCTGGCTGATGAGCCAACAGGTGCACTTGACCAAAAAACTGGTAAAGACCTGTTGGGGCTTCTTGGCGAAATAAATAAAGAAGGTAAAACTGTAATAATAGTTACACATGACCCGGATATTGCTGATTACACTAACCGTAGGATAGATATAAATGATGGGAAAGTAGTTAATGATGTTTTGATAAGAGGATAGAAGTAATATGACCCTTACCCAATTTGATGGACACAAAAAACTCGTGTTATACTAAATACAAAGAAAGGGAGATAGTAAACATGAGTAAGCGACAATATAGTTCAGATTTTAAAATTGAAGCAGTAAAAAGATATCTTAAATCTGGGGAGCCTTTAACAAGGGTAGCAGCAGAATTAGGAATAAAGCCTACAACATTTAATGGTTGGGTAAGCAAGTACAAAGAATCACCAGATTCAGCATTTCCAGGTAGTGGGCATCTTAAGCCAGAAGATGAAAAATTGAGGAAATTAGAAAAAGAAATTAAGGATCTAAAAGAGGAAAATGAAATACTAAAAAAAGCGGCAGCCTACTTCGCCAGAAATCAAAAATAAAAAGATTTCAGTTTATCAAGGCTAATTGTTATAAATATAATGTTGCGAAGCTGTGCAAGGTACTTTGTGTTTCAAGAAGTAGCTACTATGCATGGGATAAAAGACCCGAAAGTCAAAGGGCAATAGAGAATAAAAAGCTGTTAGCGGAAATTCAAGCTATCCACAATAAAAGCGGACAAGTATATGGTTCTATTAAGATTGCCCAAAAGCTTAATTACAAAAGTCCTAAACCTGTTAACCATAAGAGAGTAGAACGTATTATGCGTGAAAACGGAATAAAATCAAGGGTTTCAAAGAAATTTAAGGCTACTACTAATTCCAATCACAGGCTTCCAGTAGCAGAAAACATTCTTAATCGTGATTTTACTGTGGATAAGCCTAATGAAAAAATGGTAAGCGATATTACATATCTGTGGACAGATGAAGGATGGCTATATATAGCAGGAATAATGGATTTATGTGGGCAAAAGTTAGTTGGACTGTCAATGAGTGAAAGAATGACAAAGGAATTAGTAATTAACGCATTAAATGATGCATATCAACGTGCTGGAAGACCAACAGGTGTCATCTTACATTCTGATAGAGGGTCGCAGTACTGCTCACACGATTACCAGTTATTGCTTAAAAAGTATGGTTTTATATGCAGCATGTCTCGCAAGGGAAACTGCTGGGACAATGCTCCAATGGAATCATTTTGGGGAAAAATGAAATGCGAATGGCTTTATGGGAAGCATTTCACAACCCGCCAAGAAGCACGAGCAGCTGTGTTTGAGTATGTTGAGATATTTTATAATAGGCAGAGAATACATGCCTCCAATAACTATTTGACACCTGAAGAATATTATAATAATACATTGCAAAAAGCAAAAGTAGCATAAAAAATGAAATATTACGATACCCTATGAAAAAAGAAGAAATAACGAGTTTCAGGTGTCTAGTTTATTGGGGAAAGGGCAATATTAAGGTTCTAGTAGATACCTCTTATATTTATCCTAAACCTCCAAATTGTAAGATCTATACCATTTTGGAGGTGTTTTCATTTGTAATAAGCCTTTCTGACAAAATAGAAGTCAGATAATAATTGTAAGCGTTATATAAATTGTTTTCATTTGTATTAATATCAATGTATTGATGAAAAGCACCCCTTTGTAAAAACTATTTTATAAAGGGGTGTAGTTCCCAAAAATGTTTAAAAACAAAAATTTTTTCGACGTAAATTC
The DNA here is from genome assembly GCF_000526495.1 of Ruminiclostridium josui JCM 17888. Taxonomy (NCBI): domain Bacteria; kingdom Bacillati; phylum Bacillota; class Clostridia; order Eubacteriales; family Oscillospiraceae; genus Ruminiclostridium; species Ruminiclostridium josui. The sequence goes on along the minus strand of NZ_JAGE01000001.1, from coordinate 1,128,397 downwards.
ATGTACTCTACAAGACTTCTAATACCGCATTTAGGTTTCTTTATGTAAATATCTTTATAATGATTACGGTCCCGCATTTTTGGTAATTACTTTCCACCAATCAGTTAAATCGTTTATTTTTCTCTATCAAGTATGAATCTATAGAGTAATCCCGCAGCAGCCATTTGAGTAGTTGCTAACATGGCTTTGGTAGGTGCGAAAGCACTTGAGCTGTCAAAAGAAAATATTCCTTTATTACATGCATCAATGTTTGCTCTAGCCGCACTAGACCAGTCATCAGCCATTTTTTTAAGCGTACTGTTATTGACATAATCGTAATAGGACGATGATGATTTCGATATTAAAAAACTACTAATGTTTTGATCAACCCAATCTTCATACTGTGTATGCTTGGATAATACTGCAATTTTATTGGCAGCGTGGTGAGGTGCGTTTAAGTCACTTAAATAATGTAAAGCCATTCCTAATTCACGATACGCTGTTAGTTTATCCCCTGACTTGTATTTTGTAACTGCATTATAGTAGTGATTATTGAATCTCTCGTATGCAGTGGGGGATGAATTACCTAGATAGTTTACTCCGCCCTCTCCATAGAAGTGACCTAAATAGGAGGATGAATCATTCTCAAGATCATCGGTAAACCAACTATAATACAGTATCTCATCAGTGCCAAGATAATAAATTCCTTCACCGGGGCAGTACTCCTCTAATTTACTTCCAAAAGTTGAACCTTTATCATTTTTAAGTATTGTTAATGCTTGTTCTACTATATTCCTATGTGTATTATTGCCAGATGTTCCCCACACAAGTTTAATTTCTGTTTTATGAGTGTTCAATTTTTTGGATTCAGTGTGAAGCTTGACACCAGCCGATAACAACTTATCAACATATGTCTGCGTAATTTCAATGGTTCTAATTGGCTGAATTCGCTTCGTAAAGTTACTTGCAAATATGTTGGAGGTTAAAGAGAGTGTAATGCACGCAATTAAAATCGATGAAACTAAGCATCTTGATTTAAAAGAAATTTTTTTCATAATTAACATTGTTCCCTTCTTTTTTTACATTTTCTAAATTCTTCACAACCAAAACCTTTAAGAAAATAGAAAACTAATTTTTATACTTATATTTAAAGTACTTTAACATAGTAGTATAGGGCCCTTAATACTAACTATGCTATTTCCAATAAAGCTAGTTTTATGAAACTATTTTTGATTCCTTAACGAATTCTAAGTTTGTCTTTATTAACAAATTAGAGTTATTCAAAATGTTTATTAATCTCTGTTAAAATAAATACTTCTTACTATTACTTTTATTAAATTAAAACTGCATTTATCAAGCAGCTTCCTTCTATACTTATTTATGGTAATTTATTACATATTATAACACTCATGTTTGTAAAAGTATAGCAAATAATTACATAAAATTACATTTGCTGAGTAACAAATATCGAGTAGGTCAGAATGAATTTAAAAGAAAGTGAGTCATAATTAGGATATACTGGAGAGCACTCTTTAAGCAGCATCAGAAATATGTTGGTAAACTATAAGTATAGGTAGCTGCCTTACTTCATTTGACTATAAAATTATTTTCTATGGAAATCGTATAAACTAACTTGTGAATATTGCGGAGCAGAATTCAAATCATTAGGAGCAAATAGCCGAAAGTACTGTAGTCAGAAGTGCTATATCAGGGATAGATTCTGGCGGGAAGAGGATGCAGCAGAAGTGATAAATAAAATTCAGGAGTATAAAAAAGTGAGCTGCTTGGCGAGATGGCTCAAGGATTTACTATTGTCGGGTACTTGATTTTACGGTGGGTATGCACTAATTGGAAACGCGCGGGAAAAAGTCAGAGAGGGTATGCGCGAATCAATTTTTGGAGAGTATAGGTTTTATATAAAACCGTAAAACTCTCTAAAACAAATAGTTACAGAAAATATAAGAAATTTTACGGTATAATAAAATTATCAGAATTTCGACCCCCGGGGGTCGTTTTCTTAAAAAAAGAAAGCATTTCGCGTTTTATTATCATCAACGACGTCTCAAGGCAAGAGGAAAGTCTTTCCATAAGTGTAAATTCTAAGTGGGGCATTAGGAGGCGCTTTGAGCAAGGTAAGGTCATAGTAAACCATAAAAAATTCGTGGGCTATGACAAGGATGAAAACGGAAACCTCGTTATAAATGAGAAACAAGCCAAAATCGTCAGAAGGATATATACTGATTACCTAAATGGAAAAGGACCAAACAGGATAGTCAAAGAGCTTGAGAGGGAAGGCGTACCCAACTGGAACGGCTTGGCAAAGTGGTACGAAAGCAGCATACGAAAGATGCTGTCAAATGAGAAGTACAAAGGGGATGCTTTGCTACAGAAGACCTATACAGTTGACTTTCTGTCAAAGAAAAGAGTCGTAAACAACGGAGAAGTTCCACAGTACTATGTGGAAGAAAGCCATCCTGCGATAATTGAGAAGGAAACGTGGGAAGCAGTGCAGCTTGAGAAGGAGAGAAGGCGAGCCTTTGCCGAAAAATATGGCTTGAAGAGGGGTGACTATGCTACAACCGATAATCCTTTCGGTGGAAGAATAATATGCGGCTGCTGTGGAAGCGTTTATGGCAGAAAGGTATGGAACTCAACAAATGAAAGACTAAGAAGGATAGTGTGGCAGTGTAATAATAAGTATGCAACTAAAGGAAGAAGGGGCTGTGATAACAGGCATATTAATGACGAGGTTCTTTATATTGCATTTGTCAGTGCTTTTAATGCAGTACTGGAAAACAGTGAATACTTTATGGACAAATGGGGGGAACAGGTTAACAGGGGCGATATTCTTAAAAGAGTCACCGCCAAAAGATTAGTTGACATTTTTAAAGATGCTGAGCCATTGGAACAGTTTGATATTGAGTTGTATTTTAAGCTGGTGGAGAAGATAACAGTTTATGAGGATTCCAGGTTAATGGTTGGTTTGCTGGATGGGTCGGAAATTGAGTGTGGAATTGAATAAAACCTTTTAACAATACTATTTATTTGCAACAATTTTTATTGAGGAGAAAAGATGCCCGAAAAACTTATTACTTTTTTCTACTGAAATATGTATCTATCTATATGAATTATTATTTTCGTTTATAATTCTAGGTGTTGGTTCTTGAACGATTGACATATTGATGAATGATAGTGTACAATTATAAATAACAAAAATATGAATAAAAGTAAAATACTAGAAAGGGTAAATACATATGAAAAAAGTAATTGCTACGTTTACGTTATTGTTATGCTTGTTATTGATATCTTTAAACACTATTGCTGCTAATGATAATTTAGAAGTAAAGGACAAGAATGGAACGACGGTTAATATCGAAGAATTAAAGAAATCACTAAATTATCAAACTACAATAGATAGATACTCTATTGATAAGCTCCTTGATTATGCAAATATACAACAAATGGACAAAAAGTTAATAGATTTTGTTAAACCATGGAACGATTTAATTTCACTTAGTGCAACTGCAACAACATACGGTTGTGCTTGGCCTTATTCTGCAATTAACACTGCATCTCCTAATTGCTATGGTTACGCTATGGCATTTAATTTTGCGCTTAATCCTGGGGATCTTTCAAACCCCAATGGAGCATTACCGCCAGGCTACACTCAATCTCAGATAAGAAGTTACTTTGACGTAAACAATATAGCAAATAATGTTGTTGCTGATTTACAAAAGCTTTATAGAACTGCCAGATTTATCACTAGTGCTACTTCAACAATAAGTTCTTCTGAACGAAGGATAGCTGTTAGAACTGGCATGCATGATTTCGATGGTGATGGGAGTATATTACAAGAATATGGTGAAGCAGATTATCACTTTATGTTACAGCACAGTAATGGAGATTGGTCAGAAAAACACGGCTCTAACCCATCGATAAATGATGGACAAATAAATCCAAGCACATTTAGTTGGAATGCTGCGGGTTACTCAAATTATTATAATAGTGCAACTGTTTATATTGCTGTATCAAATTAAGTATATCTTTTGAACCCCAAATATTTGAGGGAGGTTTTAAATTGATATGAAAATTAATAGAATTATAATTTTTGCAGTGGTAATAAGTTTAGCCCTTTGCGGATGTGGTGTTAATAAGCATACAAGTCAAAGTACTAATGATATTAAAGAAAACACAGATAATTCTGAACAATACATGAAAGATGCGGAGAAGAAAATACCTGACAAGATAAACCTCCCATATGAGATAAGACGAAGTTTATCTTTTGTTAACAAAAAAGATTCGATACAACATTTATATGGTAATCCTGACATTGTACGATCTGCCGATGATTATTCATATGAAATTAGGAATATGGATGATGAAAGTAAATTGTTTGTTTTTTATGATAAGGATGGTATTGTCAGAAACATATGGAGATTAAAAAAGCTTTTTAACCGTGAAGAATTTAATAAAATAAACATAGGAAAAAGTACTGGCGATGATGTTAAAAATATTGATCCTTATTGTGTAATTGCAAATGGATCGAAAAAAGATGCAATTAGTGAACACAAATTGCAAAATAATCAAATTGTTAAAATTAAGTACACTAAAGATAACGATAAGTGGATTGTCAATGGTATTGAATACATAGAAAAAGATCCGTCAGAATTTGCGTCGATGCTTTTACCTGAAGATTTAAAAAGTTTGCAAAAATAGTATATCAAATGTAATTAGGATAATATTTCTACCTGATAGGTATTAAGTTTTATTAATTAGCAATGCCAATTTCAACTGCACCCCAAAGTCAGAGACTATTATAAAATAGTTTACTAAGGGGTGCTTCTCTATGTCAATCCTATAACTAATCGGATTTTTTTTACCTCAGTAGACCATACAAGTCAAATTGCAGATCATTCGGCAACTTCTCGTAGATAAGCAAATCGTTTCCCCAAATTTTCCATTCCATACTCAGCAGTAATTTTAGCAAATTGCATTAACTAAATAGAGGCATATATATTTAACTTGAATTCCCCAAATTAGTACGGTAACATAGCACTACTTCTTAAAAGAAGAGGAGGAGAGAGTAGTGAAGAAGGTTACTGTTATTGAAGCAAGCAGTAGGGAGAGTGAAAAGGCTGATAATAGGAAAATACGAGTTTGTGCGTACTGCAGAGTTAGTTCCATGCATAAGGAACAGCAAAATTCATTTGAAGCACAGGTAAGCCATTATACAAAATATATTCAAAGCAACTCTCAATGGGAGTTTACTGGTATTTACTCTGATGAAGGGATTAGTGGAACCAAAAAGGAAATAAGACCTGAATTCATGAGACTAATTAATGATTGTGAAAACGGCAGAATAGATATGGTGATTACAAAGTCCATCTCAAGGTTTGCGCGAAATACCGCTGATTGTATAGAGACTATAAGAAAGCTAAAGTCTTTAGGGGTTACTGTATATTTCGAGAAGGAGAATATCAACTCTATGTCGCAAGAGAGTGAACTCATCCTTTCTGTCCTCAGCTCCTTGGCGCAGGAAGAGTCAGCTTCAATGTCATCAAATATAAGGTGGGCTAACCAGAGAAGGTACAAGCAAGGAAAGTTTCAATTAGCAACTGCAAAATTCATGGGCTATGACAAGGATGGAAATGGGGATCTGATTATTAATCAAGCTGAAGCAGAAATTGTAAAAAGAATATTTAGAGAATATATTGGAGGTAAGGGAAGCGCTGGGATTGCTAGGACTCTAAATGAAGAATATATACCAACTATTACTGGTACGAAATGGTATGGCTCAACAATTAGGAGGATGTTGGGTAATGAAAAGTACTGCGGGGATGCTTTGCTTCAAAAAACAATCACAGCAGATAGTGTTACATTTAAAAGAAAACGCAATAATGGGGAACTGCCTAAATACTACATAAAAAACAACCATGAGCCAATTATATCAAGAGAGGACTTTGAACGAGTAAAGGAACTAATTGAAATAAGAAAAAAGGAACAAGGTATAGATGGGGAAGTAATAAAAAAGATGAGAAAACGTTATCCGTTGACTGGAAAGATTATATGCGGAAACTGCGGAAACCATTACAAAAGATCTTTAAACAACCCCTCAAAGAAATATCAAAGTGTGGCATATGTTTGTGCATCCACTGAAGCAGAGAAGATACTAGAATGCAACTCAAGACCAATCATGCAAAAAGGACTTCATCAAGCCTTTATAAATATGAACAACAAACTGTATTCAAATTGGAGAACACTTCTATTACCACATAGGACATATCTAAAAACACTTGTACAATCTACAGCAGACCGGACAGAAATAAATAATATAGATAATCAGATAATTGAGTTGGCAGAGCAAGAAAGTATGCAACAAGTACTTCTGTCAAAGGGATGTATTGAGTCTGCTCTTTTTAACCAGAATATCAATGGGATTACTACAAAAATTAATGAACTTAAGGCAAGAAAGCAGGCCATTTCAACGAATATGGTTAACCAAGATATAGCACTTATGGAAACAGAGAAAAGTATAGAATTCATCCAAAATCATGGTCTTATAGATAAATTTGATGAAGCTTGCTTTAATGCTATAGTTAAAGACATAGTTGTAAAATCAAAGAACAACTTGTGCTTTAGACTAAAAAACGGTATGGAGCTTGATGAATTTATGGGGGGTGAAGACGATGTTCTGTAAGAACCTACCGTTTGGATATACTCGTGGGAATAATGGACTACCAGTTATTGATGAAGAAAAAGGAGTATATATTAAAAAGATATTTGAAATGGCTAGCGAAGGGATAAGTGAAAGTGGAATCATATCATGGTTAAACCAAGAAGGTGTTAAAACCGCCACAAACAAATCAAAGTGGGGGAGAGGTGTAATATATAGTATTTTGGAGAACAAAAAATATGCAGGTGACGAAATTTTTCCTGCGATAGTATCAAATGAAACCTTAGAAAAATTGAATAAAATAAAAAGGGAAAAATATATCCGATATAAAAAGAATAGTATAGCAAATTGTACAGAGCAAAGAGCAAATTATTCACTTAGTGGAAAAGTTATATGTGAGGTATGTGGAGGTACATTTACAAGAAAAAATCGGAAAACCAAAACTGCTATATTTCACTTATGGAGGTGCCGGAACTATATCAAAGGAGGAAAGGTTTATTGCAGGAGTATAGAAATTGAAGAAAGTGAGTTAGAACAAAAATTTATCGAAGTATTAAATCAGCTTAAAAAGAATTTTAATAAATATGTAAAAGACATGTCAAATCCTTTCAAACCTGCGAAAAACGAAACGATAACCGAACTGGACAAGGAGATACAAGGAAAACTCGATGACTTCCATAAAGCACAAAGTAACCAGTCGGATGCAATGAGGGTGGGAGAAAAAATCCATGAATTATTGAAAAAAAGAACTAAGGAGATATGGAAGGCTTCAGATATAGATGATTTTGATTATTGGAATGAAAAACTTCAAAAAGAGCTGATGACATACAAAAAACAGCAGGTAGAATTCGACGGAGAATTATTTAAAAGAGTAGTAAAACAGATTACCTTTACAAGTCATAATACTTTACTGTTCCAATTTATAAACGGAATTAAAATTGAAAAAGAAATAATGATATATGAACCAATGAAAAAGAAGAACTAATCAAATAATATTTGCTTGGTGTTATTAACAAACTTCACATGTAAAAAGTAAGGGCTATACATAACTAAATAGCAAACTAATGGACAACTGATCCTTCAACCGAAGCTACTTCAATTGGGGGATTTTTATTGTACTTTACTTAAACGCTTCAAAAATGTACCTTCAAAAAACATGAATATATCTAATTTAAAAGAAACATAAATGTCATACTTGAATTCGCAAAATTAGTACGGTAACATAGCAGCACTACTTTAGAAGAAGGGGAGGAAATAGTAGTGAAAAATGTTACTGTTATTGAAAAAAGTAATACTGAGAGCGATGCATCTAGTAACAGAAAAACTAGAGTTTGCGCGTACTGCCGAGTCAGTTCCATGCATAAGGAACAGGAAAATTCATTCGAGGCACAGGTTAGCCATTACAAAAAATATATTAAAAGCAACGACCAATGGGAGTTAGCCGGGATTTACGCAGACGAAGGTATAAGTGGTACCAAAAAAGAAATAAGGCCTGAATTCATGAGACTAATTAATGATTGTGAAAATGGCAGAATAGATATGGTGATTACAAAGTCCATCTCAAGGTTTGCGCGAAATACCGCTGATTGTATAGAAACCGTAAGAAAGCTAAAATCTTTAGGAGTTACTGTATATTTCGAGAAGGAGAATATAAACACCGTATCGCAGGAGAGCGAATTGATCCTTTCTGTCCTCAGCTCCTTAGCGCAAGAAGAGGCAGCTTCAATATCATCAAATATAAGGTGGTCCAACCAGAAAAGATACAAGCAAGGCAAGTTTCAAATATCACGTATAAAATTCATGGGCTATGACATGGATGAAAACGGAGATCTGGTTATTAATCAAGCTGAAGCAGAAATTGTAAAAAGGGTATTTAGAGAATATCTTGGTGGTAAAGGAACAGGTAGCATTGCAAGGAGTTTAAATGAAGAAAATATAACAACTATAACAGGAGTGAAATGGCGTTCGTCAACAATTGGAAGAATGGTAACCAATGAAAAATACTGTGGTGATGTTTTACTTCAAAAAACAATCACCGCAGATAGTGTTACATTCAAAAGGAAACGTAACAAAGGTGAACTGCCTCAATACTACATAAAAAACAACCACGAGCCAATCATATCAAGAGAGGATTTTGAACGTGTAAAGGAACTGCTTGAAATAAGGAGAAAAGAAAAAGGTATAGATGAGGAAGCAATCAAAAAGATGGCAAACCGCTATCCGTTAACTGGAAAGGTTATCTGCGGAAATTGCGGGAGAACCTTTATAAGAATGACTTGCCAATCAACAAAACAATATAAGTATATAGCATTGATTTGCAAAAGCAAGTACAGTGAGTATTTAGAATCTTGTGAGATGAGTGCAGTAAGAGAGGATAGAGTTATTCTAGCATTTATAGACATGTATAATAAACTATATTCAAATTGGAGAACACTTCTATTGCCTCATAAGACATATCTAAAAACACTTGTACAATCTACCGCAGACAGGACAAAAATATATGACATAGATAATCAGATAATTGAGTTGTCAGAGAAAGAAAGTATGCTACAAATGTTGCTGGCAAAGGGACATCTTGAGCCTGTTCTATTTACTCGGAAAATCAATGAAATCAAAACAAAACTTAATGAGCTTAAGACAAGAAAGCAGACAATTTCAATGGATATGGTTAACAAAGACATATCACTTGTGGAAACGGATAAAAGTATAGAATTCATCAAAAACCATAGTCTTATAGATGAGTTTGATGAAGCTTGTTTTAACGCAATTGTTAAAGATATAGTTGTTAAATCAAGAAATAACTTATGCTTTAGACTTAAAAATGGTATGGAGCTAGACGGGTTTATAGGCGGTGGGACGATAAACAATAGGCACCTGCCATATGGATATACTTTAGGGAATAATGGACTACCAGTTATTGATGAAGAAAAAAGCGTATATATTAAAAAGATATTTGAAATGGCATGCGAAGGAGTAAATGAAGATGGAATCCTATCATGGCTAAACCAAGAAGCCGTTAAACCTTCCGAAAACAAAACAAAGTGGACAAAAGGTCCATTATTCGGTATTGTGGGTAATGCAAAATATATTGGTGATGAAACTTTTCCTGCAATAATCTCAAAAGAAACCCTTGAAAAAGCAAACCAAATAATAACGGGGAAAAATATTAGATATAAAAAGTATAGTTTAGCAAATCGTGCAGAGCAAAGAGCACAGTATCCATTCAGTGGCAAAGTTATATGTGAGGTGTGTGGAGGTATATTTAAAAGACAAACCAGTAAAAGCAAAACAAGTATACGACACTTATGGAGGTGCACGAGCTATGTAAAAGGCGGGAAGGTTTATTGCAGGAGTATAGCGCTAGAAGAAAAGCAGTTAGAACAAAAATTTATCGAAGTATTAAATCAAGTCAAAAAGAATTTTGATATATATGCAAAAGACATATCGAATTCTTTCAAACTGGTGATAAACGAAAAGATAACCCAACTGGATAAGGAGATACAAATAACACTCCGTGTCTTCCAGAAAGCACAAAGTAACCAATCGGAGGCAATGAAGGCGGAAGAAAAAATCCGAGAGCTATTGAAAAAAAGAGTTGATGAGGTATGGAGAGCTGCAGCTATAGATGATTTTGATTACTGGAACGAAAAGCTTCAAACAGAACTGACGATATACGAAAAGAAGAATCAACTAGAGTTCGATGGACAATTATTTAGAAGAGTGATAAAACAGATTACCGTTACAAAACATAATACTTTATTATTTCAGTTTATAAACGGAATTGTAATAGAAAAAGAGCCTAAGTAAATTATATAAATACTCGGGGGAGGTACTGAGCCTATGCCACTTTATTTACTGGCATGGGCATAACAATGAAACAGAAGAAGCTACGAGTTTGTGCATATTGTAGAGTAAGTACAGAGCATGAGGAACAGCAAACAAGCATTGAAGCACAAGTATCATATTATACTGAATATATAAAGGAAAATGACAAGTGGGAATTTGCCGGGGTTTATGAAGAAAAAGGAATAAGCGGAACAAATGCAAAAAACAGACCGGAATTCAATAGAATGATCAAAAACTGTATGGATGGCAAAATAGACATGATCATAACAAAATCAATTTCTAGGTTTATGCGTAATACACTTGAATGTATCAAGTATATCAGGTTATTAAAAGAAAAAGGAGTATCAGTATACTTTGAAAAAGAGAACTTGGATACCAAGGATTCAAAAGGAGAATTCATAATAACATTACTTGGGGGAATCGCACAGGAGGAATCGAGGACTTTAAGTTCAAATACAAAATGGGGTATAATTCACCGTTTCCAGCAGGGAAAAATAAAAGTAAACCATACCCGTTTCCTCGGATATACGAAAAACAGATTTGGAGAGTTGGTAATAATACCAGAGGAGGCAAAGATAGTAGAAAGAATATTCAAAGAGTATCTTGAAGGCAAAGGATCAAAAAAAATAGCCGACGGTTTGACTGCTGATAATATCTTAACTCCTGCAGACTGTACGAAATGGTATCCTTCAACAATAATAAAGATACTTGGAAATGAAAAATATATGGGGAACGCACTCCTCCAAAAAACAATTACGTTAGATTTCCTGACAAAGAAACGAATAAAGAATACCGGGCAGGAACGACAGTATTATGTAGAAAATAATCATGAGCCTATAATCACAAAAGAAGTATACATAAAAGTACAGCAAGAAAAGCTGAATAGAAGAAGTACTATGGGACTAAAAAAGAAAGATCAAGGAGTCTATAAATCTGAGTATGCTTTAAGCGGTAAAATAAAATGCAGCCAATGTGGGAAAACGTATCACAGGTGTCATTGGACTATTAAGAAAGAAAGGATAATAGTTTGGCGGTGTGGTAATCGACAGCACAATGGGCCGAAAGCATGTCAAGCACCAACAATTTATGAAAAGGATCTTCTTGAAGCAATTGGTATAATATTCGATACACTAATCAGAAAAAAAGAGCTCCTAATAAAGGAGATGGAAGACACTCTCACAAAAGAAAAAGAATTAACAGACCTTAGCCAGAAGACGAAGGAAGTTTGTAATTTAAAGGATCTGGAATGGGATAATAAGAAGCAAAGGTTAAAAGAAATGGAAGAGATATTTGAAACATCAAAACAAGAGCTTACAGAATACAACGATTTTTATTGCAGACAGCTTATAGAGAAAATATTGGTTATATCAGAAAAAGAAATACAAATAGAATTTAAATCAGGAATTGTACTAAATGGAAGCATTACCACAAAGAATTAGCTAGCACATTTGACTTTATTGGAACGAGTTTCTTCATTATAATATACCTAAATTATCTCTACAGAAAAAGTGAATAAAAGTACAACTATAAATCGAAGTATTGAGTTAGACCGCTCTTACTTCGGTTTTGTTTATTTTATAAGGATTTCAGGGTGGGGGTCGGAAATGTAACAGGGGGGTCGTTTTCTTCAAAAAAGAAAGCATTTCGCGTTTTATTATCATCAGCGACGCCTCAAGGCAGGATGAGTCCAGATCTGTTTCAGAGAACAGCACATGGGGAATCAGGAGAAGATTCGAACAGGGTAAAGTAACAGTAAACCATAAAAAATTCGTGGGCTATGACAAGGATGAAAACGGAAACCTCGTTATAAATGAGAAACAAGCCAAAATCGTCAGAAGGATATATACTGATTACCTAAATGGAAAAGGACCAAACAGGATAGTCAAAGAGCTTGAGAGGGAAGGCGTACCCAACTGGAACGGCTTGGCAAAGTGGTACGAAAGCAGCATACGAAAGATGCTGTCAAATGAGAAGTACAAAGGGGATGCTTTGCTACAGAAGACCTATACAGTTGACTTTCTGTCAAAGAAAAGAGTCGTAAACAACGGAGAAGTTCCACAGTACTATGTGGAAGAAAGCCATCCTGCGATAATTGAGAAGGAAACGTGGGAAGCAGTGCAGCTTGAGAAGGAGAGAAGGCGAGCCTTTGCCGAAAAATATGGCTTGAAGAGGGGTGACTATGCTACAACCGATAATCCTTTCGGTGGAAGAATAATATGCGGCTGCTGTGGAAGCGTTTATGGCAGAAAGGTATGGAACTCAACAAATGAAAGACTAAGAAGGATAGTGTGGCAGTGTAATAATAAGTATGCAACTAAAGGAAGAAGGGGCTGTGATAACAGGCATATTAATGACGAGGTTCTTTATATTGCATTTGTCAGTGCTTTTAATGCAGTACTGGAAAACAGTGAATACTTTATGGACAAATGGGGGGAACAGGTTAACAGGGGCGATATTCTTAAAAGAGTCACCGCCAAAAGATTAGTTGACATTTTTAAAGATGCTGAGCCATTGGAACAGTTTGATATTGAGTTGTATTTTAAGCTGGTGGAGAAGATAACAGTTTATGAGGATTCCAGGTTAATGGTTGGTTTGCTTGATGGAAACCAGATAGGAGTATAAATTCAATGGGGATATTCGATAAAATTTAACAAAACCGTACACAGTAAGAATAAATCAACCATATTTTATTATAATATTAAAAAAATGTAAATTTTTACAATAATTATTAGAAACTAAAACAGTAAATGGTAAAATATATAAGTCGTGAAAATATACGTATATTAGTACATGGACAGATACAATAATTTAAATTTTTAAGGAGGTATACTATGAGCGAACAGGAAAAGCAACACATCGCAGAATTTGAGCTAGCTGCAGAAGAAACTGAAGCAGCGGACTGGGCAGCAACAGCAGACTGGGCAGCAACAGCAAACTGGGCAGCAACTTCAGATTGGGCAGAATAAAGATAGGTATGGTAAAATCTGCACTTGTTATCAAGTGCAGATTTTATCCTAATTTATGAAAAAAACAAGAATACATATGAGGTGCAATATGAATTTTGCAAATTTATTTAGTATTAAGAATAGGAAGGTCATTATTACAGGAGGAACTCGAGGAATAGGAAAAGCAATTGTTCAGGATTTAATTGCAGACGGGGCAGAGGTTACAGTCGTGGCATCAAATGAAGAGGGTCTTCATAATCTAAAGGATGAATATCCTGGGGTTGATACATATAGGTGTAATTTGCAAAATGAAAATGATATAGATGGTTTTTGTAAAAATTATTTGAATAAAAATGAGTATTGTGACATCTTGATTAATAACGCAGGGATTGACTATAAGACACAGGTAGATAATATAAGTAATGAGGATTTTTATAAAGTATATCAAGTAAATCTGTTTGCACCATTTCTACTTATTAAGCAATTTCTTCCGTCAATGAAGAAACGCAGGGCGGGAACTATATTGAATATAGCAAGTACCTTGGGAACGCGTGCCGCTCCCGGCGTAGCAGCCTACTCTTCTTCAAAAGCGGCACTGATACATTTTACAAGATGTCTTTCAATAGAAGTAGCACCTTTTAACATAAGAGCAAATTGTATATCACCGGGTTTTTGTAAAACAGGATTAAATTATGAATTCTTTGAAAACGAAAGTGGTTCCAATTTTATTAAGAGTAAAATACCTATGCAGAGACTCCTGCAGGAGGATGAAATAATCCCTATAATCAGGCTCGCTATCAGTGATGCAGGAAGCTACATGACTGGAGCCAATGTTATTGTGGACGGGGGCGTTGGTAATTGGTGAATTTGAGACTGGATGAAACTGTTGTCTTAATAACAGGTGGGGGAACAGGTTTAGGGCTTAGTATTGCACATGGTCTTTTTTCTTGTGGTGCAAAAATTGCATGTATATCAATGGAATACGAAGTAAAATATCCGGAAAACTGCTTGACTTTTAAAGGGGATATTTTTGATGATAAGTTGGTGGATGATTCTATAAATACAATTATTAAAAAGTTTGGGAAAATAGATATATTAATAAACAATATCGGATTCGGGATGAATGAGAAATGTGAAAACCTTGAACTTGAGGACTTTTCAAAAATGTTCAAGCTTAATCTGTATAGTCAGAATATGATGATAAATAAAATAAAAAAGTATAAAAATAACGGTCTTAAAAAAGTAATAAATATAAGCTCAACTTTTTCTAAAGCTGCAATCCCCACACTGGCAGGATATGCAAGTACAAAAAGAGGTGTTCTGGAGTTAACAAAACAATTAGCACTAACAGATGATTCTATTTCCTATGCTTGTGTTTGTCCCGGTTATTTTCAGCATAAAAAGCACGTTGAATACTTCTCAAGAGATGCAGGAAAAAGGTTTCTTGCCACTAGAATTCCTTTGATACGTTTAGGCATTCCATATAAGGAATTGGTACCGGCAATTATAACTTTATGTTTGCCTATGACACGTAATATTAAGTATACAGAGCTGATTATTGATGGGGGATTATCATCATATGACGGAAAGGAGTAGTTTTAATTTTGAATAATAGTGTAGTTGAATTAAACAATGTTTACATAACGAAAAGACTTGACAGATTTCTGGTGGTATCGTCGGAATTCGGTACATGGATTACGTGCAACGAAGACACTGTAAACATATTAGAGACTTTTAGAAACAAAAAAACTTTTAATGCAGTATTTGAAAAAGCCAATATTCCAAGAGAGATTCTTATTTCAAGAATAAAGGAATATTTCGAAAAGGGCCTGCTAAAGATAGATGGTCGTAACAGATTTAATAGTATAGATGTAAATTCCATGGTATTAAAAGCTAATCCTTCACCACAGTTATGTATATTACATGTTAGTAATATATGTAATTTATCGTGTAAGTATTGCTATGCCCACACGGATAAAAGTGAGAAAAGTACAATGAGTCTGGATGTAATGCAGAAGAGCATTGACAGATTTATGGAATTACCGACTAATAGCTTAACAATTGAGTTCCATGGAGGAGAACCGTTAATGCAATATAGAAAGATTGCATTGGCTTGTGAGTATGCAAATAATTTAAAAAACAAATATAATAAGTCCGTTACTTTTGCTATGCAATCCAACATGACATTTCTCAATGACGAAATCTTGGACATGCTTAAAAAGTATAAAATATTGATAAGAATCAGTCTTGATGGATTAAAGGATATGAATGATAACTATAGAGTAGATAAGGAAGGTAGGGGCTCATTTGATAAAATAGTTAACAACACACAGACACTTGTAAAGAATGGAATACGCCCCGAGGTGGTTTCAGTTGTTACAAAAAAGAATGTCGATTATTTGAGGGAAATATTCGAGTTTTTCAGCAGTATAAATTTAAAGAGAGTGAGACTTATGCCATTTTGGGTACAGGGAATGGGAAAAGAGATTGATGATGATGTAGTTGAACCTGAGTACCTGGCAGATAAGTATCTTGAACTGATAGCTTGGATAGCTGACCACAATAGGAAAATTGAAGATAGAAATGACCACATTAAAATGTTGGTTCTATCTAAAGAGTTAGAAGCATTACATACCTTTAAAAGGAGCTTTATGTGCTTGCGTTGTCCCTGCGGGGCCGGAATAAACATGGTGGATGTAAGTATTAATGGCGATATTTATCCATGTGAAGAAATGAACGAAATTGCTGAATTTAAGATTGGTAATATTAGAACACATTCGATTATGGATGTATTGAATAATTCAAAAGTAGTTAAGGAATTGTCGGAAAGAAATCCCGATAACATAGAAGATTGCAGTGTATGTGCATGGAAACGCCATTGCCAATCAGGGTGTGCAAATAAAAATTATCAGAATTTTGGCAGTTTTGAAACAAAGTCTGAAAAGTGCCAATTTTATAAAAAATACTTTGAAAATCTAATCTGGTACTTGGATAGTAACAGGGATGCATTGAAATATTTGGTGTAACTTATGAATATATGGGATGAAATATCAAAGGTACATAATGAAATAGAAAACTGTAAAGAAAAGAATTTAAAGATAGTAAACATAACTGACAGTGATACTGAACATGAGGTATATGGTTACAAGTGGGATAATAAATCAGCTCCGGATTACCTTACCATAATAGGTTGTTCACATGGTAACGAACCAATTGGCATATGGTTTTGTATTCATTTACTAAAACAGATTTTAAATAGTAACAATGCTTTTCTGGATAACATTAATATGAGTTTATTTATTATCCCTGTTCTGGATGTGGAAATTGCACAGAAGAATAGGCACTGGTTTAATCATGAGTTTAACTATAAGGAATATTTTAGTTATAGTTACTTGAATCCTGTTTTTGAACAGTTGGAGTTTTCATATCCAAGTAATAAGGAAATGATACAAAATATTGTTATACGTAAATTAGATGAAGAGTTGAAGAAAACTAATACCCCAATTATACTATCCTGTCACCAAACACCTTCAATATATGGGGGATACTATTATACAAATATTGGCGATGAGAAAATGCATAAAGAAATGCAGTACTTGTATCTTTCTAAGGGAATACCTATTGAGATACTACCACAAGGGATTGGCGTACAGTCATATGCAAATGGTGTATTTGGTAAATTCAGCAGTTTGAATTTGGGGCAATTTCATAACGAGTTTAAGCCACTTGAATGTAGTCAGACTTATTTTGATGATACCTTAAAAGTCCCATATTTAGTGCCGGAAATTCCTTTTGGCTATTCTTTATTTCTATACAATAAAACAGAAATTGGCATAAAAGAGTATCTGACGGATATAAACGCTATCTTGGATGCCAGTAGCAGACTTATTGATTATTTAGATAATAAATTCATAAATGAAGATTTTAATTTAGAAGAACAAAGAAAGATATATAGGGATAATAGCGGATATTATTGGCTGAAATCATTTCAGGCCTCTGACAGGTATATGAGCAGGATTTTAGAAGCAGAAAGAAATATAAGAAAACACGATTTCTGCCAGATTGTCAGGCAGATATTCTATAAAGCTCAATTCGTGGGAATGCTAACGAGAAATCCAGATAGTAAAGTAAAGCTTAAAGCACAGTCCCTGTTGGAGCAAATGATGAATTTTTTATCAGTTGCATTAAATGTTATTGATATTAAGTGGATAAACCCCAAGCTGGGAATACAATTATTGTATAATTGTCTGGGGTTATTAATAAAAAACAAGGATGATTTATATGGAGCTTCAGGAACATATATTCAAGGAAAAAAGTAGAGAAGAAAAAGTAATTTTTGTAAATGGCCGATACATAAAGCAAATGGAGAGAAATAGTGTTGGTTCTTCAAAATATAGTGCTGTTGGTGGCATTAATACTTATTCAATTTCTCATGAATATGATGAAAAGCTTGAATTCTCACATAAAGACAACAGGCTGTTAAAAGAGTATTGTACAGATTTATCAAACAAGGTAAAGCGATTATCCAAAAGTATATTTTTTTACAGATTAACATCACGACACTAAACCGTAATATTACTACAAAACTTCCAACGGGGGATATAGTTAACTCTGGCAGGTATCACGGAAGGGTTTTTTTTGAAATAGGTTTTAAAAGTAACGATAATATATTTGTAACGGTTTACGATAAGGGATACTCTCAATTAGATACACCTTTAGGAGAAAAATGGTGGGAAGATGTTCCGGAAGATATTATTCTCAATAAATTCAGTGATTTGGAACGGCATCTGTACAGAGAGAACTTCGAAAGCGGAAGCTATAATGTCGTACTGTCGCCTTATGTAGCCGGGCAACTGGCGCATGAGGTTTTTGGACATATTTTTGAAGAGGATAATCGTTACTATAACGAGAATATTGTTAATCAACTTTCTAAGGAGCAATATAATCAGGAGTTAACGATAGTAGATGATCCGCAAGTTTCGAGAGGATGGGGCTCTTTAAGGGTTGATGACAGCGGACGGGAACAACATAAGTTAAGTATTGTTGAAAATGGAGAATTATCAGAACAGATAAAAAGCGGTGAACGCATTAATAGATTAATAAGGCAGGATTATAAACATAACTTATTAAGTAGGGTATCTAATACTTTAATTTTATCTGGAAGTAAATCAGTTCAAGAATTATTATGGGAAAGTGACAATGGTATTTATATTGAAAATGCCGGGAAGTGTTATTGTGATCCGATAACAGGAGAAATAATAATACCTGTATATGAAGCATATAAAATAAGAGGGCATAAAAAGGTAAGCTGTCTTAACAATTTTATTCTCTATGCCAATGCTAATAAAATTTTGCAATCTATTCATGGAATTGGTAGTGACTTTGAGCTTAATGGTGTGATTTGCGGAAAAATGGGACAGAAGATACCTGTCGGCATTGGAGCTCCTTCACTATTATTAAAGGACATAGATTTATATTTGTGAGGGTGCTGATATGTTTGAAAATACTGATACAAAGGTTATATGTGAAAAGAATAAAATTTGTCAAATAAATGCAAGTCAACAATTAAATATGGTGAAAGATAATGAAGTATTTCAATTTGGGAGTAATTTCGAAAGAAAAAAGATTGATGTAAATGAGCAGCTTTTTATAAAACATGCAAGTTTCTTTAAGCAGATAAAGGTGAATGAAAATGGTGGCAATAGCTTTATAATTGATATTGAGAAAATTTGTTTTGACTATTTTAATACAAATATTATCCAGTCAAAAATTATCCATGACCAAGTTTGTCTTACAGAATCTTCTGAAACAGCCATTAGATATATATACGATGAATGGTCAACATTGTCGTTTAGAAATTATATAAAAAACAATGATAGTTACATTATCTGTCAGGATTTATTTATCACAGCTTTTATGCCTGTGGAAGAGGATATAAAAAGAGCAATTTCCAGACGTTGGTGCTGGGTTGATAAAATAGGGTCAAAGACCATTAAGTTCCACAATATTGCTAAGTTAAAGCCAAATACAATATTAACCTTTAATCCTTATATGACGTCATTAATATTGAGTATTTTCGATCAGTGGGCATCTATAAATCACAAAGATAATAGATTTAATATATATAGAAGCCTAAAACTTCGCTATAAAGAGTTTCAATTTAAATTCATAGACGATGTCATGAGCGATGATAGCTCCACTAATAAAAATGGTAATATTAAGTATACTTTAGACAGTCGGAGTAAGGCCCATTGTGAAACGTTATTTAAAAATGTGGGATATCAAAGGAGAGAATTGGTTGCCGAGAATACTAAATATAATGAACTAAACTTTAATAATACTGCTTTAATATATTATTCTGAAGGAAACCATACATTTGACACGAAAACCGGGAATTGCTCCTTTGTATTTCATGCTGTGCAATTTATAAACTCTGTACCTGCTTCCATTTACAGAATACCATTGACTTATAATATACAAAGCATTTTTACAAACAGTTTTGAGTTTATATATTACAATGATGAATTATGGCTTGTAGCCAATGGGTTTTATTAAAACTAATAATTACATATTAAGGATGTGGAAGTATTATGAATTTAAAAACAATTAAACATTTTTATGTATATAATTTCTTTTCCTCATTTCTCTTGTTTTTGCCAGTACTACTGATGATATATAATGAGAGAAAGATAACAGCCAGTGATATGTTGCTTATAGAGGCTTTTTATTATTTTACGATTTTTCTATTTGAAGTACCTACAGGCTTTTTGGGCGATAAAATAGGGCATGACAGACTTGTTATAATAGGACTTGTTGGAACCATATTGTCATATGTGATGTTTGCAGTATCCTTCAATTTGGTAATGATAATTCTTTCACAGGTTCTTCTCGGAATATTTGGCTCTTGTATTAGCGGTTCCGACCATAGCAGTTTATATGGTTATTTTGAAAAGTATGGAGAAAAGAATAGTGCTATATATCAGGATAAAATTTATAGGCTTTCAATTATAAGCATGCTAACAAGCTATATTTTATCAGGTGTTGTGTTGAAGCTGGATGCAAGTGGTACATTAACCTTTTTACTTACAGCTGCAACATACTTAATAGCTGCAGTTTTTTATGTGTTATTTGTTTTTAGTAAGAATGATGAAGTCAATGACAAAAAAGAAGTGGTTGATAGCCAAAAAATAAAGCTCGAATTGAAGTCCAGCATTTATATTGACAAAGATGTAATCATATGTGGTACATTGATTGGTATTATGTCAGGTAGCTATGTAATTTCACAAATTTTTTATAATAATTTAAAGATTGATCCTTATATGATAGGAATATTGTATTGTGCTGGTAATATATCAACACTTATACTAAACAAATTGAAGTTTAAATTTAATAAAGTTCTGATGTTTTTAATGCCTTTAATATACTTAATAACAATAATTGAGAATAAAGTTGCTGTAATTTTATTTATCTTTATAGTTTCTTTAATTAACTCCAAAGTTAGACCGTTTATAAATAATTATGTGTTGACTAATTCAAATGATAATAAAGCATATAATATGTCATTAATGAGTTTAGTTTATAACATAATCAATGTCATTTTAATGGTTTCATTATCGAGAATCATCAATATGTTTGGTTATAATAATGCGATCATTCTTATTACAATAATTACTTCAATACTTCTTTTATACATTTATTTTAAAAGTAGCGATAAGTATAAATTAGAGATTAATGGATAAAAGTTTATAGTTTATTTACAAAGACTAATAGCTTTGAACAGATATATTAGTTACAGAAAATATAAAAAATTTTACGGTATAATAAAACTATCAGAATTTCGGCCCCTGGGGGTCGTTCTCTTCAAAAAGGAAAGCATTTCGCGTATTTCTATCATCTTACAGCCTCAAGGCAGGAAGAAAGCCGCGCGATCAGTTCTAACAGCACATGGGGCATCAGAAGACGCTTTGAGCAGGGTAAAGTAACAGTAAACCATAAAAAATTCGTGGGCTATGACAAGGATGAAAGCGGCAACCTTATTATAAATGAGAAACAAGCCAAAATCGTCAGAAGGATATATACTGATTACCTAAATGGAAAAGGACCAAACAGGATAGTCAAAGAGCTTGAGAAGGAAGGCGTCCCAAACTGGAATGGATTGGCGAAGTGGTATGAAAGCAGTATCAGGAAAATGCTGAGTAATGAGAAATATAAAGGAGACGCTTTGCTTCAGAAGACCTATACAGTTGACTTTCTGTCAAAGAAAAGAGTCGTAAACAACGGAGAAGTTCCACAGTACTATGTGGAAGAAAGTCATCCTGCGATAATTGAGAAGGAAACGTGGGAAGCAGTGCAGCTTGAGAAGGAGAGAAGGCGAGCCTTTGCCGAAAAATATGGCTTGAAGAGAGGCGACTATGCTACAACAGAAAACCCTTTCGCCGGAAGAGTAATATGTGGCTGCTGTGGCGGAGTCTATGGAAGGAAGGTATGGAACTCAACAAATGAAAGACTCAGAAGGATAGTGTGGCAGTGTAATAATAAGTATGCTACTAAAGGGAAAAAAGGCTGTGACAATAGGCATATTAATGACGAGGTCCTTTACATGGCATTTGTGAGTGCTTTCAATACAGTACTGGAAAACAGGGAGCACTTTATGAGCAAGTGGAATGAACAGATTAACAGTCAGGATATTCTTAAAAGAGTTACTGCAAAGAGATTTATTGACATTTTTAAAGATGTTGAGCCATTACAACAGTTTGACGCTGAGTTGTATTTTAAGATGGTGGAGAAGATAACAGTTTATGAGGATTCCAGATTGATTGTTAGTTTGCTTGATGGATCGGAGGTTGAGTGTGGAATTCGATAAAAACCAAGAATAATATTATACTAATCGGCAATTAGCTCGATATTCCTCTGGAAAATATTAAATTTAGTTTATTCGGTACTGCCAATGTGGTGTCTCTCTATGTCAAACGTACGCCTCTCTTTAATCACCCCTGGGAGGGGTAGACCCTAAAATTAGCTCACAGGATCATTCGGGAGTTAATTTTTATAAAGTGCTAATCACTTATTAACGAGATTGGTACTTTTTTTAAAATTATGGGCTTTAGCCTGTTCAGCATGAGTTAGTTTCTCAATAGAGAAATGAGTCATGCAAAACAATTAAACACCTTCACATTTTACGGGTGGTCTTGACTTTCATTGTACGGTTTTACCCCAATAGTGGAAATAAAACCGTACGATATGTAACTTTCTAAAGTCTTTAAAGTAATTATTAATTATTCGAATGAAATATCAAAATTACCACCATTTCCACCGGGGAGCCTGTGAAGAAAAGTCTGTAAAATCAGCTTTCTATGATAAAATCATATTATCATAGGAGGCTATTTTTTATGGCAAGAAGAAAGAATTCGATGAGCGAAGGAAAAAAGAACATTATTGCATCCCTACTTCAAGAGTATGACATCAAGACTGCAGAAGACATCCAGGAAGCACTTAAAGACTTGTTAGGGGGTACCATTCAGAGCATGTTGGAAGCCGAGATGGATCAGCATTTAGGCTATGAGCCATACGAACGTTCCAATAACACCAATTACAGGAACGGAAAAAAATCCAAATCAATACAAAGTACATATGGTAAGATGGAAATTGACGTTCCACAAGATCGAGAATGTTCCTTTGAGCCACAAATCGTGAAGAAGCGTCAAAAGGATATCTCAAGCATTGACCAAAAGATCATTGCTATGTATGCAAGAGGTTTGACAACTCGCCAGATCTCTGACCAGATCGAAGAAATCTACGGATTTGAAGTTAGTGAAGGCATGGTATCCGATATCACAAACAAACTGCTTCCAGAAATTGAGGAATGGCAACAACGTCCACTATCCAGCGTTTACCCAATTGTATTCATAGATGCTGTGCACTTTTCTGTTAGGGACAACAATGTCATCAAGAAGCTGGCTGCATACATCATTCTTGGAATCAATGAAGAAGGCCAAAAGGAAGTGTTAAGCATTCAGATAGGCCAAAATGAAAGCAGTAAATATTGGCTTAGTGTCCTAAATGAACTGAAGAACCGTGGAGTCAAGGATATTCTTATACTTTGTGCAGATGGCCTGAGTGGCATCAAGGAATCCATTGCTGTAGCTTTTCCGGAAACAGAGTATCAACGCTGCATAGTCCATCAGGTAAGAAACACACTAAAATATGTTGCAGACAAAGATAAGAAGGAGTTTGCTAATGACCTGAAGACAATCTACCATGCCCCTACAGAGGAGACCGGATATGAGCGTATGATGCAAATTACGGACAAGTGGCAGGACCGTTATCCTAACGCCATGAAGAGTTGGTCTACGAACTGGGATATCCTAAGCCCGATTTTCAAGTTTTCTACGGATGTTCGCAAGGTAATCTACACAACCAATGCTATAGAAAGCCTGAACAGCACATATCGTCGTCTGAATCGTCAAAGAAGCGTATTTCCAAGTGACACAGCCCTCTTAAAGGCCCTATATCTAGCAACCTTTGAGGCAACCAAGAAGTGGACTATGACTCTCCGTAACTGGGGTAAAGTCTACGGTGAGTTGTCCATCATGTATGAGGGCAGGCTTCAGCAATAAAATCAGGACAATCAAAAACACCCTTTTGGAAGGGTGCTATTGACATGCCATTAATTTACTATTATATTGTAGACAAGTTATGAAAGCCAGCATCTGGCCTTCACAACTCTAATAAAATTATCATAGAAAGCTATTTACAGAGATTATTTCACACACTCCCACCGGGCAATAAAAATCTAAAATTTGCTGTTGAGCTAGTTCCTATACTTTTTAACCAACAAGCACCGTTATAAATAGTTGTGCCAACTGTCCATGGACCATTATTAATACTGTATACAATGCTTGCTCCGGGCCTGATACCATCCCAGCGTGGAGTGATTTTAATATTTTTTCCCGCAGCGTTGGTAACTGAGATATTATATATAACACCAAAATTACCAGCATTTACAGCTAAACCACCGTCTTTGTAGGATATAACCCCGGCATATTCATTAGTATTATAGGTTATTCCATGTGGAGCCCATTCACAAAAAGTTGTTGTATTACCAGAAGTTGCACTAAGTGTCGTATTTTTCTGAGTATAACTTAATTCACCGCAAAAAAATGATCCACTTACAGCAGCTGGTGTTGCTACATCAAAAATTTGATCAGCTGTCTTGGATTGGCCAGCTGCAAAAATCCTCATCCATACGCCTGATGAAAGGCTGGATTTGAATTGAGCTCTTCCATATACAAACTTACATGAATCCGATTTGAATTGCCAGTCTTTAGACCAGACAATTCTTTTCTCCCCTGGTTGAAGTGTTATCGTACTATAAGATGAATCAAGAAAATTCTTTAAAACAGATGGACAATTATTTATAGCTCCTATCGTAGAACCATCGTCTATAGCAATACTATTGCCTTTATATGTTATTGTTGCTGTACTACTACTTTGGTTCCATAATGCTACACCAGTTCTACATAAACCTGTTCCAAGATATGCATTCCAATAACGGTTATAGATTTCAACGTCCTTATAGGAAGTACTTAAACTTGCACCATAAAGCCATACCAAAGAGTCAGGACTAAGATTGAAGGATTCGGGATTATCAGCATATATGAAATTATTACCACTGGATGTAAAAGTTGTTCCGGTTATAGCGAATGCTGGAGTACAAAACATCATACTTAAACAGAGAACAATTGAAACTATACTTAATTTTTTTGCAGTTTTCATAAGACCTCCACAATAATTTTTTTAGTATAATAAAAATTACGATTTATATAATCTTTTCCTAGCAGACCCTTGCAAGGTGATTGAGTACTCATAGTCAAGCTATTAAAAAATTATAGCTATAGTGAAAATAAAAAATTAAACAAATAATACCAGAAAATTACATTTAGAACAAATTCAGTTTATTACCAGCAACATACAAAAGTCAATATATATACCATTATTGTAATAAAATAGTAATATTAAGCTATTAAATGTAAAAAAGTGTTTTATCTCTAGATATTAAATATTACTTAGTCCATTTGAGAAAATAATACATTTTTGCAATTATTTAATGAACTACAATTGATTTACTATTTTTTTATGGTATAATTTTGGAAGCTAAGATAGAAAGTTAAGGTGAAACGTAATGAAAACTAGAAAATTATTATCTGTAGTAGTTCCCGTTTATAATGAACAAGAAGTGATAACTGAAACCTATAGAAGACTAAAAGCATCATTAAGTAATTTGGATATGGATATTGAATACATATTTATTAATGATGGTAGCACAGATAATACATATTTAAAACTTAAGGAACTAATAGTAAATACTGATGTAAAATTGATAAACTTTTCAAGAAATTTTGGACATCAGATAGCTATTTCAGCAGGAATGGATTACGCAAAAGGTGATGCAGTTGTGGTAATTGATGCTGATTTACAAGATCCGCCTGAAATTATATCAGAAATGATTGAAAAGTGGAAAGAAGGCTATGAAGTAGTGTATGGAAAAAGACTACATAGAGAAGGTGAAACTTTATTTAAGAAGCTTACAGCAAAACTTTTTTATAGGGTAATTGATAATATAACAGATATTAAATTACCGGTGGATGTAGGTGATTTTAGATTAATCGATAAAAAAGTATGCAATTCTATGAAGAGTTTACCTGAGCGAGCCAGATATGTAAGAGGTTTAGTAAGTTGGGTAGGGTTTAATCAGACGAGCATTGAGTATAAGAGGGAGAAACGATTTGCTGGTAAAACCAAATACCCATTAAGGAAGATGATTAAGCTTGCGACTGATGGGATTATCTCTTTTTCTTATAGACCATTAAAATTAGCAACTTTTTTGGGAATGACTGTTTCAGCCTTAAGTTTTATATATTTGATTGTTATTTTACTTCAAAAATTTTTTACTAATTCAACTGTAGAAGGCTGGGCATCAACAATGGTGGTATCACTTTTTTTTAATGGTGTAATGCTAGTTGTAATTGGTATTATGGGTGAGTATGTTGGTAGAATTTATGAAGAAGTCAAGTCTAGACCATTATATGTTATAGGCGAGCTAATAAACTTTGATGAGGGAAATAAAACTAATGAGTATACAAAAAGATAAGATACAGATTGGTGAAATAATACCTCAAAAACTTGATATGTTAACAAAATTGGTTCTCTTGATTTTCACGGCGTACATTATGTTTTTAACATTATTAAATATTTGTTATGTATCTCATCTCAAAGGGACTTTTAAATACATAATTATAGTTGCACCTGTTTTTGTCGCTTGTATATTTATTGCAAATAAATTAAGGATATCACCAAAGGCATTCTTAATATGCATTTTTATATTAGCATTTTGTACTAAAGCATTGATAGCTATAACTGCTAGTACGCGTCCAGTATCAGATTTCAAAACATTTTATGATTGTGCTGTAGCTTTACAAAGTGGGAATAAAAGTTGGAGTAAATGGGCATATTTTAGTGATTGGGCTTACCAGACCGGTCCAATTACTTATTATGCAATATTAATCAAGATATTTGGAACTGGATTGCTTCCATTAAAGTTATGTAATTGTGCTTTTATGGCTGGAACGAATACATTAATTTATCTTATTGCAAGAAAAATAACAAATGAGTATGCTGCTCGTTCAGTAGCACTTCTTTATGTGTTTTATCCGGCTCCATATTTTCTTGCATCAGTTTTGACTAATCAACATTTTGCTGCATTTATGTTTTATGCAGCTATTTATGTTTTAATGATAAGTAAATTCAATTTTTTGGTTAGAGCTTTATTGGGTGGAATAATCGCAGCATTAGGCAATGCAGTCAGACCACTTGGGACAGTTGTTATTGCAGCGGCAATAGTCTGGTGTATTATTGAATTGATAAGGACTAAAAAAGTTGTAACATTAGGTTTAGTCTTAATAATGATAATAACTTACTCCACAGCTTTATGGGGTATTTCATCGTACCTTATACATGAAGATATAAGTCCCTATGGCTTATCAAATAATTTTCCATTGTGGAAGTTTGTTGTTGGCCTAAACGAAAAAACTTCCGGGCAATACTCTTTAGAAGATCAAAGTAACATATTTTATATTGATGATAAGGATAAGAGAGATACAATAGCGAAAGCTACAATAAAGGAACGAATAAATATTGGCCCTAAAAGAATGCTAAAATTCATGGTTAAAAAGCAGGAAGTAATGTGGGGAAGTATGGACACCCTTAGATGGGGATTTTATATTTACAAGAATAAGCAATTAGTACCGCCAGCAGATTTGAAAATAATTGAAAATAGACTGTTAAAAACTGAGAAAGTATACTATTTATTTGCGTTATTAGTCTTGGCATTAGGTACGATCAGTTTGATACGACAAAAGAAAAATATTAATTCAGTCGCACTATACGTTATATTACTTTTGATGGGATACTTTTTTGTGCATATGTTAATTGAGGTTCAAGTCAGATACCGATATTTTGCAATGATTTCTGTATTTATATTGTTAGCTTATGGGGTGCAATATCTTGTAGATAAATATGCAGTACTCAAAAACAAGAAGTAAACTATTAAGGCTTCTAAATTATTACTTGTACAATTCGAAAGGATAAAAAATGGTTAAAAGAATTACTTATGTAGATGTATTAAAAACTCTTGCAATATTTGGTGTTATTGTAATACATATTTCTGCAGGGATGCTAGCAAATATAAAAATAGCTTCTACTAATTGGTATTTTTATGTATTTTGGGCTTCGATTGTAAGGTGGAGTGTGCCGGTTTTCTTTATGTGTAGTGGGGTATTATTTCTAAATCCAAATAAAGAAATTTCGTTAAAACTGGTTTATACAAAGTATTTATTGAGAATTGTCCTTGCTCTAATTTTTTGGGGTTGTATGTATGAAGTGTTTGATATTTTTAAGGTATTTGTTAGTACTGGTAGTATAAATACCAGCATAATTAAGAGTTCAATAAAACATATAATTACCTGTAACACGCATTTCCATTTATATTATTTGTATATTATTGCACTGATATATGTTGTAGTACCAATAATAAAGGGAGTTACAACCAATGACAATAAACAGTTAATTGAATATACTTTAGTAGTGTGGATTTCTTTGGGGCTATTATTCCCATTTACTATAAAGTTTTATCCGTTTAACTTATTAAGAGGAATGGTTCTACAATATGCAATTAATATGGCTTATTCATCAATCGGATATTTTATTATGGGGTATTATCTTCATAGATATTCTTTATCAAGACGAACAACCTATTTTATTTATATACTTGGTACCAGTGGCTTTATATTAACGGTATTTGGTACGATTAAATCGTCTTCGCATACTATAAATACATTGTTCTTAGAAGGAATGTCGCCTAATGTTGCATCGATGGCCATAGCACTATTCTTATTAATAAAGAATCTGTGTTTACATAAAATTAATGACAAGACTAGTAATCTTATAAAAGCAACTAAATATATATCAAAAGCTAGTTTTTGCATCTACCTTATACATGACTTTTTTAATATTACTTTTAGATCCTTTGGTTTAGATAAAATAATATCAAGTGTTTTCATAACTATACCTCTTTTATCGTTATTAAATCTTATTTTGAGTTTTCTTGTGTACTTAGTACTGTCAAAAGTACCTTATGTAAAAAAGTATCTGATATAAAATTTTTTTGTTCTTGATTGTCTGTGTAGTGTGTTAGTGATTTTCCAAATTAATTATTGTAACCGCTTTCTGGTTACTGTTTTTCATAATAAGGAAATCTTGACGTTTATTAGTAAAGCCGAAAAGTGATTAGTTTTAATCATCTTTCCGGCTTTTAAATGCACATTATTATTTGACACTTATGAATAATAAAATACAACCATAATGTAAAACAATTTTTTACACAACAGAGTAAATCATTCTATTTTAAAATTGATGTTACAACAATTCCCACCGGGTAAAATAAATTTGAAAGCACCATTGCTAGGTATACTTTTATATACGTAGCATCCACTTGAGGTGTTAGTAAGGGATATTTTTTCCCAACTAGACCCATTATAAAAAGAAATAGCTTCTAAGTCCACGGCACTAGAACCATGAGATGCATAATCATATGTAATTTTTATTTTATTTTTTGTACCGTAATTTGTTAATTGAACATCATACCTTACACCATAATTACCAGCTAATTGTGATGGACCTCTTCCAATAGTTCCAACGTCACCATAAGGATTAATATAGTCTGAAAGTTCATTAGTATTTGTAGAACTATTATAAGCAGCTAAATAAAATGAATTGGTTGTTGAATTACCAACATCAAAACTTACTGATCTTGAATCTTTAGCAAATAATCCTGTTGTGTGCGTGGTATCATTATTTTGACTACATCTTGCACAGCTTTGTATAGTGCTTTGAGAGGCTGAAGAATTTGCAAGATATATTTTAAGACCTAAACTAGAACTATTGGCTTGTACTTTCACTTTGCCATTTCCAACATTATTAGCAGGAATTGAAGTTTCTACATAATCTATTATTCTGGATTCTCCTGGCTGTAAAACATAGGTTTGATTATTTGTACTATTTTGATAGCTATTTTGCATATAGGCATGAGTTGCTCGGTCGCCATTAGGAACCCTAGTTGTTTTTGCATAATTTTTAACTGTGAATTGGGCAGTAGTAGAACCGTTATTAATTACGATGACACCTGCACGTAAAGTACTACCAGTATAATTAATATGGTAATACTCTACATCGTAAGTATTTCCACTTGTTAATGTGGTATTTATTGTATATGTAGCACCAGTACTTCCCAAAACACTTGAATTTACAGATTCAGGACAGTTAGAGTATATGTAATAGTGACCTCCTGGAGTCATTGTCAATGAATCATATGGAAGTGTAGTAGCGTAAGAGCAAAATAAAAAACACATTACCATTGTTATTACTAAAACAAATGAAATTATTCTTTTTGAAATTTTCATAAAACCTCCATCAAGATTAAAATGTAATTTAATAGTTAAAGATGCAGTTTTATATATAAAACTATAATTAATACAATATTCGAATAGTACAAATATTAACATATATTTAATAAAATGGGAATTTCTAAAAAAATACATAAGTAGATAAATATTTACAATTAATTACAATATAAATATAAAAAAGATTTTATTAGATAAATTGGAACAATTTTAAGTCTATTTTTAATACACCTTTTAATACTAAAGAAAATTATTTTTGGCACATTTTTTTGTAAAAGCTGCTAAGATATCTATGTTATGACATAACATAAAGATAACCTTACAAAAAGTATGATAAAAACTGTTAGCACTATTTGTGGCATTTACGTATTATTTTATCATTAAAGGATTTGAAGTTTCTACACAGAATGATTGTCATAAATCAGAGGAAAGAGCCAGAAGTACCATCCATGATTGCAAACATTATATTCATTTGACTTTGTACCTACTAGTACAGTTACATTTGGGCTTTTTCGGTATTTTTAACAGAAATAGATGAAATTGCAAGAGAATTTGTTGTATTCAAAGTCATAAATAATTAATTTTTGGACTAACCTTAAAGTAGTATATAGAGGTAATGTCAGTTTCATTTTATAGGGGGCACATCTTTACACAAAATCAATATTAACGCATAATAATATCATCCTACTGTCGCAACACACGTTGAAGCGATAATTCTGATGACAAGATGTGGTTCGGAGGATAAAAATTAGGGTTTGACCACAAGATGTAGTGGTTTTGGAGTGAAAATTGAGCAAAAATCGGGGCAAAAAAAGTGCCGTTTTTGAGCCTGAAAAAAGGGCAAAAATATAGATGACATAGATAAAAAGTGGGGAAATCCGGGAGTTGAGGGGAGGATTAAATATTTTGTGTGAGGTACGATATGACTAAAAAACAGATTGAAAATTCAATAGCCTATTGTGGATTGGTATGTGGACTATGTAGACCAGATGGTGGTTGTAATTGTAAATCTAATAATCATTGTGGGAAAAGGTTGTCACCGAAAGGCTGTTATCAATACAATTGCTGTAAATCAAAAGGATTAAATGGATGTTGGGAATGTGTAGAAGCTCCATGTGGAGTGGATATGCTTGCGCCTGAAAAAATTAAACTAAGAGCTTATATAAGATGCATAAAAGAGAATGGTATTGAACAGTTTTCCGAATACATAATAAAAAATGCAGAGAACGGTATTATTTATCATCGTAGTGGTATCATTGGAGACTATGACTTGGGTTCGGAAGAGGCTACATTAAATTTGCTTAGAAACCAGGCAAATAGTAAGGAATACAAGAAGATCAACTCTAAGAGATGAGGAAGGTGCTTTTAAATAAGTAAATGATTTTACTTATTTAAAATGTAAAGGAATATACGTTGGCGTGGACATGCTTTGAGCTATTAAATGTATCAAATTACCAAGCAAGATTATTTTACCAACAAGAATCCATCAATTCAAATTGGTCTGTACGTGAACTGAGAAGGCATTTTTTACACTTACAAAGCATTCTAAAAAGTAAGCACATAAACGAAAAGTGCGATGCAGAGATGGTATGTATGACCCTTACCCAATTTGATGGACACAAAAAACTCGTGTTATACTAAATACAAAGAAAGGGAGATAGTAAACATGAGTAAGCGACAATATAGTTCAGATTTTAAAATTGAAGCAGTAAAAAGATATCTTAAATCTGGGGAGCCTTTAACAAGGGTAGCAGCAGAATTAGGAATAAAGCCTACAACATTTAAT
The DNA here is from genome assembly GCF_000526495.1 of Ruminiclostridium josui JCM 17888. NCBI lineage: Bacteria > Bacillati > Bacillota > Clostridia > Eubacteriales > Oscillospiraceae > Ruminiclostridium > Ruminiclostridium josui. The sequence continues at coordinate 1,096,153 of NZ_JAGE01000001.1, read as the reverse complement.
GGTTGGGTAAGCAAGTACAAAGAATCACCAGATTCAGCATTTCCAGGTAGTGGGCATCTTAAGCCAGAAGATGAAAAATTGAGGAAATTAGAAAAAGAAATTAAGGATCTAAAAGAGGAAAATGAAATACTAAAAAAAGCGGCAGCCTACTTCGCCAGAAATCAAAAATAAAAAGATTTCAGTTTATCAAGGCTAATTGTTATAAATATAATGTTGCGAAGCTGTGCAAGGTACTTTGTGTTTCAAGAAGTAGCTACTATGCATGGGATAAAAGACCCGAAAGTCAAAGGGCAATAGAGAATAAAAAGCTGTTAGCGGAAATTCAAGCTATCCACAATAAAAGCGGACAAGTATATGGTTCTATTAAGATTGCCCAAAAGCTTAATTACAAAAGTCCTAAACCTGTTAACCATAAGAGAGTAGAACGTATTATGCGTGAAAACGGAATAAAATCAAGGGTTTCAAAGAAATTTAAGGCTACTACTAATTCCAATCACAGGCTTCCAGTAGCAGAAAACATTCTTAATCGTGATTTTACTGTGGATAAGCCTAATGAAAAAATGGTAAGCGATATTACATATCTGTGGACAGATGAAGGATGGCTATATATAGCAGGAATAATGGATTTATGTGGGCAAAAGTTAGTTGGACTGTCAATGAGTGAAAGAATGACAAAGGAATTAGTAATTAACGCATTAAATGATGCATATCAACGTGCTGGAAGACCAACAGGTGTCATCTTACATTCTGATAGAGGGTCGCAGTACTGCTCACACGATTACCAGTTATTGCTTAAAAAGTATGGTTTTATATGCAGCATGTCTCGCAAGGGAAACTGCTGGGACAATGCTCCAATGGAATCATTTTGGGGAAAAATGAAATGCGAATGGCTTTATGGGAAGCATTTCACAACCCGCCAAGAAGCACGAGCAGCTGTGTTTGAGTATGTTGAGATATTTTATAATAGGCAGAGAATACATGCCTCCAATAACTATTTGACACCTGAAGAATATTATAATAATACATTGCAAAAAGCAAAAGTAGCATAAAAAATGAAATATTACGATACCCTATGAAAAAAGAAGAAATAACGAGTTTCAGGTGTCTAGTTTATTGGGGAAAGGGCAGTAATCCTTTGAGCCATAATATGAATTACTGTCTTACTATTTGTAACCAGTATGATATAATTGTCATAACGTTAGTGTGTAGAATTTTACTATGAAATGAGGTGCAATCTTGGATTTTAAAAGAATATTAGAAAAACAAAAATTGTATGAAGCGGGAAAAGATACACTTCATGAAGTTACAATCGAATCTTATAATAATGCGTTTGAAGTTGAATTTACTCATAACTCTACTGCAATAGAGGGAAATACCCTTACGCTTATGGAAACTAAAGTGGTATTGGAAGACGGTATTTCTGTTGGCGGAAAAGCACTTAGAGAAATATACGAAGTAGTAAATCATAAAAAAGCCTTCCGTTATGTGAAGCAATGTATCAATGAAGGGCTTCCTTTGAGTGAAAAAATAGTAAAAGACATTCATGCACTTGTCACGGAGAATATCATAATCGGTGGTATATATAGAAATGAAGAGGTTGTTATTAGTGGTGCCAGCCATATACCACCTGCAAGAAATGAAATGTATATTCAGATAAAGAATTTCTTTGCAGATTTAATGTATAAGAAAGATTTGAATCCAATTGAACTAGCAGCATGGACACATGCAGAGTTTGTTAGAATTCATCCGTTTCAGGATGGTAATGGTAGGACATCAAGACTGATTATGAACTATCAACTGATGAGCTATGGTTTTTTACCGATTTCTATAGCTAAAGAAAACCGATTGGATTATTATAATGCATTAGACAAATATGCAGCTCAAGGTATTCTAGATGATTTTGAAAATATGATTGCAGAATTGGAAGAAGCACAGCTTGATAAATATATCTCTATAATACCGGAACAGAACCAATCACATCAAATACAGCAAATTTAAAAAGTATGATAGCAGAAAGTATCAGGCGTATAGGTTTGGTACTTTTTATGATTCTGGTGAAAAAACAACGGATTACTACCTACCGTAAGAAGAAAAGGGTAGACTTCAAAGCCATAATATTGAGATAGTGTTATTAAGAGAAGCGATGAAAAGAAATTGGCTTTAAATAATCAAAAATTACCAATTATTGTTGAAATTATACGACACAGCAATGTAATAATACAGAGAATACCAATACTGATATTAGTAACATTAATACCATCCTTTTATTCAGAAGGAATGAAGAATGATAGATAGAAATCAAGATGGAGGTGCAGGCATGAATATAGAGGCTTATGACCTTGACTCGCTTAGAAAAATAGTGCGAACTCTTCAAAAAGAAAATGAAGCCTTGAAATCTCAGCTGAAAATGACGCTGTAAATAATTTTGTGTATGAAACATAGGAAATACTCTTTTATGGTTAAGAATTTAAGTATTAACCAGAGAGGAGTATTTTTTATGAGCATTTTGTCAAAAGAGTTGGTTCAGGAAATAATTGAGGAGAACGATTTTAAAAATCCCGGAGAAATTATCTCCTTCTTGAAAGAGGCATTTAAAGATGTTCTTCAGGAGATGCTTGAAGCCGAAATGGATGTTTCTCTTGGATATTCTCGGGATGATTCAAGACAGAAAATTTCAGACAATAGCAGAAACGGTTACTCGACTAAAAAACTTAAGAGTGAATTTGGTCCTGTGCAGATTGATATCCCAAGGGACAGAAAAGGTGAATTTGAGCCTAAAATAGTTCCCAAGTACAAGAGAGATGTATCAGGAATTGAGGATAAGGTGATTTCTCTGGTTCTGTTGCAAATAATACTTGGACAGGAATGATTTTTGTAATAGACGAAATGACTTTTATTTCACTAATATTTTATGCAATACCCAAAAGCTGGTTAATCAATATAACTTCATCTGTTATATTTGATGTGCCAGCTTGTCCTTTATGTATCATGTGAAGGGTTTCAACTCCAGCAATAATCGAACAGGCGGAGCTGAAGTTCTTAAAACCAAGCATAGAATTGGTGACTCGTTTGATGTGCCTGTGATCCTGTTCGATTATATTGTTTAGGTATTTGACCATGCGATGCTCTACTTTGCAGGATAAGTTACCAGAATATTGTTCTTCTATAATAGCAACTTCTGTGGCAACATATTTATCTGTTGTGATAACTCTTGGCATGGAGTTATGAGGAGAGGAAAGAGCTCTTTTTAGGAACTTTTTGGCCGATTTTTTATCGCGGTTCATAGACAACCAAAAATCTATAGTATTACCAGAGGAGTCTACAGCACGATAAAGATACATATCTTTACCACGGATTTTTAAATAAGTTTCATCTAGACGCCATGAATCATTGCTAGGTTTCAGGTACTTTCTAATATTTTTGATCAAAATAGGGGAATATTGAAGAACCCAGCGATAGATAGTGGAAGGATGTATCATTAGGCCTCTTTCTTGCATTATTTCAGCTAAATCTCGAAATGAGAGACTGTATTTCAAATACCAACGAACGCACAAAATAATGATGCTCGATTCGTAGTGTTTCCATTTAAATAGATTTGATTTCATAAAGCATTTACTCCTTACCAAATAATAGGATATGATTTTAACATAGGTGTTGTAGAAGAGTCAAAAGTTTTTGCAACAGAACCTCAAAATAGAGTAGGATATGAGTTCAGTATTAATTTTAATGGGCAAATTTTATTTATACCTTTTTATGACTTAGGAGTATGTGTAGAAACAGAGCGCGGATTTACCAGTTATAATGAAAAATCAAAAATATCAGAGACTTTAAATTTTGAATTTCAGTCTTCATTGAATTTGCTTAATCAAATCCAGTTGATAGAGTTTAGAAATGAAATTTTAAGTCTTAGTGATAGAGTAGTATCTTGCTGTATATCTAAGATTAATACCTTTGATCAGGTATTAATACTACCAATAGAAAGTGAAACCGTAAGAGATGTAAGAAAGTATTGCAGTTTTCGAATGGATGTATCGATAAAAATTGATGATAAAATTAAAACATTTAATGTAGACTTAAATAAGTATAGCAAAGAAGATGTTATAGAAAAGTTTAAATTAATTCTTTCAAATAATAAATTAGTTAAATTTAAAAACAAAAAGTCAAATGTATTGTTTAATACGGGAACATTTGGGGTAATAGTTCATGAGATTATAGGGCATTTGTTTGAAGAAGACTTATTCCGTAAGAGTCAAAATCCATTTAATATTAAAAGAAAATTTAATTCTGGGTTTACAATAATCGAGGGCAGAAATCAAAATGTCTTTTCAAAGAATTACAATAGGTTTGATGATAGAGGTTTAGAATATAAAAAGAGCACAATATTCTATAAGGGAAAGTTTCATGAACTTATTGTACAGAAGAGAAGGGAAAATTACAGGTCCTTTGCTATTCCGCGTATGAATTGCACATACCTTGATTACGGGTCACATAATAGAGATTACATTTTAAAAAATATTAAAAATGGCATTCTTGTGAAAAATATAATCGGAGGATACATAGAACCGGATACATTTAAAGTCTATCTTTATATAAATGAGGCATATAAAGTATCACATGGTAATATTTGCGGAATATTTGAGGATTTCGTTATACAGTCCGATGTTTATACAATACTAGATAATGAAGCTTTAGTATGTGAAGACTTAACTTTTACGGAAAGTACATGCCTAAAAAAAGACCAACATGTTAATTTGTTTTATGGCTCACCTAGTGTGTTATTGCAGAATATTCATTTTTAAAATAGAGGTAAAATCTTATGCTAAGCAATACGGTTCAACATATCAGGACTTATTTTGACGGTAAATATGATTTTGAATTATACAATGAAAAGTCCATTATAAAAACCAGAATACGAAATAGTGATGCTGGTTTTGAGGCTATTGAAAACTCAGATCAGGGATTCTTTGTCAGGATATTGAGTAAAAATCATATTGGATTTTTTTCATCAAGTGGAGACCCTTATTTTGAAATTCCAAATGTATTAAATTCAATATTGTTGTTTCCTGATATAAATAGCCTTAGATTTAGTGATAATAATAATTTTATTAATCGCGTCCAAAATTTTGATATTCCAATAGAAAGTATACAAGAATATTTATATGCTTTGTTTCCTGAAATTATATTTGATATATACATAGTAGAAATTTCTAAAAATATGAATTTAGTAACAAAACACTCATTTATAGATAATAATCTTAAATTTATAAAAATATTGTTGATTGATAAAAAAAATAATCTGGAGCATGTTTGTATTACAGATGCAAACTACAAAGAAGATATCAATAAGCATCTACTATATAAAATATTAAAGAAAAATTATAACTTACAAAGTTACAAATATTTAGAAATATCACATCAGGCATATGGACATTTGATTCAGGCATTCATTAGGCAGAAATTATTTGATAAATCACAGGAAACAAATATCCCTAAAGACTTAATCATCTTTGATGACGGTGATCAAAACATGTTAACAAAATATCCTTTATATGATTATGAAGGTATAAAGAGAGCAAAAACCAATATAATTTATGGTGGAAAATGGTATAATGATCTTACTGACTTAGGCGAAGCTCAAAATAAAGCATCCTCAGGAAATGCATTTAGAAGGCATTATCAATACTTGCCAACAGTGGAGCCTTACTGTATTACACATCTAATAAGTCGAGATAAATTCGAAAAGAATATGGGTAAAATTATTAGAATAGTAAAATTTTTTAATTCATATAGTAACTTTAGTTTGTATACCGGTGATTATTATGGTAAATGCCTTATAAATTTAACATCAGAAACTGAAGAATGTGTAGTTGCAGATATTAAATTTAATTTATATCAGTTACTAAATAGTATTGAGGGGTACGGGGCTAATAAGGTTTGCAATCAAAGTCATACTAATATGCCGTCATTAATAGTATCTACCAAGTTATTTGAAATTTCTCAAGAATAATTTTATAAAGATAACATAGAAAAATGGAGGTAAGGCATGATAGAAGTAAAGAATCTATCTAAATATTATGGTGAATTTCAAGCTTTAAAGAATATTAGCTTTTCAATTAAAAAATCGAGTATTGTTGGTTTGATAGGCAGTAACGGAGCTGGAAAAACTACCATAATAAAGAATGTGGTAAAACTGCTTGAACCTGATTCGGGAGAAATTCTGTTAGATGGTAAGAATATATCTAAGCTGAGTGAATATCCCGTTTCATATATCCCTGACGAACCGGTTTATTTTGAAGAGCTTACTTTATATGAAAATTTACTGTTTCTGTGTAAAATTTATAAGTCAGACAAAAATAAAATATTAGAATTATCCGATAGATTTAAAATTTCAGAGTATTTTAATAATTTCCCTTCTCAATTATCAAAAGGAAATCAACAGAAAATGATGATTGTTTTTTCTATTCTTAGAGGATTTGATTTATTAATTGCTGATGAGCCTTTTAATGGATTAGATCCTGAACAAATTAATGAGTTTAAAAATTTGCTAATATCATTAAGAAACGAGGGAAAAACCATCATGCTTTCTACACATCTATTGGATTTAGCAGAAACAATTTGTGACTCCTTTATTTTTATTAATAAAGGTATGATAGTAGCTGAAGGTACTAAAAAAGAATTACTGGATTTAAGTAAATCTTCAAAGAATTCTTTGGAGGGTATCTTTATTGATTTAGTTAATGAAAGAGGTCACATATGACATTAATGTTATTGAAAGAAAAATTTAGATTATTTTTAACCTTTAGTCGGAATCTATGGTATTTCTATTTTATACCGATTTTAGCCATTGGTACGTTATCATATCTTAAAATAGAACTTTCATTGAACTCAGTGAATCCTTTACTGGTAAAGACATTAGTAGCAAGTTTTTTACTTTATAAGGTCTTTCAATATCTTCCTTCAGTAAGAATTTCCGGGCCAATTATTTTTATGACCCTTAATACTAATCAAATTCATCGCTTGATTAAGCAAAAATATGTAGCCATTGTTATAAAATGTATTTTAATGTGTTTGACAATAATGCTTATTCAAGAGACAGAGTGGAATACTTATGTACAGTATTTTTTATTAATTTATTCGTATTTTCTAATATCTGTAAGCGGATATTTTATTTCTTGGATAAGGTATAACGGCGACTTTAAAAATTACATTTTTTTAGTTAGTTCCTATTTAGTATTAATGATTTTATTATTTGTTAACCAAACTATTATAATTTCTATTATAGGAACTGTTTTGTTAATTTATGAAATTTATTATTTAGTACATAAACTAAAGATTAACTGGGACAAATACTATAGTGATATGAAAATTTCATATGTTGCACAAATTAATGCCTGTAAAAATGATATGGCAAGGATGCAGATGCTTTCATTAACATACAATCAAAAAAAGTCCTATAATAAAACTTCTATAACAGTATTAAAAAGAGCGAATAATACCAAGCAAATACTATTTGTAAAAGCAATGCTAGTTATTTTCAGAAAATCAAAAATAGAATTTCTATATTCATTTGCACTATTTATTTTGGGAGTCTTTTTTTTAAAAGAGAACAAATACTTATATGTATTTTTATATACAATAGGAATTACAAATTTACTTAATATATTTAAAAAACCCATAATTCAAATCATGGATAAAAAGAGCAAGGGATTATATATTCCGATTTCTGATAAATATATAACTAACTCAACATTGGGAATAACTTATGTTGCTGTCAATATAGTACTACTTGCAACAGCTTTTTTTACAAAGTTGGCACTGCCAGAATTTGCTTCCCTATTAATAGTAGTCAATGTACTTATAATAATTTCACTTAAATATTTGGCCGTGAAGAAGAATACAGCAATAAAATATATAGAACCAATAATTCTTTTCATTATATTTGCTATAATATATTTATAAATTGAACCGGATACCTTTACATAAAATCAGAGTTCTGCGTATTAATATCATCCTATTGTTGCAACACATGTTGAGTGTGTGGTATTGATGTGTGCGTCCAGCTAAGCTGGCAAATGCTAGCAGGTGAAAGTCCTGCAGTGGTAAAGGTAGGGCAGCCACTTAGTCAGTAACCAGCGTATGGAGTAATCTATGCGTTGAAGCGTTATGGAATGTTCCGAAAGGAGCAGGCAAACTGGCGGGTTGTAACATAAAGTGAATACTGCCGCACCGTTATTTACATTCCCGAAAGGGAACAACAGGGAGTCGAGCTGCGACATCAACAGCGAAGACAGCAGACGGTATGAAGAACCCTAAATGCAATACCTAAGAACCCTGCGGTGTAGAGGTAACGACACGTCAGGAAAGTATTTGTCAGAACTGGAGAGAGCCTGCTTTGCACAGGAAACTGTAAAGAGGAAGCATATAAGCGAAAGCGAAGTTGCTTTCTGCAAAGAGGCAGTCAGAAGTGCTCATAGTACCAAGGATTGTACAGACAACAAAACTGTGCATAGGGAAGGGGCACAACTTTATTCAAGTCTGTAAAGGAGGTAGGTACCGGTGATTGCCGAAAAAGCTATAAACACCCATGAAAAAGTACGAGACTTTCAAAACAGACTATACCTTACAGCCAAAGCTGACCGAAAGAGAAGGTTCTATGCGTTGTATGACAAGATATACCGTAATGATATCTTAAAAGAAGCATGGAAACGGGTAAAACAGAATGGTGGAACAGGCGGTATTGACAAAGTCAGCATTGGTGATGTGAAAACGTACGGCGAAGAAAAACTGCTGGGCGAAATAGCGGAAGAATTGAGGACTGGGAAGTACCGGTGTAAGCCTGTCAGACGAAGTTATATTCCAAAACCAGATGGGAAGAAAAGAGCATTAGGAATACCTACGATTAAGGACAGAATAGTACAGATGGCGGCAAAGATAGTGATAGAGCCGGTGTTTGAAGCTGATTTTCAACCCTGTTCGTATGGATTTAGACCGAACGAAGTGCTAAACAAGCAATGGACAGGATATTTGAAGCTTCCGACAAAGGTGGTGCACTATGGGTAATAGATGCTGACATAAAAGATTATTTTGGTAGCATCAATCATGATAAGCTACTTTTGCTAGTCAAACAAAGAATAACTGACCGTAGAGTGTTAAAGCTGATAAAAGGCTGGTTAAAAGCGGGAGTATTGGAAAACGGTAGGTACAGTGAAAGTACACTAGGAGCACCGCAGGGAGGAGTTATTTCTCCACTATTGTCCAACATATATCTGAACTATTTTGATGTATATTGGAATAAAGCCTTTGGACATCTAGGTGAATTAGTGCGTTATGCAGATGACTTTGTGATATTGTGCAAGAGGTTATCTCATGCAGAAGAAGCCTTACGCGCTGTGAAGTGGATTATGGGAAAGCTGGAACTAACACTACATAGTGAGAAGACAAGGCTAATTGATATGTATTTCGGAAAGGATAGTTTTGATTTTCTTGGCTTTAACAACAGATTTCAGCGTTTTAGAAATAAAAACTGGCAGTGGTATTGGACATTACAACAGATACCATCTAAGAAGACTATGAAGAAAATGAGGGCTAACATAAAAGAGATGTTTGCCAGCCCAAGCAAGCTGCTGTTAAATATGGAAGAGATGGTGAAGTTACTCAATCTTAAAATCATTGGCATGAGAAACTATTATAGCAGATGATTTACCAGACCATGGTTATGGAAGATAGATAAGTATATCAATTTCAAGTTTACTCGGTGGTACAATCGGAAGAGACAACGCAACTACAGGCTAGGAAATGCGGCAAAGGTCAGAGAATTGACTAAACAGGCAGGACTAGCAAGTATGTGCGGCTGAATGCTGAAGGAAGAAGAATATCGGAAAGCCGTATGCGGGAAAACTGCACGTACGGTTTGATGAGGGGACGGTGGTAACCCCACTGTTCTACTCTATCAAGGGTTAAAGAGTAAAGGTGTGAAAAGCTCAGCAAATAAGGGATTTTCAAGGTTTGAGAGACAATATCCGATGTACTAAAATCGTTAAAATATCACTTTGTGGAAACAAGTCCAAAGGCGTGATTTTCAGCGTGACAGAACGATTTAGGTGTCAGTGTTTGATGAGTGGTCGATTTGGATGTTTTTAAATTTGACTAGCTTGAGAAAGCAGGATAGATGTTATAGAAGGAGGAGAAAAATATGGAATGGATTCAAATAATTACCAATGTGGTACTTGTTTTTCTGTTAGGCTTGATTATAAAGAATTATCTTCCTTCATACATGGACGAAAAGGGGAAAAATCTTGCAACCAAAGAAGATATACAAGAAATAACAAGAAAAACCGAAGAAGTGCAGAAAGAATTTAAAGAAGGGTTCGAATATTTTTCTTCAGATCTGCAGTTCAAGTATAATTTTTATTATAAACAATATTCCGAATTGTACAGTAAACTTTATGCAATTATTATTCAGTCAGAATATGTAAGACGCTTCATTTTAATTACAGATGAGCAGGAACACTCTTTTGAAGAAGTCCCTTTCTTCGAAATTACACCAACGCGCAGGGTAAATCAACAGTTGAAATTTGAAGCTGGAAAGCCAGTGACACTTAGTCAAAGCACTGAAGAGATAGAAACACCTATTTCGCAATTTAATAAAAAGCAGTTGTGCGATTATATAATTGAAAATGGTGAGTATGCGACACAAGAATTATTAAAAATAGCTGTTTCATATCGATTTGCATATAGCCACTACGAAGGCAATCCAGACGTGAAGAATTCTTCTTGTGAAGATGCTGCCAATGATGAAGAGTTCAGATTGATTCGTGAAATGGTATGTTGTATCGAGCAGTTGATTCTTTTGGAAAGACAATAGATTTTTTTGTATCAGAGAATAGAGATAAAAAGACAGCTAAAGAGTTTTTTTAGAAAAGCATTAGGAGCAAGCCCTAACCAACAACCGAGAGTCATTACAACAGACAAGTATGGAGCTACGGAGGTAGCAATTACCGAACTAATTTACAGTGGTGATATTTCAAGCAAAGTAACTCATATAATGGTAAAATACCTAAATAATATAATCGAACAAGATCATAGATTTATTAAACGAAAAATCAAGCCAATGCTTGGATTTGGGAGTTATAGAAGTACTAAGAAAACAATAGCAGGAATTGAAATAATGCATATGATTCGAAAGGGACAGATTGAAGAAATTCGATGTGTCCTATCAGAGGTTGAATTTATAAACAAGATAATGGGTGCGATGGCTTAATAGACTAGCTTTCTGGTGATGAGTATATTGATTTTGAAGTATTTGCACCAGAACCTAGTGGAGGAAGCATATCACAATGCCCGCTTTTAATAATTTAATTTTAACATGATGGTGTGACAATAGTATTTCTCTAAATATATATTGTAACCCTTGATATTAAAGGATTACAAAAAATGACAGAGCGCAATAAATTGTAATATAATATTTTAATATTTTATAAGGGCAGTGGGACAAATTATAAGGGCAGTGGGACAAATTATAAGGGCAGTGGGACAAATTGTGCAGGGGGAGTCAAATTGAATTCTTTAAATAAATATGAGAATTTTTTGTGTAACATATTTTCAGATTCTTCAAAGTACATAGTCGGCGAGGAGTTAAGCGATTTACTTCAAAAGCAATTTGGTATTTCTGCTGATAACTCTAGAAAAGTTATACAAAGAACTGTTACAAAAGGTATTATTCGGTCTAGTTCACCCTTAACTTTCGGTAAAAGACAATATGTGTTTTTTGGGAAGAATATAAAACTAAATAAGGAAACAGTAATAAAAATAACTAAACAGTATAGACCACCAGTGTATAGGTTGTTATCATTACTTGATATTAATGGATGACCTTGCCTCAATAAAATAGACAGCAAGAATCACTATTTATCTCATTAATTCTTACAATATCTATGATATTTCCTTCAGCACGAATGGGGGAATATATCCATTTGCTGAATGAGTCCTTTTACGGTTATAAAACAGTTCTATGTATTCAAAAACAGCCTTTTTAGCCTCAGCTCTGGTCTCAAAATTATAATCATTTAGCCATTCCATTTTAAGTTTGCCCCAAAAAGATTCCATAGGGGCATTATCATAACAATTGCCCTTTCTGCTCATACTGCATACAAATCCATATCTTTTTAGCAGATTTTGATAGTCATTACTGGCGTATTGAATTCCCCGGTCAGAATGAATTATTAATCCTTCTTTAGCACCGGTTCTTCCAATTGCTTGATTCAGAGCAGCAGATACCAACTCCGTTCTCATATGGTTCGCCATAGCCCATCCTACAAGCCTACGTCCATAGAGGTCCATTACACCAGCAAGATAAAGCCAACCTTCTTTTGTAGGAATATACGTAATATCTGATACCCACTTCTGGTTAGGTCTACTGGCAGTAAATTCTCTATTAAGAATGTTATCTGCCACAGGAAGACTATGATTTGAGTACGTAGTCGCTTTATATTTCTTTGACACTTTGGAACGTATACCGTTTGCCTTCATTAACCTTGCAACACGGCCTTTACTGGCTTTCTGATTTTCCGGAAGATTCTTTGTTATCTGAGGAGCACCATAAATTCCATGACTCTTTTTATGGATTTCTTTAATAGTTTCAAGGAGCTCTCTATTTGACTTGCTCCGATTACTTTCGCTACGTGAAAAATATGCATAATAACCGCTTCTTGATACTTGAAGGGCCTGACACATCTTTGCAATCCGAAATATGAAGCGGTGTTTATAGATAAAATTAAACTTGTTTATTTCTGATTTTTCGCAAAATAGGCCGCGGCTTTTTTTAATATTTCATTTTCCTCTTTAAGGTTAGCTAATTCCCTGCGTAATTTTCTTATTTCATCATCGTCAGGCTTAAGGTTACCACTGCCTGGAAAGGCACTTGAACCATCCTTTTCATAAGCGATTAACCAGTCTCTTACTGTTGAGTAGTGCACTCCAATTTCTTTTGCCATTAAGCTTGCTGTTGTTTCACCTGCCAATATTTTTTCAACGGTCTGTTCCTTGAATGCTTTATCAAACTTTTTTCTCTCAGCCATTTGAATCCCTCCATGTTTTTATTATATAGGGATTCCTTGTGTCCATCAAACTGGATTAAGGTCAATGGAATATTTTAAGAGGATTTATCATCTTGACGCTGTCAGGAAGGAATACTAATAAAATGTAGACTTGTTTCCACAAACAACTTTTTCAAAAATGGCCGAAAAACCCATTGATATGTTCCCGCGTACAGAGACTATAAAAAATGCCCTCAGACATCAATCCATCAGCTCGGGCCACGTTGAGGCGGTTGATTTGATAGAGGCATTGAAAGCTTAGTGAAGAAGAGGCTATAGAGTCTGAACTTAGTTAAAAAGCCCGCATTACGGAGCATAGCGGAGTAATGTGTTCATTAAATTACAAGAGGGGAGAGTCCTTAGAAAATCAAATTACATATTACGGAATCCTCATATCATCCAATGCCGAATATGAATTAATCGGTATATTTGCAGACAAGGGTATAAGCGGAACCATAGAGAACAGACCGAAATTTCAAAAAATGCTTGGGTTATGCAGGGAAAGAAAAATAGACCTGATAATTACAAAATCAATATCCAGATTTGCAAGAAATACGGCAATAGTATTAAAAATAGTCAGAGAACCAAAAGAATTATATATTGAGGTCATATTTGAAAAAGAGAATATATCAACATTATCAAAGGACGGAGAGTTTATGCTTTCTGTCCTTTCTTCATTTGCAGAGGAAGAAAGCAGAAGCATAAGTGAAAATACAAAATGGAGAGTCATAAAGCTGAAATCGTAGAGAGGATTTATTCAGAATATCTGTCGGGCAAGGGAACATTTACAATTGCAAAGCAGCTTGCTGCAGATAATATACCTACAGTAGCAGGTGGGAAATGGTGTGAGAGTACAATTCTTGGGATACTTAAATGGTGCATCAGAAGGCGCTTTGAGCAGGGGAAGCTGCCCAGTTTATGAGGATTCCAGATTGATTGTTAGTTTTATGGATGGGTCAGAGATAGTATGCTTATTTTGATTAAAACTGATTTTACATGCCATTAATATATAAAATCAAGGATTACTCTGTTTGAAAATAACAATAATATGAAAAAAGCGATATATGTGTTCAATGTTATACAATTATAAAAGTTAAACACCTCAAAATTGATCTAATTACGTATATTTACAAAAGAGTATTAATGTGGTATACTTGAGTTGATTTTCAAGAAATGTTTAATAAATTATACGTTTACAAATTAAGTATTAGCACAACGATGCTAAGTAAGAAATGTAAAGTCAAAGAATGAAAGGTTTTTAATAATTTGAAGTCGTAAGAAGAAACTGTAACGTTTTGCTGAATTTTGCTAATCTTATTATTCCTAAATTATTTTTTCGTGTGTATTTTCAAAATTTTAATGCTTCAGTGGAAAAATGATAATAATGTGAAAGTAATATTTTAACATTACTTGCGCCTTGAAATTGCAAATTAAGAAGTCAAGTAAGAATTTTGCGACCCATTTGTGATTGCTATTGACGAGTTTGTGTCCAAGGTATTAGGTAATAAGAAGAATTATGGATTTATTTATATCCTAATACCATAGAAAACACTAGTGGGTTATTTTGTATGCCATACATAAAAATATAATACTATATTTTTTCAATACACATAGGTAAGTTCAAATAAGTTAAATTAAAATATTATGAACAGAAAGTACGTTAAGGGAGAGTTGAAATGATAGAATTTAAGAATGTAACCAGAAGTTATTTAGTTGGCAAAGATGAAGTTAAAGCATTAAGTAATATTAATTTTAAAATTAATGATGGTGAATTTATTGTCGTATTGGGGCCCAGCGGTTCCGGGAAAAGTACTCTTTTAAATCTTTTAGGTGGTATGGATCGTTCAACAAGCGGGCAAATAATTGTTGATAATCAAGATATTTGTACATATTCAGATAAGAAATTAACAGTTTATAGAAGAGAATGTGTAGGATTTGTTTTTCAGTTTTATAATCTAATACCGAATCTGACAGCTTTAGAAAACATTGAAATGGCCTGCAAACTTGGTAAAAGTCCGCTATCAGCAAAAGAGACAATAGAAGCAGTAGGCTTAGCAAAAAGGGTAAACCATTTTCCAGGAGAAATGTCCGGGGGGGAATTGCAAAGAATATCCATTGCAAGAGCACTATGTAAAAATCCGAAGTTGCTATTATGTGACGAACCCACCGGGGCATTGGATAGCCATACTGGTGCAAAAGTCTTAATGCTTCTGCAAAAAATGTCAAGGGAATATAAAAAAACAGTCATAGTTGTAACACATAATGCGGCTATCGCAAAGTCAGCAGATAGGGTTATTCAATTAAAGGATGGCTGTATATCCTGTATTGAGGATAATTTGAATCCAATATCAGCAGAAGAGGTGACATGGTAATGATATATCTTTTTCGTAAAATGAGAAGGGATTTGGTTAAGTTATTTCCACAGTTTATTGCTGTTTTCCTTATGGCATTTATAGGCGTTTTATTGTATACAGGTGTTGAAGGGACCTGGTACGGTATGAGTCAATCATTGGACAAGTACTTTGATTCCACAAATTTACCTGATGCGTGGGTATATACAAAAAATGTTACCCAGGAAGAGTTGAAGCAGATTAAGGCTATCAAAGGTATACAGGACATTGATAAATCCATGATATTGCCTGCTCAACTTAATACTGAGGAAGACCGTAAAATAAGTGATATACCTGACTTGAAGGTTATGACGATGAACTCTGAGTCAATGACAAAGTTTCAGGTTATTCAAGGTAAGGGATTTGAAGAAGATACAGGTATCTGGCTGGATTCTGATTTTGCAAAAGCACATAATTTGAAGGTTAATGATACTTTATCACTAAAGATTAATCAACTGACGATCAAATTTAAAATATCAGGGCTAATATTACATCCGGAGTATGTTTATTACACTACATCAAATGACGAAGTAATGCCGAACCACTTTAATCATGGTTACTGTGTAGTGAGCGAAAGTTATATTAATAAATTACTGGGCGGAATAGTTTACAATAAAATAACATTAAAATTAGATAAGAATATCGATGAAAACTCTTTAAAACAAAGTATTCAGGATGTATTAAAGAAAAATTACCTTGGGTACGTTAATCAAGAGAATTTCCAACCGGTAAAAGCACCTAAAAACAAAATTGCTCAAGTTAGAATGATATCTATCATGTTTTCATCGGTTTTTCTATTGCTTGCATTACTAACTATACAAACTACCATGAGAAGGCTTGTAGAAAACCAGAGAAGTCAAATAGGTACACTAAAGGCACTGGGTTTTCACGATGCCACCATTATGCTGCATTATTCGTTGTATGGGTTAATAGTAACTCTTATGGGTTCAGTACTTGGCTTAATACTTGGTCCTTATCTGTTATCACCAATTCTTTTAGCAGCCCAATCTAAATCTTATAGCATACCGGATCTAAAAAGCGAAATAATGGTAGTCTCATATATAGTAGTTTGCGTTGTTACGATAAGTTGTACTTTTGCTACGGTATTAGCAACCAGGAAGGGCTTGAAGGGAATGCCTGCAGAAACAATGAGAGGTTCCGCACCCAAATCCGGTAAAAAGATACTGCTTGAAGGATTGCCGAAAATCTGGAGAAGTATGTCCTTTGATTGGAAATGGTCCTTCCGTGATATAGCCCGTAATAAAATTCGTACAATTATGGGAATGATCGGGGTAATAGGTTGTATGGTACTGATAATAGCAAGTCTCGGATTGCAGGACTCTGCTAATAGTGCAAACTCATACCTTTATGGAACTGAATATACTTATGATAAAAAAGTTTCGCTAAGTTCAAATGACCAATCTGATGCATTAAATGATTTATCAGATGAAGTTGCTGTTCAATTCGTTCAAGAGAATAATGTGGAGCTTTTCTTTAATGATAATAAAAAGATGGGTGTTATATCAGTCGTCGATAAAGGTAGTTATGTAAATATTGAAAATACCAATGGGGAATTTGTTAAATTGCCGTCCGAAGGAGTTTTATTATCACATAAAATGGCGGCTAAGCTGGGAGTTCATAAAGGGGATGAAATTGAATTTAATCATAATGAACAGAAATATAATATAAAAGTAACGGTTGTAGATATTGCAAAGATACCATCTCCGCAAGGTATTATTGCTTCTAGGGATTCGTGGACGAAATTAGGGTTTAGCTTTACACCAACCGCTATTTTGACAAATGAAGAAATGGAACCAGAGATTTTAAGTAAACTTGATGAGAACACGAAATCTATATCACGAGATTCCCAATTGGCTAGTGTTGAAGAACTAATGGATAGTTTCAAAATGATTTTTGCTATGTTGATAGCTGCAGCGGTACTACTTGGCGTTGTAATACTTTATAATTTGGGGCTGCTTAGTTATACCGAAAGACTACGTGAGTATGCCACCTTGAGAGTTTTAGGATTTTACCAGAAAGAAATAACGTTATTTGCATTACGTGAAAGCATGTTAACTACAATAGTAGGATGGATTATTGCTATTCCAATAAGTTTTATGTTTCTCAAATTTTATGTAAGTGTAGTCTCAGTAGACGCTTTTGAATGGTTTTCAGCATTGAAGCCTATGAGTTTTATAATTGCTACAGTTATAACTATCGGTTGCTCGATAAGTGTAAGTTTTATATTGAGCCAAAAGGTCAAAAAAATCAACATGATCGAGGCGTTAAAGTCTGTTGAGTAGTTAATGGTAGTAAAGGTAATTTAAATAAAATAAATAATTATAAACATAAGGAGGTGGTTTGAATGAATAGTGTAGAGTCAAAAATTATTAATCTTTTAAAGCAAACGATTAAAAGAGACCTAGACTTTGAAATCACGGGTGAAACTAATTTGATTAAGGATATTAGTATTGATTCCCTTGATCTACTGTTGCTATTCGGTGAAATTTGTGATGAATTTGGTATTGATGTTGATGAAACAGAGTTAGCATCAATTGAAACTGTAAATGACATTGTCAGTAAAGTAACCGCAAAATTAAATGAACAAAAGGAGAAAACATATGAGACGTAGAGTAGTAATAACGGGAATAGGACCTGTTACGGCTGCTGGGATAGGTAAAAAAGAATTTTTCAATAGTATATTGGAGAAGAAAAAGCTTTCTTTAGAGATTCCAGAAGAATTTGAAAAAGGCTACTCATTTAAGTCTCGACGTTATGTTCCTCTGCCGGAGGTAGATTTTAATATTTACCCCGAATTTAAAAAACTAAAGTACAGTACCTCATTAGGAGTAAATATTGCTATACTTTCAACTATCTTAGCACTCGAAGATGCAAAAATAAATGACATTGAGAAGTCTACTTCTGTTATTATGGGTGTTGGTATAGGAAGCTTAGAGAATACTTTTTCAGCGTATAATGCACATACAAGCGGTAAAAAATTTAACAGAATGAGTATATCATTATGTATGCCAAATTCTATTTCTGCTTGGATTTCCATTGCCTATAAGTTACATGGAGCAAGTTATACAATAAATACAGCTTGTGCTTCATCTACTAATGCAATAGGAGAGGCATATCGTAAAATTGCCGATGGCTATAATGATGTTGTAATATGTGGAGGGGTGGAATGTCTTAAAGATAACTCGGGAACTACGATGAGATCATTTGATGTTTTATCAACGCTGACGAAAGACCCAGAAGGAAACCCAAAGCCTTTTACAAAGAATAGAAGTGGATTTTTATATAGTGAGGGTGCTGCATGTACACTTATTTTAGAAGAAATGGAACATGCATTAAAAAGGGGAGCAGATATTTACGCTGAGATAGGTGGTTATGCGACTAATTGCGATGGATACAATATTATCATGATGCCAACAGATGGTGATAAGTGCAAAGAGATGTTGATGCAATTGATAAAGGATGAAAAGATTGATTATTATAATGCACATGGCACAGGAACTATTTTGAACGATCAGGTTGAAGAAAAAGTAATCAAGGAGATTTTCGGTGAGGTCAATAAACAGCCATACATCAATTCTACAAAGGGTATACTAGGTCATAATATTGGTGCCAGTGGTGCAATAGAAGCGGCAATTTGTGCAATTTCAGTTAAAGAAGGAATAATTCACTGCAATGATTTGGATGATCCTATTGAAGGGCTAAATCTAGTAAACGACAACTTGCATGTAAATGTTAATACTGCAATATCTGCTTCCTTCGGTTTTGGCGGACATAATGCAGGACTTCTGTTTAGAAAATTTAATGTTTGATAAACAGTAGAGTTTAAAACTATATTAGTAGGAAGTGCTATGAAGTATGGAAAATAAGTACAAATGTCTAGAAGTAGACGACAGTGAAATATACAGGTTAAGATATCAAGTTTACGTCCAAGAAAAGAAATTCATTGATAAGGATAATAAGAAATTTATTAAAGATAATATGGTAACTGATGATATTGATAAAGTTTCGCACCAGTTTGGCGTATATTACGAAGATAAACTGGTGGCAACTGCAAGATATAATTGTAATGTCAATTCTCAAATAGAAACCTTGAAATACTTTCCCGAATATAACGAAAACTATCTAAAAAGCTTATCAAATACCAAAAAAGATCATTTAGTTCTGATTGAAATCACAAGAATCGCTCTCGATATAAATTTCCGCAATAGTTATGCAAGTGTTATTTTATTTTTCACTATTTTTGAGCATGCACTAAAGAAGTATGCTGTTGATGGAATGGTATTAAAACTTCGTGAAAGAGAAAAGCAATTGGAAAATCTATATTTAAATTTTGGGTGTAAAATACTGGATGAAAGCTCAAAGTTGATAAATATATATGGAAGCGGTGACGGGGATATTTACCGATACGGATACATGTTACTAAGCGAATTTCCGGAAGATTTGTCAAACTTAAAGGCTTGTAAGGTATTGGGTAGGATCTGTGATGGCTATTATAAAGAGAAAGTTGATAAAGTATTGGAACGGATAAGGAGTTACAACGGGTATACGCAATGTTAATTCGTTGAGGGTTAAAATCTTTAATTAACAGGTGAAAGGAGATGTAACATGAGTATATGTAAAAAGTGTATTTTGCCAGACTATTATCCTGGTATTAAGATGGACGAAGAGGGTGTTTGTAATTTTTGCAGAGATCATGTGCATATTGAAAAACTAAAGGAGGAGTTGGAGTCAAAAAGTTATGAGCTAGACGGAATTATAAGTGACGCCCGGAAAAACAGAATAGCTAGTAATGGTGTCTATGATGCTATTGTACCAATTAGTGGGGGGAAGGATAGTGCTTATGTCGCTTATGTTTTAAAGAAAAAGTATAACCTCAATATATTGGCTATTACATATGACAATGGGTTTTTATCGGGATATGCAAAGGATAATGTTTGGAATATTGCAAATAAGCTGGACATTGATTTGGTGGTTTTAAAACCTAAATGGAGTTTGATGAAAAAATTATTTGCTTCAATGATGAGGGAGACAAATGAGTTTTGCAATGTTTGTAATTCCATGGGATATCTTTTAGTTGCATCCTATGTTATGAGAATGGCAAAAGTGTGGAAGCATATTCCCTTAACTGTATTGGGTTGGGTGAAGAGATACGAAGCTCAGCCGGGAATTCAG
Organism: Ruminiclostridium josui JCM 17888; assembly: GCF_000526495.1. Lineage (NCBI taxonomy): Bacteria > Bacillati > Bacillota > Clostridia > Eubacteriales > Oscillospiraceae > Ruminiclostridium > Ruminiclostridium josui. The sequence goes on along the minus strand of NZ_JAGE01000001.1, from coordinate 1,075,476 downwards.
TCATTTACAATTGCTGAGTTTCTTAAAATCATGGAGAAGCAAGGGGTCATAGATGAACTCTATAACGATTCGATGATGGATAAGGATGTAATTGATAAATTTTTAAAGATTGGGGATCCAAGAAAAGTAAGTATAAGTGAATACAAGGAGAAAGCCGGCTATAATGTTTTGCAGTTAGCCGAATATATTGACTGGGATATAGATAAAGTAGTAAGTACACTAAAAAAAGAATTGGATTGGATAGTTCCGGAAAACTCCATTCGTTCTACACATTTTGATTGTGATGCTGCAGAGATAAAAGAGTACCTTAAGTACAAAAAACATAAAATTACACAGAGAACAATTATTAGTAGCCATTTAATTCGAGATGACAGATTATCCAGAGAAGATGCACTGGAAATCTTGAATAATGAAAATCACGAAAAGCCAGAATTTTGGGATGAGTTTGTAAGGAGACTGCAAATAGAAGATGTCCAGATATAAAATATTTGTTAGGGGGATACTAAATTATGTTTGAGCATGTTTCAAGGAATTATCCGTTGATAACAAGAGAAGAGCAAGAAATACTGGAGAATTCTACAGTAGCTATCGCAGGAGTAGGAGGGATTGGTGGATGGATTGCAGATACATTGGTCAGAATGGGTGTCGGGCACATTAAGGTATCAGATTTGGATAATTATGAGATACATAATTTAAATAGACAGGCTTTTTCCAATATGGACGTTTTAGGCGAGCCAAAAGTTCACGTAGTTGCGCAGGAGTTAAAGAAAATTAACAATAATCTTGATATTAAAGTATTCGATGAAGGTGTCAATGAAAAAAATATTGAGAATTTTCTTGACGGTGTAGATATTGTAATCGATGCCGTGGAATATTTTGAATTTAAGGTAAGGCGTATGATTCAAAATGAATCAAGGAAGAGGGGCATTACAACATTTTTAAATGTTGTGGCCGGATTCAGTGTAGGATTATTTATATTTTCTCCCGAGAGTATGGAATTTGATGAGTACATAGGGTTCAAAGATTCATCAAAAAGTGAAGATGAATTTGTAATGCCATTTGAAAGGACGATACCAGTTTTTCCTAAATACATGATGAATTATTGTGATATGGATTTGGCAAAGCAGATATTTTCAAGACAGGAACCAATTACAAATCTTTGTGCACCTGTCGCAATTGGAGCCCTGCTGGCAGCAAATGAGGCAGTAATGAAGCTCCTGAACAGAAAGAAAATGGTTTTGGCACCCAATAGCCTTATACTTGATTTGTATGAAAATAAATATAGTATAGTTAATGCCGTTGATAAGCCCTTATGGAGTAAACAAGATCTAATTAGAGAGAGTGTTGTACAATGGGATTAAATAAAATCGGTAATATCGTAAATTTACTGGCGATACGACCACGATCATTTAAATCATATAATTCTGTTCTAAGAAAAAGAGAGAAGCAAATAAAAAAAATTGTAATATATGCATATTATCACTCCGAGTTTTACAGGAACTTATATAATCTACATAAAATTGATATTAATAACTTTAAAATTCAAGATTTACCAATTGTTACAAAGAATGATATTCTTACGTACTATGATAAAGTATTAACCAATAATGAAATTTCATATGAGGAGGTATGTAATTTTGTTAATAATGGTGAAACTTCATTACTTAAGGGAAAATACGGGGTTTTTTCATCAGGTGGCTCTAGCGGAGTAAGATGTCATATACCGTATGATGAAAAAGGCCTATATACTGTAAATGCTTTAACAGTGCTCAGAAGTGGATTGGTTAAGCTGGGATTGAGACAAAGAATCGCTTTTTTGGGAGGTGTGAACCACACTAATAACACGGGTAGCCTCAAGAAAAACGGTATATTTAAGAATCAAGTACAAATTGAAACTTTGCCTTTGTTTATTTCAGAAGATGAAGTAATAGAAAGACTGAACCAATTTCAACCCAGTACTATTGCAGCGTATTCCTATATGATTAGAAATTTGGCTGTTCAAAAAATAAGTGGAAAGTTAAGAGCTAATCCATCAAGATTACGCTGCGGAGGTACGCCATTTTCTCAGAATGATAAGCAAATTGTTAAAGAAGCATTTGGAACTTTACCATATGAAAATTACGGAGCATCAGAGTCTTTGCTTATCGCAAGTGATTGTAAAATACATGAGGGGATGCACATAAATGAAGACTGTTATTTTGTAGAGTTCCTTGATACTAAAGATAAAAGTTTAGGAGATTTAAGATTATCAGAAGGAATACTTGTTACCAATCTATATAACAAAATTTTTCCTCTTATTAGGTATAAATTTGATGATAGGATTGTGTATAGTGAGGGAAAGTGTAAGTGTGGCAGTAGTTTTAGAAAAATAGTTACTGTCAAGGGGCGTGAAAATGATTTTTTTGTTTTCTATAGTAGTGATAAGAAGGAACACCAAATCCACCCTATAGAATTTTCAAACAGAATTTTGAAAATCCCCAGCGTAAAAGAGTACAGATTAATACAGGACAAACCTGACGGACTGGTGATTCATATTAGTGCTAAGGAGGTAAATGAATGTGGAGAGTTATCCAATACAATAACAGATATAATATCAACATATCTTCTTGCCACCATAGGAAGAAAGGTACCCATTGAAATAAAATACTTTAACGAATTGAAAAAGGACTCCGTTTCGGGTAAATTGGTTCCTTTTATAACAATGAGTAAGTGGAGATTCTTTCAAGATAAAATTGAGCAAACTTTTTCACAGAGGCACATACAGTAGATGAACACCGATTAAGTCTTGGAGATTTGCTTTGAATAGGAGAGTTATGAATATAAAATGTATACCGATTGGCGGTACTAACTGTTATCTGGTTAATTCTAATGAAAAATACTACTTAATTGATTCGGGTCCGCCTTCACATGGAAAATTACTTTTAAAACAGTTGGAAGCTTTGGGAGTCTCAGATAAAATAAAGCTGTTAATATTGACTCATGGGCATAAGGATCATATAGGAAATGCGGCTGAACTAAAAAGAAAATTAAATATAGAGATACTGATGCATAAAGACGATTTAGAGTTAATAAATAAAGAGGACAGTGAATTAAAGGCCAGATCTGTTATTGGACATATAGGCCTAAAGCTTTTACCTAAGGGAGTATCGGATCAATTTGAAAGCTTTGAACCAGATATGATATTTGATGGGGATTTATGCTTAAGAGAGTATGGTTTTGATGCAAATTTAATTCATGTTCCGGGACATACGAACGGTTCTGTTGCAGTATTAGCAGAAGATAAATTATTTGCAGGCGATTTGTTTATGAATATTTTTTCTCCTTCAAGATCACTCTTTGCAATGGATTTTTCTTTATTGGATGAAAGTGTTGAAAGAATTGGCAAGTACAATGTGCAAAAAATTTTTCCAGGTCACGGTAAATATTTTTTATTAAATAAACCAATATGATCACTGCATAAGTTTTAGTTAAAATATTCAGCATTCATAAGAATAACAATAGTTATATATTATGTACCTTTATACGGAAACCAAAATTCGCGTTTATTTCATCAGCGACGTCTCGGGCCACGTGGAATCCATAATCCTGTTGCAAAACACCAAACACTGATGTATCAAAAGCTCTGAACAATAGAATAAAAATCTAAAATTGTGACGTGAGAGGGATGATTTTCACGTCTATTTTTTAGGATATCAATGGTAAGCGGTAAACCATGAGTACCTATACAAAAATACCGCCTTTCGGCGGATATAATTTTGCTAATTTTGAGTTGCTTTTCTGCATTCTTCAGGCAAATCTTCTGACCAAGGAAGCAGCTTGTCTATAAAGGATGTATCCTTATCATCCATATGTTGGGGAAGCTGCTGCAGTAAATATTTAAAGTAATGGTATGGTTTTAAGTTATTAGCCTTAGCTGTTTCTGCAATACTGTAAATTATTGCGCTTGCCTGGGCTCCTTGAACTGTGTCTATCAAATGCCAATTGTTTTTTCCTATGCAGAAGCCTCTGATAGCTCCCTCTGTAGCATTGTTATCCAGAGGTACGTAACCATTTTCAAGAAATGTTCTCAGATATTTTTCTTGATTTAGGCAATAGGTAAAGCCTTTGCCTGTTTCTGATTGTGATGGAACATCACTTCTATGCTCTTTAACCCATGCAAAGAAAGCTTCTACTTGTGGCTTTACAAGAAGCTTACGTCTAGCGACTCTTTCTTGTGGAGATAGCTCCACAAGATCATTATCTATTTTATATATCAAAGCTATTTGTTTTAATGCTGCATATGCTAATGTATCTTTAGCGGTTTCTTTGTCCATTGTCTTGACAACATCCGCAAACCTACGACGGGCATGACTCCAACATCCTGCTATCTTTATGTCTGGTTCTTCTTTCTCAAGCTTGTGGTAAACTTCATATCCATCGGTTACAATAATCCCTTTATACCCCTTGAGAAATTCTCTTGGATGATCAGCTTTACGCGTTTTCTGGTAATCATACAGGATAATGGGCGGAGCCTCGTACATTTTGCCCGTACGATATACCCACATGTAGCTTTTAGAACCGGCAGATCTACCATCCTTTGAAACAAGCACTGGTGTCTCATCAGCCTGTGATACGCTGCACTGATAGAGTTCCTGATGCATTCTATCATACAATAGTGACAGGTACCTCTCGGCACATTGTATTGTCCAGTTTGCCATTACCTGTCTGGATATATGTATGTCATTTCTCTTAAACTCCTGTTCCAACCTGTATAGAGGAAGAGCATTTATATATTTTCCATTTAGTATACCAGCTGCCAGAGTTGGCGTTACAATACTGTTGCGCAATAGATCAACAGGGCGGTTTGCCTTTACAATGGTTTGATTGTCCTTTCCTGCATATACTGCAACATGATGCTCTTCCACCTCAAATGTAGCAGGGTGAAATTGAAGGCGCTTGTACACTTCATCAGGCAGTCGTTTCCATGTGTCTCCGAAAATAGATCTTAGCTCATCGTCATTAAGAGTATGTTCAATGATACTGACAGGCAAATCCTTTAAGTCCTCATTACGTTTTCCTTTTGCTTTTTTTCGCTTATATGGCTTAGGACATACTTCATCAAATTCAGGTTCTTCAATAAGCTTTCCGGCAGCAGTTACTTCTGCTTCGTTAAAGCACAGTTCCATCTGCTCATCATATACCATCTTTTCAGATGAACGTCCAAATCTTTTCTGCTTTCCAATTTTATTTGCTTCTATCAGAAGAGTGATGTTTTTATTCATTTCTTCTAATTGAGTGCTTTGTTTTTCAAGTATGGCCTGCTGCTTCAGAAAAAGCTGAACAATATCTTTTTTACTATATTTAGTTAATTCCAGTTCTGTAAATGTTTTATCCATGAATCTACAATATCATGAAAAAAGACACAATGGAATAGAAAAGTCTCAAGTTTTAAAAGTCGTGGATAATTACGGAAAATATGTGAGGTTTTGCACAATTTCAAAAGAGTTATCCACTAGATAATACGGCTGGGAGACACTTTCTTAACAGCTTTTGCTTGCTCAATGGCAAGACCTTCTGTTAGCCATCGGAATTGTTTAGGTGTGATTTCTTTCATTTCTGCTTCACTGCGAGGCCATTGAAATCTTCCGCCTTCTAAACGCTTGTATAGTAATACAAAACCATCACCTTCCCAAAGAAGACCTTTTATCCTTGTTGTTTTTCTTCCGCAGAAAAGAAACAGGATATTTTGAAAAGGATTTAAATGAAATTGATTTTGAACCATCCCAGCAAGGCCATCAATTCCTTGGCGCAAATCGGTATAACCACATGCAATGTAAATCTGGTCAAAACCAGTAGCATTATTAAACATTTTGGAGTACCTTCAGTACTGTCTCTAGCAGCTTAGGGCTAGTATCATTATTAATTTGTAATTGGCAGCCTCCAACGTTAACAATCATCTCTGTGCTAAAAGATACTTCTTGCAAGGACTTATTACGGGAATTCGTGAGTTGAACGGGTGCGAAAGTGATTGACGAATCCTTTGCTGAATTATCTACCGATGAACAGAGTTGCTTACGTATTTTACGCTGCCAATAAAAAAATTGAGCCATATTCACATTGTTTTCCAAGCACCAATCCTTCACAGACATTCCGGTAGCACGGCATTCCTGAATAGTAGCAGCCCATTTTGAAAGAAGGTACTGTTGTTGTACTTTTTTAGTCTCCATTGATAAAACCTCCTTGAAAAACTTTATTAAAGTTTTTCAAGCTAACTTTAAAAAGTTGTACAATTTTTTAAAGTAGCTTGTGAAAACATGGAAGAATTATCTCATATTAAAGAGAGTCTATCGAGGTACTCATGGTTTACCGCTTACTATCAATGCATTATAATTAAAGAATGTCAAAGAAAAATGTAAGACTTATTCCTGCTAAGCCTAAAGAAAATAAAAAGCTCAGAGTTGCAGCATATTGTCGTGTCAGTACTAGTAGACCAGCACAAATGCGTAGCCTTGAGCTTCAAATTTATACATATGAAAAGCTTATTATGGATAGTAATGATTTATATGGTACCAATAATATTACAAAAAGAATTAATAAATAAAGTTTGGTCATTAATATATATGAAAGGAACAAAAAAATGAAAAATATAGTAGAAACTGCAATGAATGAGATTAATGGAATGACCAAGGAGATGGGATTAAAAACATCCACATTACGAAAGGCATCTGCCAAGATATACCACTACCTTGGAGATAAAAAAATCAATACCGTTTTTAATCTCTGTGAGCAATTAGGGTACAAATATGGAAGTAATGAAAATCCTATGATATGAGGCATTTCTATCACGGCACAAAAGAGAACATAAATCTAGGATACTGGAGCAAGAATTCAACGCTAATTATATCGAGAGAAAGAAGGTAATTGAAAGCTTAAACATAGTAGATAGTCGACTATACTGTGCACAGATAGTCGGATGGGTAAGCGCATCCTTTGATAATATTGATGATGAAAGGAGGTTGTTTGATGGATTCGTTAACTAGTATGAATAATGCAATGGTATACATTGAGGAGCACTTAACTGATGATATTGATTATAGTGAAGTGTCAAAAATTGCTTGCTGCTCAGAGTATCATTTTAAAAGGATGTTTTCTTTCTTATCAGGAATTGGTTTGTCAGAATATATTCGAAGAAGGAGACTAACGCTGGCTGCCCTTGATTTGAAAGATACGAATTTGAGAATAATCGAGGTCGCTGTCAAATATGGTTATGATTCAGCTGATTCATTCTCCCGTGCGTTTCATTCTATGCATGGTATTCTACCTTCTGAAGCAAGAAGTGAGAACACACAGTTAAAAGCCTATCCTAGAATGACCTTTCAATTATCAATTATAGGAGGATGCGAAATGAACTATCGTATTGTTGAAAAAGGACCTTTTAAGTTAGTAGGATTTAAGAAGAGAGTTCCAATTATTTTTGAAGGTGTCAATCCAGAGATTGCAAAAATGACCGAACTTTTAACACCGGAGGTTATTAAACAATTAAAAGCAATTTCAAATATAGAACCAACTGGCATTATTAGCGCTTCTGCTAATTTTTCAGAAGGTAGAATGGAAGAGAAAGGAGAATTAGATCATTACATCGGGGTATTAACATCAAGTAATGAAACTGCAGAATTTGATGTATTAGAAATTGATGATAGTACATGGGCTGTATTTGAATCCATTGGACCATTTCCGGAAACACTTCAAAATGTGTGGGGAAGGATATACTCAGAGTGGTTTCCGTCTTCAGGGTATGAGGCAGCCCCAGGTCCTGAAATTTTGTGGAACGAGAATCCAGACACTGGAAATCCAAAGTATAGAAGCGAAATCTGGATTCCAGTAAAGAAAAAAGACTATTAATCAGTAGCTACTTATGAAACATCATTAGGAGAAGCACATTACTTTGTTGATCCTAATTATTTGTTTTTGGCAGAAGAACTTATCCAATATGGAGAAAAGGAATTGCTGCAGCAATCATATCAGAAATGATCCGGCGAGTATCACCACTTGGAGCAAATTATATAACCGGTGGCTCGTCGGTTTTCTATTCCGCAATTGGTTTTGAGGTTGCAAACATTGATGAATACTGGAGAAAAGACAAAAATGCTCAATACAGTTGATAGCTTCCCATAATGGAGACATCCATGATGAGCACTCGGGCCATGTGGAGAGTGTAGTTTTGATGTGTGCGTCCAGCTAAGCTGGCAAATGCTAGCAGGTGAAAGTCCTGCAGTGGTAAAGGTAGGGCAGCCACTTAGTCAGTAACCAGCGTATGGAGTAATCTATGCGTTGAAGCGTTATGGAATGATCCGAAAGGAGCAGGCAAACTGGCGGGTTGTAACATAAAGTGAATACTGCCGCACCGTTATTTACATTCCCGAAAGGGAACAACAGGGAGTCGAGCTGCGACATCAACAGCGAAGACAGCAGACGGTATGAAGAACCCTAAATGCAATACCTAAGAACCCTGCGGTGTAGAGGTAACGACACGTCAGGAAAGTATTTGTCAGAACTGGAGAGAGCCTGCTTTGCACAGGAAACTGTAAAGAGGAAGCATATAAGCGAAAGCGAAGTTGCTTTCTGCAAAGAGGCAGTCAGAAGTGCTCATAGTACCAAGGATTGTACAGACAACAAAACTGTGCATAGGGAAGGGGCACAACTTTATTCAAGTCTGTAAAGGAGGTAGGTACCGGTGATTGTCGAAAAAGCTATAAACACCCATGAAAAAGTACGAGACTTTCAAAACAGACTATACCTTACAGCCAAAGCTGACCGAAAGAGAAGGTTCTATGCGTTGTATGACAAGATATACCGTAATGATATCTTAAAAGAAGCATGGAAACGGGTAAAACAGAATGGTGGAACAGGCGGTATTGACAAAGTCAGCATTGATGATGTGAAAACGTACGGCGAAGAAAAACTGCTGGGCGAAATAGCGGAAGAATTGAGGACTGGGAAGTACCGGTGTAAGCCTGTCAGACGAAGTTATATTCCAAAACCAGATGGGAAGAAAAGAGCATTAGGAATACCTACGATTAAGGACAGAATAGTACAGATGGCGGCAAAGATAGTGATAGAGCCGGTGTTTGAAGCTGATTTTCAACCCTGTTCGTATGGATTTAGACCGAAACGAAGTGCTAAACAAGCAATGGACAGGATATTTGAAGCTTCCGACAAAGGTGGTGCACTATGGGTAATAGATGCTGACATAAAAGATTATTTTGGTAGCATCAATCATGATAAGCTACTTTTGCTAGTCAAACAAAGAATAACTGACCGTAGAGTGTTAAAGCTGATAAAAGGCTGGTTAAAAGCGGGAGTATTGGAAAACGGTAGGTACAGTGAAAGTACACTAGGAGCACCGCAGGGAGGAGTTATTTCTCCACTATTGTCCAACATATATCTGAACTATTTTGATGTATATTGGAATAAAGCCTTTGGACATCTAGGTGAATTAGTGCGTTATGCAGATGACTTTGTGATATTGTGCAAGAGGTTATCTCATGCAGAAGAAGCCTTACGCGCTGTGAAGTGGATTATGGGAAAGCTGGAACTAACACTACATAGTGAGAAGACAAGGCTAATTGATATGTATTTCGGAAAGGATAGTTTTGATTTTCTTGGCTTTAACAACAGATTTCAGCGTTTTAGAAATAAAAACTGGCAGTGGTATTGGACATTACAACAGATACCGTCTAAGAAGACTATGAAGAAAATGAGGGCTAACATAAAAGAGATGTTTGCCAGCTCAAGCAAGCTGCTGTTAAATATGGAAGAGATGGTGAAGTTACTCAATCTTAAAATCATTGGCATGAGAAACTATTATAGCAGACGATTTACCAGACCATGGTTATGGAAGATAGATAAGTATATCAATTTCAAGTTTACTCGGTGGTACAATCGGAAGAGACAACGCAACTACAGGCTAGGAAATGCGGCAAAGGTCAGAGAATTGACTAAACAGGCAGGACTAGCAAGTATGTGCGGCTGAATGCTGAAGGAAGAAGAATATCGGAAAGCCGTATGCGGGAAAACTGCACGTACGGTTTGATGAGGGGACGGTGGTAACCCCACTGTTCTACTCTATCAAAAAAAGATAAATAAGAGCCATAAAATGGCATATTTCCGGGCTTTTCGGAAGTTGGGACAAGAAGCCTGACTGCTGAAAAGCCTTGGTTATTTTGTAAGGAAACATATCAAGAATATGAGATATGCAAGGTTGTGGCTTTGGATTAGATAACGCAAATTGAGTGTGTGGATTAGATGTTAGGAGGAGTGAAAAGTGACAGATATAAAATATCTATTGAAATTTGGAAAAAGAGAACATTTGGAGAGTCTTGTAAATGGTAATTTATACTGTTCAAACGCGATTACTTTCTGGGGAATTGAAGATGAATTAAAAATTAAAGGGCAAGGTGACATTTTAGAAGCTGGAACAAGAATGTTTGCTCAGAAAATGACAATGCACCATCCGGACACTAATGAAATTATTGCAGAGTATGGAAAAGCAAATGGTTTGGTTAGAGTTGAACCAGCAGCAAAAATGCCAGTATTCTGTATGTTTGCGGTGTATGAAGATGATTGCAAAGAAGATGATGACGGAAAGATAATGATTAACCTTTCCGATGAAAAAAAGCAAACTATCAGAGAGCATTTTCCAAATGCTGATGCAGTAGCGATAATACCAAATCCAGAAGTTTTTATCGAAGATATTAGAGACAGTATCGGTACAGAGATAAAAGCTGAAAATGTTCATTATTTTCATATTGATAAAGGATGTTAATGTCAATCAAAATTTAGGCCACTTACCGGAGTAAAATCAGGCCACCATTTCATAAAAAATCAGTCATTATTTGCCTGCTTGGAAAGAGCCTGCTTAAACCTGTAGCTTTCACCATTGATGTTCAGTATGTGTGCATTATGGGTCAGGCGGTCAAGCAGGGCAGCTGTCATTTGTTCATCGCCTAACACCTCCGTCCATTTTGGAAATTCTAAGTTTGTAGTTATGATCAGGCTGCCTCTCTCATATCGGGAGGAGCAGAACTGGAACAATAATTCAGCTCCGACTTTATTGAAGGGCACATAGCCCAATTCGTCAAGGATCACTAATTGCGGCGCCAGCCATTGCTTTTCGAACTTGTTAAGACGATATTCCTGCTGTGCTGCAAGCAATTCATTTATCAAACCAGCTGCCGTATAGAATTTGACCTTCATACCCTGCCGACAAGCCTCGTAACCGAGCGCAGTTGCAATATGGGTTTTCCCTACTCCGGAGTTGCCTATCAAAATGACATTTTCTCTTCTTCGGATATATTCTCCCTGCATGAGTTTCAATACCCGTGGTTTGTTCAAAGAAGGTATGGCAAGGAAGTCAAAGCTTTCAATCGTTTTGATTACGGGGAAGCCCGCTTGTCGTATCCCTCTCTGAATCCGGTTGTTCTCCCGCTGGTGTACTTCCTGCTCCAGCACACACAGCAGATATTCTTCATAATCCAGATTGTTGTCTGCGGCTTCTCTTGCCAGGGATTCATAGGTTTTTGCCACCTGAGGCATTTTTAGCTTCTTCAAGTAAGTTTCAATAAGCATTTTATTGACCGGCATTATTGCCCACCTCCTGACATGAGAGCGCTGTATTTGCTGAGATCAGGAGGTATTACAACAACCTCGGGGATGCCCTGAAGCTTGTCTTTGCTGACAGGAGCCGTCTTAGGATTGCCTGAGACCAGCAGCTGTCCTAATATGTTAAATAAACCGTCATAACTGTATACATTGTATGCCATAGCTATTTCAATAGCTTCTGTCACCAGTGCCGTAGGGTAATCCCTGTGCAGCATAAGTATCTTTACGAATTCCCTGTTGCCTCTCGGACTTCTTGCATTTAAGCTTCGACGATACTGCTCATAAACGGGTGCCAGCATCTGAGGTTTATATACTTTTGTGTTGCCCAGGGCGCGTGATTTTTGCAGCAGCAGTTCCAGATAGTGATCAAGCTTTATCTGCTCCTGGTATCGTCCGTATATCCTTGGATGGCTTGCTATCATTGTCCCTTTGTATAGTATTTTTACTTCATCTGCTGTAGCTTTAACAGTGACTTTCTCTCCCACATATATCGTGGGAACAGAGTATCGGTTAGTTTCAAACTGTACCATAGAATAGCGGTTGACCTTTGCTTCTTTATACCTCGCGCCATCAAACCTTACTGTCGGTAATGGCCTCAAAGCAGCCCTTTCCGCCTCCCATTTCGGATTACTTTCCAAAATCTTTATGCATTCGTTGTGCAGATATTCATTCAACTCCTCAAAGGAATCAACCTCAGGGTAGGGTACGAAGAACCTTCGCACAGCCTCTTTGCCTGCATTCTCCACACCGCCTTTATCGCTTCCCTTTGCTGGCCGGCAGAATGAAGATTCATAAAGGTAATGGGTACGTAAGGCGATAAATTGCTCCTGTTCTTCTCTGTTGCTGCCTTCGAGTATCTTCTTCACTGCCGTTTTTAGATTGTCATATGCTATCTTGTATGGTACACCGTTCATAAACTCAAAGCATTTGATATGCCCATCAAAAAATGCTTCCTGTTTCTCAAAAGGGTATGCTCTTACGTAGAATCCGCCTGATCCTCTCAACTTCATTACAAACAAATGTGCCTTGGTTTCTTTGCCTTTCAGATAAAAGTATGCTTCTGTCCAGTCCACTTCTGCATAGGCCCCCAGTTCGAACTCCAATGGCAGGAAAGCTTCCTTTTGCTTTCTGTATTCCTTCCTCAGGTAATCCATTACAGTATTGTATCCGCCCAAGAAGCCTTCTTTTTTAAGTGTCTCAAATATTTTAGTCCCTGTGTGACGCTGCTTACGATGCCTTGTTTTATCGTCTTCTATTATTTGCTTGATCATTGGTATGTATGGGCCTAATACCGGATGGCTACGTTCTTTTGTCAACTTATATTTCGGCGGTTTTGGTTCATCCATGGAAATATATTTTGAGATCGTATCCCTGTGCATTCCAGTTCTGCGGCTTATTTCCCTGATACTTAGGTCTTCCATGAAGTACATTTTTCTGATATCCTCTAATTGTGCCATCTTAATCATATCCTTTCCTCCTGTACGATGATGCTGTCAACATAATCATACAGGAAATTTGATTAAGGTGGCCTAATTTTTTACCGGTATGTGGTACAATTTTAGAGTAGCACTAACAGGATTCGATACTAAAGACGGACAGACAGCAATGGATATGGAATATATGAAGTATCTTATGCAGGACGTTCCACCTGTCAAAGATGATAAAGGAACAAGATATACTTTTTGCGCAGATTATGCTTTTAGAGTGTTATTCTGTAAGGATGTGTTCTTTGAGAAAGAGCAGGAATATCGAATTATTCTTCCAAATGAAGTGATTGAGGATGGGAAGAGTTACCCAATAAAACTTTCTGAGGAATATGAGATATGTGATTTAAACACTTTCTTTGAAAACTAAAATCGGAGGAATAGAAGATGATTTCAGAAGAATTTAAAGGAATAGTAGATAAGTTTAAGGAACAAGGAAAGATGAATTTCTTTGATGAGACAACCGAAGAAAAGATATTGGTCTTTGAAAAAGAAAAAAGTGTTACACTTCCATCAAAGTACAAAGAATGGTTATTGTTTTCTGATGGAGGAGAGCTTTTTCTTCCAGCAGGTGTTCAATTATATGGAATTGAGCATAAACCACTTATAGATGTGAATGATAATTCAAGACCGAGTGACGACTATATTGTAATAGGTTCGTTTGCTTCAGGAGATCCAATTCTATGTAAAAAGGCAGAAGAAACAATTTCTATATACAATCAGGAAATTGGAGAAATTGATGAAGAATTGGTATATCCGGACTTTGTAGCCTTCCTAAATGATTTATACGAACTACTTGGCATAGGAGAGTGATTCTATGGCGAAGAGTAGTTTTGTAGAGCGAAACAAAGCAGTACGAGAAGCATGGAATAAAGAACTTGAACTTGTGCAAGAAGGTAAAGGTACAAGAGAATGGACGCCTGAACAACAAAAGGACATTCTTGAAAAAGGGCGAGCTTATGATGAAAATGGCAAAGCCTTTGAAGGTCAGCATATGAAGAGTGCCGAAATGTATCCTGAGTATCAGGGAGAACCCGGAAATATACAATTCCTTACAAGAGAAGAGCATTTAGCGGCTCATGATGGCAATTGGCAAAATTCAACAAATTGGTACTATAATCCGGTTACAAAAGAAAAGTTTGACTTTGGTGATGGGCCATTCATTCCATGTGAGATAATTCAATTGCCAGAACCTATTATTTTATTAACGGATGACTCTACCACTATACAGGAAAGTATTACAGAAGAGAAAGAGGAGTTTAGTAAGGGCGAGAATGTCTTGAAACAATCCGCAGAAACAAATAAAAACATATAGTAAACCCGAAACATCAAAATCTTCTAAAGTTCAAGTTGAAGTTCCTAAAAAAGCAAAAAATATGTTTGTTAGTGGCTTGAAATCGGTTGGAAAATTTGTTGTTCAGCATCCGATTGAGTCTCTAGAAATAGCTGGAGTTGTAATTGTAGGCGCAGCCAAAGTAGTATCATCCATTAAAGGAAGAGGGGGTAGTAGAACACATGACACAGCATCTGCAACAAGTAGTACAAATTCTTCTTCTGTTGCAGAAAAAGTTGTAGACATTGTAGAAAAAGCAAGTAGGTCTCTACCTAGTGAAAATGATGTTTCAGGGCACAAACAACGTTATCATACGAAAAGTGGAGTTGTTTGGAAAGATAAAGCTCCATATCATAGAGGCGGTAAATAGCAAAAATCACTCCCCATCACAGGTATCATACCAGTGGTGAGGAGTATTTTTATGTCCATATTACATTTAAACATCTACACTTACCCCAGATTTGAATTCCACTGTGTAGTAATCATCGTAAACAGTTACTTTTTGCAGCAGGCGTCTTACGAGTGGCTCATCAAATTCGGCAAGTTCGGTATGCGGATTTTGAGTGATGAAGTCATGCAATTCGGAGATTCGCTTGATGTGTTCATCTCGGGTGACACCTTCGATTTCGGATTGGTGTTTTAACTCACGGAGGCGGAAGATTTCATCGGCAATGGTATCGTAGGCTTCTTTGTTGTTGGCTTTGGAGATGATTTCCTTTTGGAGTTCCATAAGCCTTTGGTCGATAGCTTCTTCTGAGGCAGCAGTGCTTGTTTTGATGACTGTTGTGATATTTTCTTGTAAGACATCAAGGTAATTTTGCTTGTCAGAAAGCATTTTGTTGATTGCTTGGACGATTACCGATTGTAGCACTTGTTCGTTTACGGTTCTGGCTTTACAGGCTTCGGTTGCACTTGATGGTTCAAGGCGGCTGACGCATCTCCAAACGATAGATTTGCAACCTCTGTTGTTCCAATGGATGCGACGGAACATGTTCCCGCAACAACCACAGTATACTATTTGTGAGAAGACGTGATTGCAACTGTAAGTATGGCGTTTGCCGGAGGAGTCGACTTTTACGGCTCGTCTGCGAATAAGTTCTTCTTGGACTAGCATGAAGAGTTCCTTGGGAATAATGGCTTCATGGTTATTCTCGACATAGTATTGTGGAGCAGTACCGTTATTCTTGATTCGTTTCTTGGTAAGGAAGTCTGTGGTAACGGTCTTTTGCAAAAGTGCATCTCCCATATATTTTTCATTTCGTAGTATCTTGTTGATGGTACTAGTGTGCCATTTTTCTTTTCCTGCTCCGGTTAATATACCGTCTCTTTCAAGTCCGGCAGCAATCTTATCCATGCTGTATCCTTCCAGATATTCTCGGTAAATACGTTTTACGATTTCTGCCTGTTCGTGGTTAATGATGAGGTTGCCGTCTTTATCTTTGTCATATCCTAAGAAACGATTATGGTTGACCTGTACTTTGCCTTGTTGATAACGATATTGGATGCCCATTTTTACATTTTGGGAGAGAGACTGGCTTTCCTGCTGTGCAAGAGAGGCCATAATGGTTAGAAGTACCTCTCCTTTGGAATCCATAGAGTTAATATTTTCTTTTTCAAAATATACAGGTATATTTTTATCCTTGAGCAATCGGATGTATTTCAGGCAATCAAGTGTATTTCGTGCAAATCGTGAAATGGACTTGGTGATTACCATATCGATGTTTCCGGCTTCGCAGTCGGCAATCAGGCGATTGAATTCTTCACGCTTTTTTGTGTTGGTGCCGGAGATACCATCATCAGCATAAATGCCTGCAAGTGCCCATTCTGGATTTTTCTGTATAAATTCTGTGTAATGCTCAATCTGTGCCTCATAAGAAGTGGCTTGTTCATCGCTGTCGGTACTAACACGGCAGTACGCTGCGACTCTAAGTTTTGGTTTCTCAGACTTTGTAACATTGTTGCCTGCTTTGGGTCTGGCAGGTATTAGCATGACATTTGCCATTATATCGCCTCGCTTTCAATTAAACTGTAAAGGTATTCTGCATGCTTTAATGGATCGGGAAAGTGATTTGTAATTTCTTTCATAGTAAAGTTGGTAGGCGCAACTTTGATAGGAAGAACAGTGACTTTATTTAGTCGTCTCATAGTGGTGGCTCGTGCGGTAAGTTCTGCATTTGCTCTTTTGTAGGTAGTCGTATCGATAATAGCAGGGTAGAAGTTATCGCCGATGTAATGTCTGTTTTGCAGCATACGTTTTACGGTTCCGTGATAAGTATCAATCCCGGATGCTTTTGCAGCAGCTACAAGTGCCAATCCACTTAGGTAATTGGTGTATAGAGTTCGTATCTTTGTGGCAGCAGGTTCATCGATAACTGCTTTGCCGTTTTCTATTTTATAGCCATAAGGTGTATGTCCCATAATCGTCAAATCCTTTCTTTTAAGGTTAATCCGCATTTCAATTTAAATCCTAGTTCATTTCGGGAGTAAACGATGACCTTATTTACATGGGAGTCAAATAAAGATTCGTCAAAAGTAGTAAGCATTTCGGAGTGTTCGGTAAAACATAGTAATTCAGATAATGCGGTAATTATTTCAGAATCTAAGTTGCATGATTTTTGCATGCTATCAATTTCTGTTTTGTAATTGTCTGCCAACATGAGAAGTTCATTGTTTTCTTTGTTGTAAAGAACTTGGTCGATGTAACCCTGTGCCATTAATTTGGTAAGAGTTTTTCGTTGCTCTGTGTTTTGAAGTAGTAGCGTTTGCAGTTCCTGTTCTCTTGTTGAGGACTTACCACTATTCGTATTGTGTAAATGGGTGAGAAGAGGACGTAGAATTTGCTTGTGTCCATATATCAGCTTGTTCATCATGGTAAGGAATGCAAGTTTTAAGTCATCGTCTCGAATATATAGCATGGAGCATCTGTCCTTGTCAGTGAGATGCGTGTTACAACACCATGCGATATATTTATGTTCTTTGCATGTGTGTACCCTGCGTTTGAAGGTGTTGCCACATTCGGAGCAGATGATGTTGCCGGAGAAACAATAGCGATTTTGGTATTTTTCCTGTCCTTTTTGAATGCCTTTCTCTGATGCATGTTGTGCAATCATTTTTGCAACGGCTTCAAAATCTTCACGGCTTATAATGGGTTCATGATGGTCCATTATCATGTACTGGTCTTTGTCTCCGTAATTTACATGGCGGTTGAAATGGTAGTCGGTGTATGTCTTTTGAAAAATGACATCGCCTACATATTTTTCGTTGATAAGCATGCCACGAATAGAAGTTCCAGTCCAACGCCCGCCTTTCTTGGTAGGAACAGCTTCGGCATTTAATTCATTTGCAACGGCTTGTGAACCTTTTCCTGCAAGAGTCTCTGCAAATATTCTTTTTACAACGGCAGCTTGTACAGGATTGATAACCATTTCTGTGCCATTCCAGTCATAACCGTAAGGGGGATAGCTGATTTTAAATGTGCCATCCCTAAAGCGTTTTTGAATCCCCCATTTGTTGTTTTCGGAAATAGAGTGCGATTCACTCTCTGCCATGCTACTTAATATGGCAAGAAATAATTCACTTTCCATTGAGCCTGTATTGATATTTTCTTTCTCGAAGAAAATGGGAATCTGCAAATCTAGCAGAGTTCGCACCATATCGAGGCAGTCTGTGGTATTTCTTGCGAAACGGCTGATAGATTTTGTGATAATAAAATCAATTTTGCCATCTTTGCAGTCTTGAATAAGTTTGTTTAATTCTGGACGTTTTTCCTTCTTGGTACCGGATATTCCTTCATCAAAGTAGAGTCCGGCGAATGTCCAATCATTATGAGCGGTTATATAATTTTCATAATGCTGCTTTTGTGCTTCAAGACTTTCTAACTGAGCATCGCTGTCAGTAGATACTCGGCAATAAGCTGCGACTCTAAGTTTTGGACGAGTGCTTTGAAGATTGCGGTTTTCTTCAATTTTGGTAACTTTCTTCATTACTCGAAACCTCCTTTCGTAGTGTCACATATTACCGCTGGTTCTGGTGGATAGCAACGAATAGAGGGCATAATTTCGGCTAGAAATGGTGAGAAATATTGGCGGTTTAATTCTGTTATTTTGTCAAATTCCAACAAGGAAATAAGTCCTGCGGAAAGCAATGATTCAAGGATTTTTTGCGAGCGATAGTAGTCAAATTCATTTTGGATGTTTATGTCCATAACAGGTATCTCCCTTCGAGTGTAATTCCCTCGGATTGGCAATTTTTGACTCGAAGGGATTCCGTATTAGGGAATCCCTGTCATTGACTGTGATTGACTAATTTTGACTGATTTTATTCTGATTGACTTTGATTTTTATTTGATTTTACTTTGATAGATTTGACTGCTTCTGGAAGTACTAGTTTGGCATCTACACGCTGAGAGGCTTGATATCCAACAAGACCACGGTCTGCATAACGTTCGGAAAGGCGCTTGATGTGGCGTTTTCCTCTGTCACCAATCCAGTAATAACTGAAGTCTCCATAGAGGATAGGAGTGTTACCGTATTCGCTGTTGAGGTATTTGGTAACGAAAACTGTATGTCCCAATAATTTGTCCGGCTCACTTTCCGTGAGACTAGACTCCCAAGCTGGCTTTCCGTTGAATGTCTTTATCTTGCGAAGATGGAAATATGCTTCTTCTGACATAATACAGACTGCATTCTTGCGGTAAGGCTGCTTTAAGGAATATTGAAGATCGACGACATCATCCAAGGTGATGGAAGAGAGTGTATTAACTTCTAAGGCGGCTTCCGTTTGGTGGATAATTCCCACAGGCTTACCTTTGCCATTACCTGTAAGGAACGCTTCTTCCTCGGCATCACCAAGTGCATCGGCAAAGGAACTCTTAATGTAGGCTTCTAAGTCGATACCAGAGTCTTCTAACATTTCATCCGATACCAGGATTACAACGGCAAGTTTATAAGCATCGATTTCAATCTGTCCGAAACTTTCATTCGTAAAGGAATATGATTCACCTTCTTCTACCCAGAATGCTTCGCCATGAGCATCAACAACCGGGATTTTCAGATTGGTAGTTGTGGAGATGATTTTACCGAGACGGCGCATTAGATTTTTGTCACGGAGGGCCTGTACAAGTTCCTCTTCGTAAGTATCGGGTACAAGATATCCGCCTGTACCGTCACTTCCTTTCTTGAGAACATTGGATACTAATCCTGTGTGCAAATGATCGAGGAAAGCATTTCTGTATGAGATATCAGTAGTTTTGTTTTCTGTGGCACTAATATTTGTACCTGCAAATTTTGCCGCCATTTCATCAAGGCGAGCTCTTAACTCTTCGACAGAGTTGATAGTAAGATTGTTATTATTCATATGATTTTTCCTCCTGAAATTAAATGTTGTGGGCTTCACGTGCGCGAAGGAGTCTTTCCATCGCATCATCCTGGGGAGTTGGCCCCTTAAACTCCACAGAGCAGTTCTCTTTTACAATCTGGTATATTTGAAACCAGGCTGCATTTGCTTGTTTCATGTATTCTCTGCCCATAATGACATAGGGAGAGGAGATAACAGTGCCAGTAGGCTTCTTGGCAAGGAAACCAAACTGACTGACAGCTTCCTCACATTGAATCCAGCGAGCAATGGACATAGCATACTGTTCAATCTGTTGTGGTGTGACAAGCTGTTCACACTTACGTTCACAGAGCCATTCCCAAGTTTCTTTGAATATTTCTTCGGCACAGGTGTATGTTCCGTCTTTTTGCTTTGCCTTGAGATATTCTTTTACTTCCGGCATTTCACAGCCTTCTAAAGTAGCACCTTCAAATTCTACTACAGTTAGTTTTCTGCCTCCGGGATTACCGTTGGCGTATTTTTCTGCGGTGGCTTTCGGTTTTCTACCCGCACCTGCACGGGCGCCACCACGATTTGTACCATCTTTTGACATGATAGTTCCTCCGTTTCGTTTGATTAATAGGTTTTTTGTGTTTGAATTCGCAAAAGTTGTGCGTGCGACCCCAGCACCGTTGTCCTTATTATTAGCTGTAGGGATAAATAGGGGCCCTGGGGGTACACTGCAGCTGATTTGGGTTATAGAGAAGAGTATTTCTGATATAACTTATCAGCAACGCTTCCGATATCATCACGTGAGACTCTGTAGACTTTTTCTACAATGTGTTTCTTGTCTTTCCAGACGTAAAGAGTAGCTTTACGTTTGAGACTGGAAGTGTTGACACCGCTGATTTCCAGATCGTAACCATTACCAAAGTCTCTGCGGATAACGTGTTCTAGGTCGATGATTGTGGTTTCGTAATCAGGACCTAACTGTCTGCACAGCTTTCTTAAGTGTGGACTTAATGGTTGCATACGCATAAGAGTTGTGACCCTTACCCAATTTGATGGACACAAAAAACTCGTGTTATACTAAATACAAAGAAAGGGAGATAGTAAACATGAGTAAGCGACAATATAGTTCAGATTTTAAAATTGAAGCAGTAAAAAGATATCTTAAATCTGGGGAGCCTTTAACAAGGGTAGCAGCAGAATTAGGAATAAAGCCTACAACATTTAATGGTTGGGTAAGCAAGTACAAAGAATCACCAGATTCAGCATTTCCAGGTAGTGGGCATCTTAAGCCAGAAGATGAAAAATTGAGGAAATTAGAAAAAGAAATTAAGGATCTAAAAGAGGAAAATGAAATACTAAAAAAAGCGGCAGCCTACTTCGCCAGAAATCAAAAATAAAAAGATTTCAGTTTATCAAGGCTAATTGTTATAAATATAATGTTGCGAAGCTGTGCAAGGTACTTTGTGTTTCAAGAAGTAGCTACTATGCATGGGATAAAAGACCCGAAAGTCAAAGGGCAATAGAGAATAAAAAGCTGTTAGCGGAAATTCAAGCTATCCACAATAAAAGCGGACAAGTATATGGTTCTATTAAGATTGCCCAAAAGCTTAATTACAAAAGTCCTAAACCTGTTAACCATAAGAGAGTAGAACGTATTATGCGTGAAAACGGAATAAAATCAAGGGTTTCAAAGAAATTTAAGGCTACTACTAATTCCAATCACAGGCTTCCAGTAGCAGAAAACATTCTTAATCGTGATTTTACTGTGGATAAGCCTAATGAAAAAATGGTAAGCGATATTACATATCTGTGGACAGATGAAGGATGGCTATATATAGCAGGAATAATGGATTTATGTGGGCAAAAGTTAGTTGGACTGTCAATGAGTGAAAGAATGACAAAGGAATTAGTAATTAACGCATTAAATGATGCATATCAACGTGCTGGAAGACCAACAGGTGTCATCTTACATTCTGATAGAGGGTCGCAGTACTGCTCACACGATTACCAGTTATTGCTTAAAAAGTATGGTTTTATATGCAGCATGTCTCGCAAGGGAAACTGCTGGGACAATGCTCCAATGGAATCATTTTGGGGAAAAATGAAATGCGAATGGCTTTATGGGAAGCATTTCACAACCCGCCAAGAAGCACGAGCAGCTGTGTTTGAGTATGTTGAGATATTTTATAATAGGCAGAGAATACATGCCTCCAATAACTATTTGACACCTGAAGAATATTATAATAATACATTGCAAAAAGCAAAAGTAGCATAAAAAATGAAATATTACGATACCCTATGAAAAAAGAAGAAATAACGAGTTTCAGGTGTCTAGTTTATTGGGGAAAGGGCATTGACCTCCTTTCGTGTGGAATATTCTATTTTTACTCTGATTGGAATTTTGTCTGAGATTGTCTTCGATTTGAATGTTTGACTTTGATTGACGTAATTTGACTCTGATTTTGATTCGGCAATAAGTTTGCCGATGAATTGTGTCCGTTGTGTCACGTGTACCGTCAGCATAAAATTTTAAAAAGAGAAGAAAATATGCTTTTCTTTCTTTTTATTGTGCTATCTCGATACAGAAAGGACATGTGACGAAAAGGACATAAATCAATCCTGTGTATCATATAGATGTGGATTGACAAGATATATGGCTGCCGGACGTCTTCCTTTGCCGGAATAATTGTCGGCATCCTTTAATGCGATGTAACTATATTCTACCAAGTGGTCAAGAACAGGTTGTACATCCTCTGCCTTTTTGAGACTACGGCAGAGTCGCATGATGTCTCTTCGGGTGAACTCTGTAAGTCCTGCAGACTTGATTGCTTTTAAGACATATTTGCAAGTATTGATGGTGTTGTCGGCACCCATCAGAGAGAATGCGGCTTTGGCATGTTCCAGATAATACTTTCCAATGCATATGGCATTTCCCATGGTTTCTTCAGTTACCACTAGCGGCTCAATATCAGCAAGAAAGTCATGACTTCTATATACAGATGTTCTGCAAAGTAATGCGGAGATTCTTGCAATATTACCGACTAACTTACCTGCCCAGTCTTTGATGTCTGCGTATTCGGTATTTAGTTTTGGTTCCAGTTCGTTAGCAAATTCCTCGATGAGGATATCTGCTTCCGGGGATAATGTAATTTCTTCCAATTGGATAGGATACTCGTCATCAAGCATGTTTCGAATGATGTTTTCATATCGTCTTTGTACATCCGTAGGAATCGGATTGGAGCGGTATTTACGCTTTCCAATAAAGGACTTTGGCATACAATAGAGAAATCTTGCAGTAAGTCCCCTACCACGGAAGGTGCTGTTACTCATAATTCCTGATAACATATGAGGCTGTACCATAAGCATCATGGTAAGAGATGGGTTCATAACCGTTTCGCTATTTCTTCCGATTCGGTCCACACGGATAGGGTCACCAGAGTAGCCTTTTAGAATGGCATCGATATTTACATTTCTGGTATAGATACCTGCAAGAATATCGAAGATACCACCTTCGGTAGAGAGAATGGCAGCGTGTCCATCGTTTTCTGCCATTACAGAAGTTACTTTTTCTGTAGTGACATCATCCATATACAGTTTTAAGGGTTTCTTTTCCTTGAAGTTTGCGATTTCTTCAGCAATTTTATCAAGGTCGGAAAGTTCTGCTTTTCCTTTAGCAGCTTGATCTTCCAACACCTTTTGACGTTTCTCCAAGATGCGTTTTCGCATTTTGCTGGATTCGATGGCAGGTGCGTTGATGCGATTATACTCTGCTTCGTATTCGTGAAGAACGTAACTGGTGCCATTTAAGTCGGCAGATTTTCTTTCTGATGGTTCTAAGATACACAATAGGAATATGTTTGGTTGTTCCTTCCATCCGGGTTTGATGGTTATTACATATTTTTTTTGCATACAGATACTGGTAACAGCAAGTATGGATGTAGCAGCCATATCAACCGGAGTTTGTGTATTCTCTGCCAATGCGATTGCATAATCCCTAATGTCAGGAGGGAATGCTTCAATGGGAAAGATGGGAACTGTTAAGGTATCAAAGGGAATAGGTATTTCCCATACAAGTTCTTTACTTCCATTGTAGACTTCCGGTGCTTCATAATCTGGGTTTGTTAGTATCTTAGCTTTGTAAAATTTACAAGCACTGTTCCAGATGGTTTGAAGCTCCTGGTCTGCAAGAGGCGGAGAGCATTTGTCTGCTTCTTGTAAGTATTTTGTTTTGCTTTCTTCGGTATTCCCATAACGCTTTAGGAGACATACAGCTTTTTGGTGCATTGTGGTATTGCGACTACCTTCTGCAATGTGCTCCCCTATGTTTGCAAAAGCACGTTCAGCTTCGTCTTGCTTATCAAGGTAGTCCATGATGCTTAATCTTCCATCGTGGACGAATACTTCGGTATCAGGATTAGCAAAGAAGAATCTTGCGGCATCCAGAGCATTTGAGTCAAAGATTGGTAAATCTGACTGTATGCGGGTAATAAGTTTTGTATACTCTTCAGGAGAGTAAAGTGTTGCACCTACCCAGAAGATAATGTGAAATCTTGGTCTAGGTGACTTATTACCTTTCTGTTTCATATGATTTCTGCTTGTAACAATGATGTGTTTTACATCAGAGTATTTGACGTGGATATCATCTACTGTGTACCAATCGTCTTCGTTCTCGGAATGGTCGTTATCGCAGTCTACCGTGATAACAGAGATACTTTCAAAGTTATCAAGGCTTCTATGATTCCCTTTGAATTGAATGAAAGTATGGTCATAACTTAATTCTGATTTTAGTGACGAAGCATCGATAGGAGCAGTTACAATTGGATAATTGTTGTTACTTACATTTCCGCGACAGTTGGCGCGATAGAGTGTTATAGGAAATGGAAGATTATTGTTCTGTTGCAACGGTTCCACCTCCCTTGGCTTCATGAGCAAGCCACTCGTGAAGACCATCTATCGGAATAAGAATGCGTGTACCGATACGAACTGTGGGAAAGTCGGGTTCTTTCACAAGAGCATAAGCCTTGGATAATCCGATACCTAATTGACTTGCCAGTTCCCGTACACTTAGAGTTGTTTTGTTCATGGTCTGAGTCCTCCTTCTTTTTATATTTATCAAAGTAATGATATAAGCATACTTTGATAATCGCATTCTATATGAATGGTCAATACAAGTCAATAGATTTTAATAGCAAAAAATACTAAAAAACAAACTTTGTAAAAAATAACCAAAGTAACGATAGTGGTTCATCTTTTAACGATAAAATAATTGACAAAGTAGTGATATTAGCATACTTTTATATAGAAGGAAGGTGACAGACAATGACAATGGGAGAAAGAATTAAAGCACTTCGTAAGGAATATGGAATGACACAGCTTGCTCTTGCAAATGCGCTAGGTATAACTAAAGGAACGGTATCTACTTGGGAGAATAATAGCAGAACACCAGGATTTGAGACGCTTAGCAAGTTAAGTGATATATTTCAAAGAAGTATCGAGTACATCATGGGAAAATCGGATGATGCTACACCACCAGTATGGGATGAAAGCGTAATGGATGAATTGGCATTGTCGCAGGTGGAGGATGATTTGACAGAGTACGCTTTGAAATATGCTAGACTTGATCAGTTCGGAAGAGAGGCTGTAGAAGCGATTATTAGAGCAGAATATAACAGATGTAGGAATCAGGACGAACTGGCTCCGGCAGGGAAGTATTTTGGAAGAATCTCGGTGAGAAGAGATATGAATGAAGAATAGGTAGATGAAGAGACACCATCTTGTGCTGTTTGGAAATGGCATGAGGTGGTGTTTTTTGTAAAATGCTAGGAATGAGTTCTCAAAACAACAATGTAAATAGGCGTAAAAAATATTCGAGAAATCGAAGAAAGTATTTTACAAATTACGAATGAATGATTATAATGAAATAAGATGGGCTAATTGTAACCAAAAGTCGAGTGTGGAGGAAGTTATGGCAGTATCATACAACAATTTATGGAAATTAATGATTGATAAAAAAATTAATAAAAGCGAATTATGTAAAACTGTAAAAATTAGTAGTAGTACCATGGCGAAGATGTCTAACGAAGAGATGGTGGCAATGCCGATTTTGGAGAAAATATGTGCAGAATTGGAATGTAATATTGGAGATATTATGGAGTTTACAGAACTCGAAACTGTAAGGAAAAAACTGCACGAAGAATAAAGTCCTTATTATGGGACAATTATTATGAGATGATAAGGTAGGATAACCATGAATGAAACAGGTTTAAGCTATATTGATCTCTTTGCTGGTGCCGGAGGACTTTCTGAGGGCTTCATTCAAAGTGGATATCAACCTATAGCACATGTAGAGATGAATGAATATGCGGCTAAGACAATAGAAACACGAATTGCATATTATCATTTAAAAGAAAAAGGACAGTTAGATAGCTATTATCAGTATGAAAAAGGATTGATAACACGAGAGGAATTGTTGAAGTTAATTCCAGAACAAGAATTAAAAACTGTCATCAATAAAGAAATGTCTGAGGCTACAATTAAGAGCATTTTTGAAACGATTGATACGATAAAACTGGAAAAGGGAATTGAACAGGTTGACGTGATTATAGGCGGTCCGCCATGCCAAGCATATTCCTTGGTTGGAAGGGCACAAAGCAGTCATATGCTTATTCCAATGGAAGATGACCCAAGGAATGAATTATATAAAATGTATGTTCAGTTTCTAAAAAAATATAAGCCTAGAATGTTTGTATTTGAAAATGTAGCTGGAATAAAAACTGCACGAGGTGGACAAGCATTTAAGAATCTTCAAATGTATATGAAGAGAGTCGGATATGAACTAGATTATCATGAATTAAATGCGAAAGATTTTGGTGTATTGCAAAGTAGGAAAAGAGTGATAATTGTAGGATGGCTTAAAGGAACAGGATATGAGTATCCGACATTTGAAATTATCGAGAGCAAGGCTAAAGTGTGGGATTTGTTGGAAGACTTAGCACCACTGACACCAGGAATAGGTGCCGATAAATATCATGTATCTGATATGAGAAAAGTCAAGAAATATGCGAAAGAAAATGGAATTAGACAGAAAGAAGATGTTCTGACGGCACATATAGCAAGACCACATACAGCGCAGGATATAGAAATATATAAAAGGGTAATCGATTTGTGGTTCAATAATGAACAACATGAGCGATTGAAGTATGATGATTTGCCGGAAGAATTAAAGACACACAAGAATAGAACATCCTTTGTGGACAGATTTAAAGTTGTGGAAGGGGATATGGATTATTGTCATACTATCTTGGCGCATTTATCCAAGGATGGACACTACTTTATACACCCGGCAATAGAACAGCATAGATCAATTACAGTACGAGAGGCTGCAAGATTACAGTCCTTTCCGGATAGTTATTATTTTGAGGGACCACGAACCTCACAGTTTGTACAGGTAGGAAATGCGGTGCCACCTATGATGGCAAAGCAAATAGCTGAAAAGATTAAGGTACAATTAACGAAGAAGTAAAGGAGAAGTGCAAATGGGAATCGTAGAAGCTACTTATGCGGAGTTAAAGCAGCAGGAATTGCAGAAAAATCCATATAGTTGTTTGCATATGGCCGATATTGATATTAATCCACACCAAGTTGAGGCATTCACATTTGCGCTTGCATCACTAGAAATAGGTGGTGCCATTCTTGCTGATGAGGTTGGTCTTGGTAAAACGATTGAAGCAGGTCTTGTAATCAAGTACTTACTACAGAGTGGTAGAGACAAGATATTGCTTATTATGCCTTCCAATCTTAGAAAACAATGGCAAGTTGAACTGGAAGAAAAGTTTGATATTACATCCTTAATTGTAGATAGTGCGAATTGGGATGATTATCTAACAGAGATAAAGAAGAAGCAGTCCGTAATTATTGTATCGTATCATTTTGCCTCCAAAAGAAAAGAGTCCTTAGGAAAAGTAGCATGGGATTTTTGTGTATTTGACGAAGCGCATAGATTAAGAAATGTTCATAAAAGTGGTTCAAAAATGGCGAATGGTTTATATGAATTGACAAAAGGCATTCCAAAGATTCTCTTAACTGCAACACCTATGCAGAATACTTTACTTGATATGTATGGGTTGGTTCAATATATTGATGAGCGTATTTTTTATAGTAAATCAGTATTCTCCGAGAGATATATGAGAAATGAGAATTACTTGGCACTTAAAGATAGTTTAAGTACAGTAATACAAAGAACATTACGAAAAGAAGTAGCAGAGTATATTCAGTTTTCAGAACGAAAAGAGATGACAATAGATTTTGAATTGTCACCAAGGGAAATTGAATTGTATGTAATGATTAACAACTATCTTAAAAAAGAAGTGTTGTATGCATTGCCAAATTCACATAGAACTTTGATTACATCGGTAATACGAAAACTGCTGGCATCTTCTAGTATGGCTGTTGCAGAAACCTTTAAAGTATTAAAGGGGAGATTAGAGATATTGAAGGAAACAACAAGGAAAGAAACTGCCGATGAGAGTATTGATTTCTTTCTTAGTTTCTTTGATGATGATGAGATTGAAACAGATGAAGAATGCAAACAGGATGAATTATATACGAGAGAAAAGGTAAATGAATTCATTCAGCATGAAATAGATGAAGTCGAAGCTATTATAAATAAGACAGAAGGCATAAATAAGAATGCTAAGATGACAGCATTAAAGCAGGCTGTAGAAAAAGCATTTACATTTCAGAGTGAGGCTGGTATTGCACAAAAAATAGTTATTTTTACAGAGTCTATAAGAACACAGCAATATATATTTGATGAATTGTCAGCTGTGGGATATGAAGGGCAGATTCTCAAGTTTAATGGTAATGCCAATGACAATATTACTAAACAGATTTACAAGGCATGGAAAGCAAGAAATTATGGAAAATACCTAGGCAGCAGAAATGTTGAAATGAAGAATGCCATTGTAGAGGCGTTTAGAGATGAATATAAAATTTTGCTTGTAACAGATTCGGGTTCAGAAGGTTTGAATTTGCAGTTTTGTAATACCATTATAAATTATGATTTACCTTGGAACCCACAAAAGATAGAGCAGCGTATTGGAAGGTG
The DNA here is from genome assembly GCF_000526495.1 of Ruminiclostridium josui JCM 17888. Lineage (NCBI taxonomy): Bacteria > Bacillati > Bacillota > Clostridia > Eubacteriales > Oscillospiraceae > Ruminiclostridium > Ruminiclostridium josui. The sequence goes on along the minus strand of NZ_JAGE01000001.1, from coordinate 1,046,588 downwards.
CCATCGTTATGGTCAGAAAAATGATGTTATAGTAATAAATCTTCTCAATACGCAAAATGTTGCAGACAAGCGTGTTTATGAAATTCTTTCCAAAAAATTTGAACTTTTTCAAGGTGTATTTGGTGCATCGGATAAAGCTATTGGACTTTTAGAGAGTGGTGCAGATTTTGAGAAACGAGTAACACAGATTTACCAAGAATGTAAAACATCTTCTGATTTTGCTAAAGAATTCAAGGCATTAGAAAAGGAACTTGATAAAAAGAGAAATAAGAAGATGGAAGAATTGAAGAATTTGTTTATTTATAAAACAGAGGAGCAACATAAACAAAGGTTTAATCAGATTCTCCAAGAGATAGCACAATACGATTCACAATGTGAATATTGGATGAATAAGACTATTGAACATAGTAAAGTTAACTATCCTTTATATTATGAAACGAATAAAGTGTTAGATATTCCGGGAATTAAACATGGATATTTATTATTAGGAGTATCTAGCGTTGATGCAGATATGCAGGAAGTTGTTTTTGAGATAATTGACAGTAAAGAGAAAATGTATGGAGTAAGTGACCAGTTGGCAAGAAACTTGTGCGAAAAACTGCAAGATGATGAATTGCTGGATAGAAGTCCAGATAAGCAGAAGATTTTATCTTACATAGATATGGTTACAAAGTATATACAGCAACACTATATAACTTCAAAGCAAGAACTAATTCAAAAAAATAAGGATAAGTTATCTAATTGGTTGATGCTTAGAAAAGAGGAATATGTGCTAAAAGCGAAGGACTCTTCAGAACTTGATGCTATAAAAGAACAATATGCAGCAGAAACAGATTTTAGACAAAAGATTGCGTTGAAAAAGCATATGGAGTCGTTGGAACAGCAACAAAAACAAATGATAGAAGCGTTTCACGATGAGATGACATCGTTGGAAGCGGAAGTAAATGTTATGCAAAAGGAATTCGAGGAAAGGGTGTTAACAACACCACAGTTTATACCCAAAATTGTTATTAAATTTTAGGAGGAAACCATGGAAAAAAGAGGCAAATTAGAACTGACATGGGTTGGTAAATATGAGGAAGAAAAATTGGAACCAAGAATTCTGATTGAAGATAAATCAAAATCGTATGGAAACTCAGATACAGAGAATATGTTGATACATGGGGATAATTTATTGGCATTGAAAGCATTAGAGCAGGATTATTCAGGAAAAATCAAATGTATATATATAGATCCGCCTTATAATACGGGAAATGCATTTGAACAGTATGATGATGGATTAGAGCATTCAATATGGTTGTCAATGATTAAAAGAAGAATAGAAATATTATACAATTTGCTTTCTGATGATGGTAGTATTTGGGTTAGTATTGATGATGATGAACAAGCATATTTGAAGATAATTTGTGATGAAATATTTGGCCGACAAAATTTTGTCGCAAATGTAATATGGGAAAAAAAGTATTCTCCACAAAACGATGCAAAATGGTTATCAGATAGTCATGATTTTATACTTGTATATGCAAAGCATAAAGATATTTGGAGACCCAATTTGTTGCCTAGAACTGAGGAAATGAATAAAAGATATAAAAATCCAGATAATGATCCAAGAGGACCATGGAAATCTTCAGATTTTTCTGCGAAAACATACAGTAAATCAGGGGATTATGAAATAACATTACCAAGCGGAAGAATTGTGAGACCACCAGCTAGTAGAAGTTGGATAACAAATGAGGAGAAATTTAAGGAATTGGTTAAGGATAACCGAATATGGTTTGGTGATAAAGGAAACAATGTTCCATCGCAGAAAAAGTTCTTGTCTGAAGTAAAGCAGGGAAGTACTGCAATGACAATCTGGAAATATACAGAAGTAGGCCATAATCAAGATGCGAAGAAAGAGGTAAAAGTTTTTAATGAAAAGGAACCATTTGCAACTCCAAAGCCAGAAAAACTCATTAATAGAATAATTGATTTAGCCACCAAGGAAGGTGATATTGTATTAGATTCATTTTTAGGATCAGGAACAACTATGGCAGTTGCACATAAAAAGAATCGAAGATGGATTGGAATTGAATTAGGCCGACATTGTTATACTCATTGTAAAGAAAGAATAGATAAAGTTATTGATGGTGAACAAGGTGGTATTTCAAAGGATGTGAACTGGCAAGGCGGTGGTGGCTACAAATTCTACGAACTTGCAGAACCACTTCTTGTTAAAAATTCAACATTGCCTATTTATCAACTTAATCCAACATATACTTGGAAAATGGTATGTGAAGCAATTTGTAAGATAGAAGGATTTACATATGCACCGTCAGGTGAGTTTCATGGGTATTCTTCGGAGAACAGATTTATCCATATTACTGAAGAATTTGTGAATACAAAGTATGTGATGTCGGTTATGAAAACATTAGGAGAAAGACAGAGTTTGTTAATTTACTGCAAGAAGAATCAAGCGGACATGATGTTGCCTGAGAATGTGGAAGTAAAGAAGATACCGAAAGATTTGTTAGAAAAGTGCAATTTTGAAAGTGAGGTGCAGGAATAGTGAGTTCAGTAGATAAGATTAAATGGGCTATGAGCTTGCGTGACCCTCAGTACGAAGCACTGAAATATTTTGATGCCATTAGTTCTAAGATAGAGTACCGAACTGTTTCTAAAGCAGAGGCAGAGAAGATTGCATCTGAGAATTGTCAAGATCCGCACAATATTTCAGTGGATAAGGAATTTGATTTTCCATCTTTTTGTTTTGATATGACAACAGGTATTGGTAAATCACGTCTGATGGGGGCTTGTATTTATTACCTGTATAAGACAAAAGGATATAAGCATTTTTTCATTCTTGCACCAGGAAATACCATTTATGACAAGATGCGTAGAGAATCTGTGCCAGGACATCCAAAGTATATGTTTAAGGGACTTGAAGCAGAAATGGGAAGACCTAAGGTATATGATGGTGAGAATTATTTGTCATATCCGGTGAAGTATGTGCAAGAAGAGTTAGTAGTAGAGAAGACTTCGGATATTCAAATTTTCATTTTTAATATTTCGAAGATTTTTACTCGTGGTGATTTGGAATTTAAGTTCCATAAATTTAATGAGAACTTAGGCGGCTCCTTTGCAGAAGTTCTTCGTTCCTTTGATGATTTGGTTATCTGTATGGATGAAGCACATAGATATTATGCTCCGGCATCAAAGGTTGCTATCAATTACCTAAATCCTGTCCTCGGATTAGAATTTACAGCAACTCCTAAGAGTACCAATAAAAATATCATTTATCATTATGGATTAGAAGATGGTGCGGGTAAGTTTCTGAAAATCCCTGTGGTTATGGGAAGAACTAATACTGCTGGATATTCGGAAGATGATATTGAAGAAATGAAATTGAAGGATGGAATTAAGCTTCATGAGAGAAGAAAATCCATCGTTTATAAATATTGCATAGAGAATGGAGTGGAACAAGTAAAACCTATTGTTTTAGTTGCATGTAAAGATACAACTCATGCTAAGAAGATTAAAGATAAGATTGATTCAGACTCTTTTTTTGGTGGAAGATATGTGGGAAAAGTAATTGAAATCGACTCTAGTACCAGTGGTGCTGAGACGGAAGAAAACATTCAGAAGTTATTAACCATTGAAAAGAATACGAATCCGATTGAGATTGTATTGCATGTTTATAAGTTGAAAGAAGGATGGGATGTAAATAACCTCTTTACAATTATTCCGTTGAATGCTGCAAAGAGTGACATATTAGCATTGCAAACTATTGGAAGAGGTCTTAGATTACCGTTTGGAGAAATTACAGGGATTGAAGAGTTAGATACACTTGATATAGTGGCACATGACCATTACCGTGAGATTATTGACGATATTAAGAATAATCCGGTATTTAAAAAGAAAAATCTGGATGAAGAAGAAATTCCTGATACAAAGACTGTACAAGTTGAGCCAGCAGTAGAGAATAAGCAGATTTCGTTGTTTGATGAGGCGCTTAAAGAAAGTGGCATAAAATCATATCAAGACTTGAATAATCAAAGTACGGTAGAGAGTCTTTTTGAGGAATATCAGAAAGCGTTTGTAAAGAAAGCTACAACAACGAAGAAGACCGATGAAAACAGTGGACAAATGTCTATTTTTGATTTGTTTGGAAATCAAGCTTCTGAAGAAGGTCCAAGGACAGATGATATAGCGGAACAACAGTCGAACAATGGTGGAGTTGCCACTAATGGAATGACAGTAGTTCAGCCGGATAATACGACTTTGCAAATTGACATTCAGAAGAGTTCGGGAAGTAAAAACGTGCTTCCTTATGCAAAACAGGAATTTATCAAGAAAGTGGAAGAACTGAAAAAAGTAGCTATTTCTGTGCCTAAAATAGGAATTAGTTATAGTTCTACTATTGAATTTAAGCCATTTACGGTTAAGCGAACAATTCAAGATTTTGATATTGCTGCATCACGAATTGAGAGATATGACACCATTAATGACAGATTGTTACAGGTGCTTGATGCAGATGCATTGATTGTCGAAAATCCGGAAAATATGTTGGCAGTTTCACTTTTAGATAGTATTCCGGAATTTGATTCTGATGATGCAGAATTTATATTAGATGTTGTGGATCAGTATTTAGCTTTGATAGATGGTTCTGATGAGGATAAAAAGAAGATTGTCAGAAGATATGCCACTGTCATTGTAAATGATTTGAGAAATCAGATATATGCATCGAAAGAGGAAAGCACGGAGTTTGTATTTAAAGTGCAAAAAGATCTTATTGTATTTGGCTCATTTGTAAAAAATATGAGAGCGGATGGAAGGCTTCATTTCAAGAAAGAAGTACCAGATAAAAAGAATATCAAACACTATTTGTTCGAAGGATACAAGAAGTCATACTATCCAGAGAATGCTTTTGATAGTGATGATGAAAGACGTTTGTCCGTAATTTTGGAAGAAGATGACGAAGTTGTACGATTCATAAAGCCACCACTTAACCAGTTGGGCTTGTTCTATAGAGCAGCAAAGCAATATAATCCGGACTTTTTAGTTGAAACGAAGGATAAGAAGTACATGATAGAAGTTAAGGCTGCTAATCAGACAGAAACTGAGGAAGTACAAGAAAAAGCAAAAGCTGCAGTGAAGTGGTGCGAATGTGCATCTAAAGTAGATGCTGATGGTAAGGTATGGGAATACCGATTGATTCCAGGAGACAAAATTGTTGTTGGAAACACATTAAAATACGTGGTTGGTTTAGCAGTACCAATTTCGGTAGAAGAATAAAAATGGGAGGCTGTAAATGGCAGATATAAAAGATTTTAAACATGCTATTGTACGCCAGAAGATTCTGGAGGCTGTTAGAAAAGATTTAATAGGTCCGTCTTCTGTGTGCGAAGAACTGAATGAAGTACCGACAAGTAGTTATATTACGGGATTATTATATCCTGCTGATACAGCTGTAACAGAGGATGAGAATTACTTCGATGTAGAGTTTACGGAGAAAAAATTCGATGCTGATGGTGAAACTATGGAAGCGGGGATTTTTGAAGAGGAAGAACCAGAAGATAGATTTAAAGGTGGATTTCAGAAACCGTCTTCAATAGGTATTTCATTTTATGTTGCTGATGATGTATCTAAATTAAATGCATATATCAACTGGGGAAAATATCATGCAGAGCAGATTCAAGGTGAAGTTGTTGATGGAACTTTGGAAGAGGATGCAGAAAATAAGAAAAAGAAGAAACATACTGTGTATGTTAGAGAGCAAATGCAGGATGTTGTGGAAATTGAATTAAACAATGGAAAACGTTCTGAAATGATTCCTTTAGAGTCCAACAGTAGTATATACGTCTATGTAATGAAAATGCAGTTGGATAATGGACATAAAATGGTATCTGTATATCTTCACAATAATGATAAATCAGATGGTGAAGAGAAAGAATATGAAAAAGTTATGTTCCAAGTAGAAATGCTTATTGCGGATGATTTAATGAGTCCTATTTTTGTGCCGGAATATGTATGTAGAAAGGTAGAACTTGAGGATGAGTATTACTATAAGGGAAGACCTGTCTATGCGAGAGGTAGAGGATGTGCTGCAACGTGGGATGCTGTAATTGACGAAGTTAACACAGCATCAGTAAGAACGGCATTTATACCAGATTACGAAATTCCAAGCGTAAGTGCACAGATAGAGGATATGCCAGAGCATGTATTCTCTATGTTACAAATGGGTTCACCAAAGAAAAAGGACGAGGTAATAGAGAACTTACGTCTATTGACATCTATGTACGGAGATTGGATTACGGATGTTTTAGTAAATGATGTTTCTATGCAAGAACAAAAGTTTCGTGTGACAGGACAAACTATCATAGATAAGTGCAATGATGCGAATCGTAGAATGAATGCGGGTATTGATTTGATTGAGCGTGATGACAAGGCATATCAAGCATTTGTGTTTATGAATCAAGCAATGTATTTGCAGAGAAGTATTACATCGTTTTCTAAAGAATATGGAAGTGGAATCCCTTGTAACCTTACGGATTTTATGAAAGATATGCCAGAAAAAGGTAGAAAGAAAGATCACAGCGAGTGGAGACCTTTCCAGATAGCATTTGTATTATTAAATTTGTGTGGAATTATGGATGGCGAATCACCGGAAAGGGAAATTGTTGATTTGCTTTATTTCCCTACGGGTGGAGGCAAGACAGAGGCATACTTGGGGTTGATAGCATTTACGATTGCATATCGTAGATTGACAGCCAAGGAAGAAAATGAGTATGAAAAAGATGGCGGAGTAACGGTATTTTTACGTTATACTCTTAGATTGCTTACTACACAGCAAAGGGATCGTTTGATGCGACTTATTGTTGCGATGGAACAGTTAAGAGAAAAAAATACAGAGTTGTATGGCAAGGAAAGAATTACCATTGGATTTTGGGTTGGAGGAAATGTTACGCCAAATAAATTTAGTGATTATAGTGACACTGACCAGTTTAAGAAAAAGGAATTCTTGCGCAAACTGACAAAACAGATTATCAAGTGTCCTTACTGTGGTAAGCCGATAGAACGAGATGATTACATAATAAATGAAAAAGGAAAATCAGTTCAAATTCATTGTTCTGATGAATTTTGCATGTTTTCAAAGAGAACAGGAAGAACAATTCCTGTATATTTGGTAGATGAAGAAATTTATGCGAAATGTCCGACTGTAATAATTTCAACTGTTGATAAATTTGCGAGATTACCATGGACAGAACAGGTTGGTTTGTTGTTTGGTAAAACAGACAGATGTTGCTCGAGATGTGGACATATCGCAGTAGGTGAAAAACATCCGGGAAGACATAACGCAGATGTGGCAGCAGGTTTGGATAAGGCTGTAACAACAGAATGTAAACCATTTTATCCACCGGAACTTATTATTCAGGATGAGTTACATTTGATTACAGGTCCTTTGGGGACTATTTATGGAGGTTATGAAACTGTTGTAGAAGAAATGTGCTGTATCGAGCGAAATGGTAAGAAGATTCGTCCTAAGTATGTAGTTTCGACTGCAACAATCAAGAATGCGGGTGAGCAGATAAAGTTCTTGTATGGTAGAAATGATTTCACCCAGTTTCCACCAAGCGGATTTGATACTAGAGATTCGTTCTTTATTCGAGAGGTTACATTGCCAAAAGAGAACTTAGCATCTGCATCAAAGGAAAAATTACAGGAATTAATAGCAGATGGGCAGAAACCATTCCGACAGTATGTAGGTATTTGTGCAAGCGGTCAATCAGTTAAAACAACACTTATCCGTTTGTATTCTATTATTTTACAAACAGCATTAGATTTGGCAAAAGAGCCGGAGTTTGAAGACTATATAGACCCATATTATACCTTAATTGGATATTTTAACAGTATTCGAGAACTTGGCGGTGCAGTTCGCCTTTTGGACGACGATATTGCAAGTAGGATTCGTGTAGTTAAGAATAAATATAATAGTCCGGCACAAAGATATATTGGTATCGATGGCAAGAAAGAGATTACATCTCGTATTCCATCATGGGAGATTGCTCAGGTACTCGAAAAGTTAGCCATTTCCTATGATAAGAAAAAGGAAAGACAGAATTGCTATGATGTTGTCATTGCCACAAATATGATTGCTGTTGGTATGGATGTGGACCGTTTAGGCCTTATGACGGTGGTAGGTCAGCCGAAACAGAACTCCGAGTATATTCAGGCAACAAGCCGTGTAGGACGCCAACATCCAGGTATCATTTTTACAGTTTATAATCCATATAGACCACGAGATCTATCAAATTATGAAAACTTTGTTGGATTTCATTCTCAGATGTATAGATATGTGGAAGGCACAACAGCAACACCGTTTGCAGCAAGAGCGAGAGATAGGGTATTACATGCATTAGTAGTGTCATTGCTTCGCTTACAATTTGAAGAAATGGCGGATAATGGCGGAGCTGCTAATATCAATGAAATCTCTGATGAGGATGTAAAACGAGTAAAAGAAATGATACTCGAGAGGGTGAAGGTAACAGCACCTTCATCTTATGCAGATACAGAAAAAGAAATAGAAGAATTTATCAGTACATGGAAGAACATTGCGAAATCGGACAAATTGTATTATTTTGTCCCTTCGGTAGCAGATGACAAAAAGAGGTTGCTCACATATTATGGAGAATATTATGGTGATAAAGAAAAGCCTACATTAAGTTCGATGAGAGATGTTGAACAGTCATCTACAGTATTTTATTGGGAGGGCATATAATGAATTTTTATAAAAAACTGGGCGAGATACGTCCAAATCAATTGATAACTACATATGGCCCAGGCTCAATTATGGATGCGGTGAATGACTCGTTAACAGTGTTGGACATCGAATACTGGGATAATAATAACATTGGTAAAGAAATTAGAGATGCCAGATTAGCAAGCTATATGAATGTAAGGAAATTTTTTATGCCAAAAACTGGTGGTAAAGAAGATATTCCGGTTATTTCATTTCCCTACTATCATGTGTGTTCAAAGGGGACATGTAAGTTCCTGTTTGATATGAGAGAATACTTTGATGCAGAACAGTATAGAAATGCGCAAGGAGAAGTGAAGTGTCCTAAATGTGGTTTTCCTGCATATCCTTCCAGATTTATTACAGTATGTGAAGAAGGACATATGGATGATTTTCCATATAGATGGTGGGTTCATCATGGAGAAACAAGTTGCAAAGAGGATATGTTTCTGAAATCAATGGGAAATACATCATCACTTGCAGAACTTCGCGTGGAGTGTGCATGTGGAGCAAAAAGAGTAATGTCAGGAGCCATGCAAAAAGAGAAATTTGCAGGACTGAGTTGTTCGGGAAATCATCCGCATAGACCTGGAGCAAAGCCTAAGATTTGTAAGAAGAGTGTGGTTCCGAGTCAAAGAGGTGCATCAAATGTGTACTTTACAGTTACAAGGAATGCAATCTCCATTCCTCCTTGGACAAACCCTATTAATGATATTATGAGTGCACAGCGAGCAACCATTGAAACTTTAGTAGAGGCTATGGGTGAAGAAGATGGTTTAAGCTTTGCCTATAATAAGTATTTTGGAGAGAAATATTCGTGGGATGATTTTAAGGCTGCATATGACAGATTAAGTCAGAATATTAAAGAGTTTACAGAGTTAAAAGAGATGGAGTATGCGGCAATTACACACCATGAAGATGTGGAATATCAGCACGATGTAAAATATTTTAAGGCTCAAGAAGTGGAGATTAAGGATAGTCTTAAGGAGTACATTTCAAGAGTAATTAAGATACATCGCTTGAGAGAAGTAAGAGTATTGACTGGTTTCACGAGACTTGAAGCGCCAGAGCCGGAAATAGAAGAACAATCACATATTGTAAAATTAAAATGCGGTTCAGGAGAGAAATGGCTTCCGGCAGTAGAAATTAACGGTGAAGGTGTCTTTATTGAATTGAACAGAGAGAAAATCAATCAATGGATGCAGATTGAACAGGTTAAGACCCGTTCAGATAAGTATGCCGGATGCTATGCTGCATATTGCGAGAAGAAAGGGTGGGAGAATTTCAAACCAAGAAATGCAGAATATGTGTTGCTACACACACTATCTCATATGTTAATAAAGGAAATGGCAATGCAGTCTGGATATTCTTCATCTGCGTTGCATGAAAGAATTTATAGTAGTGAGAATATGTGCGGTTTGCTTATATATACTGGTGCTGCAGATAAGGAAGGTTCTCTTGGTGGACTTGTAGAACTGGGTGGAATGAATAAATTGTTACCACTATTAAAAGGGGCATTAGAAAATGGTCTTACTTGCACCACTGACCCAGAATGCTTTATGAAGAATCCAACTAGTGACAGATTGAATGGTGCAGCATGCCATTCTTGTACAATGATTTCAGAAACAGCATGTGAGAATGGAAATAGATTATTGGATAGGGCATTAGTTGTTCCGGTTCCTGAACATGAAGAAATGGGCTATTTTAGAGGCTTGGTGAGAGATTTATGTGGAATTCAAGTATAAAAATTGATTACATTGCTGGCTTGATTGCGGATGCATTGGATAATTACTCAGTGAATGGAGTAAATGCTTCATTCACTAAAGTGATTGTTGAACTTAAGGAACATTTTCCGAATTGTAGCGACGAAGAAATAACCGATATTATTAACTTGTGTATGCAATTGTATTCAGCAAAGAAAACAGAACGTGCAGATTTGGTATTAACTGCACCAGACTCTTTTAGGGTAAAAGCATTACGAACTAAGGAGACGTTACAAAAGTTGATAGAAGGTACGGAAAAGAGTCTTACTATCACAGGATATTCTATTTCGGATTATTTTGCAGATATGTTGGATGTGATTATAAGAAAGAGCCAGCAGGGAGTGTATGTCAGATTATATGTGAATGATATGGAAAAGCAGAAATCTGCATTAGATAGACTGATGGCGTATAAGTCTCGTTTTCTTCAAGTTTATGAATATCAAAAGCAAGAAGATGACAAGATGGCGGCGTTGCATGCAAAATTATTAGTTTCAGATGCAAAGAAATCGTTAGTGTCCTCGGCAAACCTTTCATACCATGGGATGCAAGGAAATGTAGAAATGGGATTTTTGATCGAATCACCAGAGAAGGCAAAGCAGATAGAGGAAGTTATGAAAGAGATGGTTCGGATGAAGGTATTTGTGAGAGTGTAATGAGTTTGTTTTGAACTTTTGGAGAATGAGAAAGGACTTAAAAATGGATAAAATCGAATTATCAAAACATATAAAGCAAGGTGATACATTTTATACGCCATTTACAGATCCAAATGGAATGGGAGCAACATTAAGCCTTTCTAGTTGGGCAAAATGCTGGTTGCCAGAGTTTTTATGGATTGCTCTAATTATCCATGGTCAAGGAAGAAAACGAGGGTTTGAAAATTTATATCACATAATAGAAGAATTGCAAAATTCTGAAATAGCGGTACCACAGTTATCCAAAGTATTTAATTTGAGTGAAGATAAACAGAAAATGTTTTGGAGAATAGTAACAAAATACGTAAAAAAAGATATATTGGCCCCTCTAACAGTAGTAGTTACACCAGATATTAATACTGTGTACTACAATCATTTTTTTGATTTTTCCATGAACATAGATGATAGTATATCGATGCTTTTGGAAATTGTTAAGGAGTGTAATAGATTCCATGATGAATTAACAACGGATATATGTTTTATTGTTGATTGGTTTTATGTGTTAAATGGAAGATTACATATTTCCGCTGATTTGGATCTTCCTAAGGCATTAACCGAGTACTATCAGCATTCTCATGAAGACGAGGTAATGAAAATGTTTAGACCGATGATTAGGTCGACATTTCAGGGGTTGTGCAATTTGGATTGTAGTAAAGATTTTGCAAGATGTATATGGAAGGTAATGGGAGAGATTTCGGAGTGTAATCCTTTAGTAATTGTATGGGAAGAGGAAATAACGATGGATTTTTATAAAATAGCAACAGATGTGATGGAATATCTTGCAGCAACAAATGAAGATAAGAAAATGGAAACTAAGTATGCTGTGATTATGGGATTAACTTGCTATATATATCGTATATATCAAGAGATTGTAGTAAAACAGTTACAAAATGATATTAGTGGAAGAATTCTATTTAGAACTATGCTTGAAACATATATTAACTTGAAATATTTGATGAAACAGGAAAGCGAAGTGTCGGATATTTATGAAAGATTTAAAGCATATGGCAGTGGTAAATATAAATTAGTAATGGCTAAAATAAGAGAAGGAAAATATTCTCTTTCAGAGGATTCTCAGATTGATAAAAAAATCATGGAACTGATTGTAAACGAAGATATGGATGAAGCTTTTGTTAACATGAGTGTTGGATACTTTGACAAAACAGGTTTTAGAACTAAATTTCAAAAGTGTGGGGAAGATGAACTTTATGAAATATATTATGAGTATGCAACGAATTTTGCACATGGAATTTGGGGTGCAATTAGAGAATCGTCAATGCTAATTTGTGACAACCCAGCTCATGCGTATCATTCAGTACCGGATTATCATAATGAACAGAATTTAAGAAATGTACTTGGGGATAGCGAAATGGTTATGAAAAAAACATTTGCTACGATTGCGACTTATGTAGAATTACCAGATTTCTATGCTGTTTAATTGACGGATTGAAGAGGTGTGGATAATGATTGAGTTAAAGCCTATACAACGAATGATGAGTGAGTACAAAATATTGCTTGAAAAGTATGAACCGATTTTAGAAGAACTTACTATTTCCGAGTATAAAAGATTAATTGGTGAGATAAAGATGTTCTGGTATCGTAATCAAAAATATGTGGATTATTTTGTTTCACATATTACAGAGGATGATGAAGTAGCTTTTCTTGCAGGTGCGGTTCGTTTGGATATTGTGAATAATGGACATTATGAATACATTTTAGTAGGAAAAAAGAGGCTGATAAATGACCCTTTACTAAAAATGGCTACTTTTTATGGTGGTACAGAGGACGAAATTAACTTTGAGTATACAAACAAGTATTTAAGAGAATGCATACAAGATATGCTGTTGCTGCTTAGGGAATATACTGATGATTTTTATATTTTACCGACAGAATTTATTAAAACTATGGATGGAGATGAATACCACACTGTATTGGTGAAAACTGCAGAAAATATGATACTATCTATGTTTTCTGTAAAATATAATAATGTCCAAGAGTTTTATGCAGAAAATGGTTCATACGAAGATATTGAACGGAATTTATTGCCGTATATAAGAGAACAGCTGATTTTTAATGGGTTAGAGGATGTAAAAAAGCCGTTGAGAGATAGATGTGCTAATTATTTGAAGGAAAATGGTGATATTATGCCAATCATGAAAGGAATGGGAGAAGCACAATTGTTTTTCTTGTCGGTATCTCAGTATTGTATGCAAGCAATTGGGATTGTGATGATGATGAAAAGTTACCATATGATCCCTTTTATTAGAAATGATGTTGTTTTTCAGTATTTTACCTTATTATTTCATTCTAGTATATCAGATGAGTTTTTGGAAAAGAACTATTTGGATACTTATATTCCATATGTGGGACAGAAAGCGTTTGATTTTTCAGATAAAGCGTATGCTTTTGTACGAGATTGTATAGGGAATGGGAAAATGATAAATGTAGTTGAAAATTCGTTTGAAAAGGGAAAGATTCCAACACCAAAAGAAATTGTAAAATGTGTTGAAGCATATATCAAGTGTTTTTAAGGAGGGATTTTATGTTGTTTATAGGCTACCCAAAATGTTCAACTTGCCACAAGGCTAAGAAATGGCTAGATGAACATAATATAGAATATACAGAGCGTCATATCGTGGAGGATAATCCAACTTATGACGAATTGAAAAAATGGTATGTTACAAGTGGACTTCCCTTGAAGAAGTTCTTTAATACCAGCGGACTTCTTTATAAAGAAATGAACCTTAAGGACAAGCTTTCTACTATGAGTGAAGATGCGCAGTTAGAGTTACTTTCTACTAATGGAATGTTGGTAAAACGTCCATTGATTGTAAAAGGAGATGCTGTATTGGTGGGCTTTAAGGAAGCAGAGTGGATTGAAAAATTGAATTGATATATAAGCTAAAATGTTTTATGTGTATTAGGTAATTGCGAAACTCTCATTGAACTAAAGATTATAGTCACCTAGATTTAGAAAGTTAGTATTTTTTATTTCTCAAGGTCCATTTTTGATTGCATTATACAGCATAGGAAAAATAGAGTACTAAAAAGAGGCTCCTTTTATAAGAACCTTTGAGATATATGAAATCATAGACAATGTCTATGCAATCAATGGTTTTAAACTTCTAATTAATTGGTGTTGGTGTATTTTATCAGCAAGTACAACAGTCATAAGCTGTGTTATTCCTGAAATCAGTAGATCGGCATGAAGTGTTTTTTCATTCTGTGTTTTACGGCCTGCAATACAGTAACTATCCTTAAAGTGGTTAATTGATTTTTCAACAACGCCACGTATTTTATAAGTTTGCTCCCATTCAGGAGTGCCCCGTAGTACACCTGGATAGGTTCTGTAATTCTTTTCGGGATAAACGTAAACCATTCTACCACATGAGGATGAAGTGCATGGATTCTCACAATGAGTGACCCGACGATACTTTCCATCTTCACATTTGTCCCAACTCATTTTGGGGCATACAAATTTAAAGGTTTTTATTCCACATCGAAGGTGCGATGTATTCCCTTCCGATTTCATTGGAAGTGTTTGGTCATGCGGACAGCAAGGAATCCCGTCCTCGTTGAGAGTATAATCCTCATATTTTAAATCGGATCGTTTATTTAGTGGAATATATGCTTTGTCGAAGCCTAAAAAATCATTTGTAAATAGAGCTTTGTAGATTTCAATGGTATCAAACGCAGAATCGCCCAAAAATGTTTTTGGATTAATCAACGGATGTTTTTTAAAAAATCTATTAACACAGGAATTAAAGCTTTGGAATCCGACAAGGACTTATCTTCATCTGGTGAATCACTTTTCTTTTCAACAACGATGTCCGGATGAGCGGCTAGGAAATCCTTGTTGTAAAAGGTAATGTCTCTGACAATGCCTAAACCATTAGTAATTAACCCGAATTTATAGACATAACAAAAATGCCCATTGATGTATAGCTGTTTAATCTCAGGGTTAGCGGATGAGTGAGAAGGCATATTTTTATAAGCAGCTTTGTAGGGATCATAACTACTATCAAATCCCTTTGATTTAGCAAAAGCTTTTAACTGCGCAATGATACGATTCGCAAACTTAGGGTTATTTTCAGTAACAAAAGCTTCAATACCTGATGTATCAAAAATAGTCATAGAAGCAAGATCAACATCAATCTTTTGGCATATCGGTTCGGTAACATCAACAAGTTTATCAAACATAGATTGTAAGTCCAGTAAGAAATCTTGTTTGAATCGCGTGAATTTAGAGGCATCTGGTACTTTTGAAAATCCAAAGAAATCACGAAGTTCCTTCGAATACTTAAGGAAAAGAATCAAAAGAGAATCGGTTGGAATAGAAAAAATACGTTGTATAAAAAGAGCCCAGATAAAGGATTCCAGATGGTATTTGCGGTGTCTTCCGGTAGAGGCGTAAAAATGATTTCGAAATGAAAGTGGAATAAACTCATCGAGATTTATGTTTTGTTCAAGTAAAGATAGAAAAGAATATTTATCTTCTTCAAATTTTTCTTGGCAATTTTAAAAAATTTCTGCCAAAGAAAGCTGTTTGTATGGTATCATATAGGTACAACTCCTTTCTTGGTGTATGGTATGGAATTTTTGTTCGCACTTAAATTTTACCATAAATCAGTGAGGAGTTGTTGTGTTTTATAGCAAAAAATGTCCCGTATTTATGCGGGTTATGGCGTTTCGCAAACGCCTATTTATGTGTATAGAAGAAAGGAGGCAGCAGATGAAACTTACTGATATGACAATTGAAGAAATGTGTACGACTACAGAGAAGCAGTCATTTGATCGTAAGAGTGCAAAGATAGATGCGACAGCAATTGTTACTCCGATGATTGCATTTGCAAATGCGGATGGCGGACTTCTTGCTGTAGGAATTGAAGATAATGGCGAGATTACCGGAATAGATGATTATGCGAAGAATATCAATGAAATACTCCGTGCCGGATATGATTTTTGTCAGCCATCTATTTTCATTGAAAAAGAAACCGTAGACTGTATTGATAAGAATGGAAATGCAAATCATATTTTGCTCATAAAGATTCCACAGAGTGCAGATATGCATGTGAATCATAGAGATGAGGCTTTCTTGCGTGTTGGTGACAGGTCAAAGAAACTTACTTTTGATGAGCGTATGGAACTTATGTATTCTAAAGGGATGCGTTTCTATGAGGACGAGCCTGTATATCGTAGTACTTTGGATGATATTGACATGGAATTTGTTGCAAAGTATTGTGAGAAGATTGGCTACGGAAAGACTCCGGAAGAGTATATCCGACAGAATAAGGATTACATCGTAAATGTGGCAGGACGCCAAGAAATGAGTGGTGCTGCTATCATGATGTTTGGAAAAAATCCACAGAGATTTTTCCCAAGGTCAAGAGTACGTTTTATTCGATATGAAGGTACTGAAGCAAAAGTCGGTGCAGAAATGAATGTAATTAAGGATAAGATGTTTGGAGGGCGTATTCTTGATTTGGTGGAGCAGACCATTGAATATGTGCGAACACAGATTAAAGAGCATACCTATCTTGGGCCAGATGCACGTTTTGTGACAGAACCAGAATATCCGGAATTTGCATGGAAAGAGATTATTGTAAATGCTATTGCGCATCGAGATTACAGCATAAAGGGGACGGACATTCAGATTAAGATGTTCGATGACCATATTACGGTGGAGAGTCCAGGAACGTTGCCGGGAACAGTACGTCTTAACAATATGCGAGAAATACATTTTTCAAGAAATCCGAAGATGGCGCAGCTTCTTCATGAGTATGAATATGTGCGTGAGTTTGGTGAAGGTGTAGATCGTATGTATCGTGAGATGGAAGAAGCAGGTTTGCCTGAACCAGAGTATAAGACTGCCCTTTCCCCAATAAACTAGACACCTGAAACTCGTTATTTCTTCTTTTTTCATAGGGTATCGTAATATTTCATTTTTTATGCTACTTTTGCTTTTTGCAATGTATTATTATAATATTCTTCAGGTGTCAAATAGTTATTGGAGGCATGTATTCTCTGCCTATTATAAAATATCTCAACATACTCAAACACAGCTGCTCGTGCTTCTTGGCGGGTTGTGAAATGCTTCCCATAAAGCCATTCGCATTTCATTTTTCCCCAAAATGATTCCATTGGAGCATTGTCCCAGCAGTTTCCCTTGCGAGACATGCTGCATATAAAACCATACTTTTTAAGCAATAACTGGTAATCGTGTGAGCAGTACTGCGACCCTCTATCAGAATGTAAGATGACACCTGTTGGTCTTCCAGCACGTTGATATGCATCATTTAATGCGTTAATTACTAATTCCTTTGTCATTCTTTCACTCATTGACAGTCCAACTAACTTTTGCCCACATAAATCCATTATTCCTGCTATATATAGCCATCCTTCATCTGTCCACAGATATGTAATATCGCTTACCATTTTTTCATTAGGCTTATCCACAGTAAAATCACGATTAAGAATGTTTTCTGCTACTGGAAGCCTGTGATTGGAATTAGTAGTAGCCTTAAATTTCTTTGAAACCCTTGATTTTATTCCGTTTTCACGCATAATACGTTCTACTCTCTTATGGTTAACAGGTTTAGGACTTTTGTAATTAAGCTTTTGGGCAATCTTAATAGAACCATATACTTGTCCGCTTTTATTGTGGATAGCTTGAATTTCCGCTAACAGCTTTTTATTCTCTATTGCCCTTTGACTTTCGGGTCTTTTATCCCATGCATAGTAGCTACTTCTTGAAACACAAAGTACCTTGCACAGCTTCGCAACATTATATTTATAACAATTAGCCTTGATAAACTGAAATCTTTTTATTTTTGATTTCTGGCGAAGTAGGCTGCCGCTTTTTTTAGTATTTCATTTTCCTCTTTTAGATCCTTAATTTCTTTTTCTAATTTCCTCAATTTTTCATCTTCTGGCTTAAGATGCCCACTACCTGGAAATGCTGAATCTGGTGATTCTTTGTACTTGCTTACCCAACCATTAAATGTTGTAGGCTTTATTCCTAATTCTGCTGCTACCCTTGTTAAAGGCTCCCCAGATTTAAGATATCTTTTTACTGCTTCAATTTTAAAATCTGAACTATATTGTCGCTTACTCATGTTTACTATCTCCCTTTCTTTGTATTTAGTATAACACGAGTTTTTTGTGTCCATCAAATTGGGTAAGGGTCAGACAGTTGCGTTTATGGTGCATGCTACGATTAAGAATAAGAAGTATCTTGTGGGTTCTGAAACGACAACTCCACAAGTTAACCAACAAGATAAAACACAAGTTACTCCACAAGATAAAATATTGGAATTTTGTAAAATTCCACGAAGTAAGAATGAAATCGTTGCTTATATGGGCTATAAAGATCCAAGATATTTTACGAAAGAGTATATGAAGCCGTTACTTAAAAATGGGGAATTGGTAATGACAATACCAGATAAACCTAATAGCAAAAATCAAAAGTATGTGACTAAGAAGTAGCATTGTATCTAAGAAACATTTGCAAAAAGGTGTGATTAAAAGATGAAACTTGATGAAGAAATATTTAAAGGAAAGCAATATATCGATAAATTGAGACGAGAATATATTGAGAATCATACTCGCTTTCAGGAACGTGATGAACTTATTGCTGAAAACAATATAGAAAAAAGAGATATAAAGGGATATCATGGACGCGAAATACTTGAATTATTACAAAATGCAGATGATGCTTACCAAAAGAGTATTGATAAAGGGGAGAAGCCTCAATGTGAGCTTAAAGTAACTATTTGCTATAAGGGGAATGTTTTAACTGTTACAAATACAGGAACTTGCTTTGATGAAGCAGGAATTAAGGCAATTGTACAAGGAAATAATAGTCCTAAATTAGGAAAATACATTGGAAATAAGGGGACAGGATTTAGATCTGTCTTAAATTGGGCAGAAAAGGTTAGAATATTTTCGGGGAACTATAATGTTGAATTTTCTAAAGAAGTAGCGGCGAAAATTCTTGAAGAACACAAAGAGAATCCTCAGATAAAAAAGCAAATACAGAAGAACAAGAACCTCTATATTCCCATGTTGGCAGTTCCGGTTTATATTGAGAATGGTAGATATAATGACACCACAACTATAGAGGTTGTTATTGATTCTACGAAATTAAATGATGATTTTTCTGTGTCTAGGCAAATTGAGAGTATAGACCTTAGAATACTGTTGTTTCTTCCTAATATTAGCCAGATTGAAATTATTACGGATGATAATTGTATAGTTTATAGAAGAAATAATAATCAAGGTGTTGCAGAGAGTATTACCTTGGAAAAAATTGTTGATGAAAACGTGGAAATGCAAGAGGAGTTTTACCTTTATAGAAAAGTAATTACTAATGCAATTGAGGAAGATGAAGTCTTGAAAGATATTCAGCTTTCTATTGCAGTACCTCTTGACATGGATACATTTATGAGCAGATATATTTATTCGTACTTTCCTTTGTTAGATACGGAATCACCTTTTAATTGCGTTTTGCATGCATCATATGCACTTGGAGATCATAGGAACACGGTTAATGTTAGCAAAGAGAATAAAAAAATAATAGAAGAGCAGTTATTGTTTTTAGTTGAGGTTGCTAATCAATTTGTAGATAAAGAACAGTATGATATTGCATATAATCTTTTAATACCTACTAATTTTTCAAGTAACAAGTGGAGATTTACTTCTCCATTTGCAAAGTTTGAACTAGAGGATTACTATTTGGAAATATTATCAGAACAGAAAATTTTCCGAACTGTAAATGATGAAAATATTTCAGTTAAAGATAAACCTAAGATGATAAGAGGAAATTATCCAGAGTTTTTCAGAGATAAAGGATTTGAAGGTTTATTGAACTCCTTGTTAGACAACAGGATGATATCGTTGATTGAAATACTAGCAAAGAGAAAAGAAATTGATTTATATTTTGAAGAGAAAGAATTGCTACAGATTATTAATTCGCTTTCTAATGATTGGGATATAAAAAAACATGTTGAAACATTTGTGTGGTGGAATTCAAGATATAGAAAGTCAATTCCTAATTTGTTAAAAACACAAGAGGATAAATGGCTAAAATATCAAGATGAATGTTATTTTCTAATCGGTGATTTTGATGAAAAAGGGTTGCCATCTTGGGTTAAAATACCGGCACTACATAAAGAATATCAACAAGAATTATTCAACATGGCTGAGGGAGTACAAGAAGTAATAAATGTAAGAGAGCGGGATAAGGAACCACAAATCTCACGTATTATTTGTCAAAATAATATATTTCCGACAATTAATTTTAAATACAGAGATCGTAGCAATATCATATCAACAGTAAATTCATCTGTGGACACATACAATAAGGCGATTGATTTTGTAAAATGGTTATGGGGAAATTATAGAAAAGAAGTTGATTGGAATCCACCGGGGCGTACAGAAGGAACAAGATTTAAATATAATTTTCCTAATGTGAGAGATAAGAGTACCCAAGATAGTGAGAAATTATTTTGGGGATCACAATATAACAATTTTTTAGCGGAAAAATTGTTTGATAATAGCTTTGGACAGTTTCCTCAAATAGATGTTTTTAATATTAGTGTAGAGGAGAGAACTGCGTTTCAAGAATTTATAAGCAAGTTTGGTGTTAGGAAATATCCTGCAATAGAAGTACAAGAAGTGTTTCCATTAGATTCATATTGTATTGATTGCGAAAATGCAATAAAGTCTTATGGCGAAGTGGGGGCATCAACATCCTTTGATTGTAGATATCGTCTTCCTTATATTAATAAACTTGAAGATTTGCTTAGAAAACTATCAACCTTAGATATTATTGAATGGATAATTAAAGACCAGAAGCTTTATGCCTATTTATGCAATCCATTCTATTTTTCGGATGCAAAAATAACGTATTGCGGCAATCTACAGCAATACTATCGAGAGTATTATGGCAGAATTAAGAACTATATTTTGGAGGTGTTTAATGAGGTAAGATGGATTGAAATTGATGGAAGAAGGTATTCGCCGAGGCAAATTTTACAGAATTTTAGAACAAGAAATAATCAAAAGTTTGCAGATCTTGTTCCTGTCATTAACATAGAGATGCTTGAAAAAATTGCTGTGAGTTTGAATGTGGATTTTAATCAGATGCTTGATGTATTCAATAAATTTAGTTTTGGAGATAAGATTACAGATTTGAGCTCGGAAGACTTTTATGGTTTAATGCTAAGACTTCCAGAATTAGATTTTTCGTATAGTACTGAATTGTCAAAATCTATATATAGAATTATTGAGCAACCAGCATTTTCAAAGAAGTTTGAAAAATCAGATAGCAAAAATAGGTTTTTTTCTGAAGGTAAGATACTGGTCAAATATAAAGGACAGTTGCAGTATGTTTTGGCAAAAAATGCTTATCTTCCTAGTTCAAAAATAATAAGTAAGAAGAATGTTCCAATAGTTGAAAAGGGACAAAGAACTAATAACAGAAATTTTGTCACATTATTTGGATGTCAGGAGTATACCAAGGAGTATACAGTTGACTCTGGTAGTGTTTCCATTAGTGATGCAAACAGTAGTTTTCAACAATATTATCAAGAGTTTAAAAAGTATGCTCGTGCTTATGGTGAAAATAATGATAATATAGAAAAGTATGGTAAGAATCTGAATATTACACTAGTGAATAGAATTGTGATATTAGAAGTTGGGAATCGAGTCACAATTGATGAAGAATATATGTGCATTCGTGATACTATAACTAATTGGTACATAACTGTGTTTGATAAAGAATTTGATGTCAATACTGTCTCTGAAATAATAGAAAATATTTATACAAACATAGCGAATACACCCGGTTTTGAGGCGAGTAAGCTAGGTGAATTATTTAGAACAAAAGATAATAGTAACAGGGAGTTTTTGATAAGAAAAGATTTTGGTTCATTAAGTGTTATAGAAGATGCATCTTATCAAAATGAAATTAGAAATAACTTCATAAAAGTGCTTAAAATTATTGCACCAACATATGAGATTGATAAAATCACGATTGATTTTGAAAATTTCTTTAGTAATAAAAATGGTGCTTGTATTATTGATTTATTCAAAGAAATAGAGACAGACATTGAAGAATTTAGAAATAAGGGATTTGCGTATAATTTGGATTTGGTTCCATATTTTTGCGAAGTACTTAAAGATTTTCTTCAAACCGAAAAGAGAAGGTTTAAAGATTATTTGTTTACACGAGCAAAGCTGGATGACAAGCTACAAAAGTCCTTTGTTAGTACAGTTTATAGATTTGAGCAATTTTCAATTTCTGAGTATATAAATTCTGTTATATTTAGTGTTGAAGATAAAGTTGTTGAGACTTTTGGTGAATGGAGAACTTCGGATGATTTATTTTCTGCGGATGATGAGTATGTAAAAAATTATGAAAAAATGAATCCTCAAAAGCTGTATGAAGATGAGATTTCTAATGATGTGAATGCGCAACAAATGATTTACTTTGGGAAAGAAAAAGCGTTCAATGAATGGGTAGAATCACACAAAAAGTTAGAGGGAAGAAATAATATGTCGGAGAATCCTTATTCAAGATATATAGGGGTGGTACCTAAGGTTAATGAGGTTTCATATCATCAAGGCACAAGTGCTACCGGAGGAGCTAATACTGGTAACAGGAATAATAAATTAACAGGAACTTATACTCAAAGCCATGATGAAAAACGTAATAGAAACAAAAAAATACTCGGTAATAAAGGTGAGTTGTTAGTTTATAATTTGCTTTGCAAACGAGTTGGAAAAGCAAATGTGTTTCCTAGATCAGAAGCTTTTGTAGAATTGGGAATCATAAAACCAGGTCAAGCCGTATCCGGAGGATATGATATTTCATATTATGGTGAAGATGGAATAGAGTATTTTGTAGAAGTAAAAACTGGCGATGAGAAAAGTTTTATTATTTCACCTGGAGAACTTCAATATGCGAAAGATAATGCAGAGAAGTATAAGCTGATTATTGTTTATGATGTAGATGCGGAGGAACCTAAGTGTATGGAATTACCAATGAGGTTTTGGGAAGATTCAAAATTTAGAAAGAGAGAAATTGTAGAAAGAATCGAATTTGAATTTTAGGTTTCTCAAAAGCGTGATGATTCTAAGAAATAGAGTGATGTTGAGGCATATGTTCCCGACATTAATATCGGGAACATACCTTGAGTGCATGGCTCACACACCTCGAGTGTATGGGAGAAATCAAGGAAATAGCGAACATACACAACTATAGAAAGAACCACTTTCTTCGATATGTTCCCTTTAACAGTAAAACCCCTTGATTTATTCCCTTATACTTCGGTACAATAAATCAAGGCAGACATCAAATCGGAACAATCGAGCCATGTTGAGTGTGTCACATTGATGTCGCGGCTGTAAGCCTTGATTTTACTGGGTTTTCGGAATTACATCCAAGTTGTCTACTCAACCTAAAGAGGCGAAATACGTACATGGAAACATATCGAGGGGGTACTTTTGGAGCGAAATTTTTGTCATAAAAATTAGGTAGGGTTGAGTTGACGCTTAAATAACGCATAGGTTGAAGAGATAGGATAGATGTTGTATAAACTTGATTCTTATCCTTGGAGTTTTCGTGCTTTTTGAATTTTACAAACGATTCCAATATTATCTTGACAATTATGCTTTTATAAATTATAATTTAAGCAAAAATGTCAACAAGGGATGATATGATGACTGGAACAGAAAAGCTGGATGCATTCATTAGAAACTGTAAAGGCGTAATCACTTCAAAACTGGCAGCTGATCATGGTATTCATAGGGAGTACTTGAGTGAATTTGTCAGGCAGGGCAAGCTTGAACGTATTGCTCACGGTATATATATTACACCGGATGTATGGGAGGATAAAATGCTGATTCACCAATTACGTAAAAAAAATTTGATATACTCCCATGAAACCGCTTTATTTTTACATGATTTAACTGATAGAGATCCGGTTGCTTATTGCGTGACGGTTCCAACAGGATACAATACCAGCAAGCTAAAGCAAGATGGGCTTATTGTATATACCATCAAAAAAGAATTGCTTGAACTTGGAATCTGTACTAAGAAAACCACCTTCGGAAACGACATAAGAACATATAATATGGAACGCACTATTTGTGATATTCTTCGGGATAGAAAAAATCAAGATGTTGCAGTAGTATCAGATGCACTCAAAAGATATGTACGAAGATCGGATAAAGACCTTAACAGATTAATGAAATATGCCGGTATATTAAGAATTGAGAAAGTTTTGAGAAATTATTTAGAGGTGCTGCTATGAACACGTCAACTCAACTGAAGGCACTGATACGAAATATAGCAAAGGAAAAAAGTGTGCAAGCTGAAATTATATTAAGAAACTTTATGCTTGAGAGGCTATTGGAAAGGATATCTCTGTCCTCCTTCCGTGATAAATTCATATTGAAAGGGGGCATGCTGATAGCTGCAATGGTTGGTATTGATACCCGATCCACAATGGATATGGATGCTACTATCAGGGGTATTCCGCTCTCCGAAGCGGCGCTGGCGGAAGCGATGAAAGAAATATTAGCTTGTCCTGTAGATGATGGAGTGAAAATGACCCTAATAGGATTCGAAAATATTAGGGATGAATCAGAATATCCGGGGATCCGGGTATCAATTGAAGCAATTCTTGATAAAACAAGACAAGTCATGAAAGTAGATATTACAACAGGCGATAAGATCACTCCACAGGCAGTTGAGTATTCTTTTAAGCTACTATTTGAAAATAGGAGTATAAATATTTTGGCATACAACCTTGAAACGGTTCTGGCGGAAAAGCTTGAAACCATCTTATCAAGAAGTACCGCCAACACAAGAATGCGGGATTACTATGATGTCTATATATTGACAACACTAAGGGCACAAGATATCAACTGGAGTTTATTTCCTCAAGCTTTAAAAAATACAGCAGAAAAAAGAGGCAGCTATAGTCATCTTTTGGAAACCGGCGATGATATCATGGGAGAGATAGAGCAGTCTCAGGTGCTTGCTGATCTTTGGAGCCGGTATAAGCAGAAAAACAGTTATGTAGATGATTTGACTTGGAGACAAGTGATAGAAAGCGTAAAAATGTTATACATCAAAGCCTTTGATGTAGCAAATAATGTGTGACGAATATCATATGAAATTGGAGGCTTACATATGAAAGTTATTTATAAAATTACTTACCCAAATAGAAAAATTTATATTGGAAAAGATTTAACTGACAGTATTAATTATTTTGGAAGTGCCAATAGTAGATTAATCGAGAAAGACTTTACAAGGGAGCAAAGAAAAGATTTCACAATTAGGAAAGAAATATTATGGGAGTCAGAAACAGCTACAGACGAAGAAGTTAGTCGCAAAGAAATAGAATACATAAAGTATTACAATTCAAACAATCCGAGCATAGGGTATAATCAATGGCCTAAGTTTAAACATGATTAAAGATTCCTTTACAAAAAAAATTATTCCGTTTCTAAAGCAGTTAATACTAAAAAACATTGACATGTTCCCGCGAACGATAGTTTTTCAAAAATGACCGAAAAATCTATTGACATGTTCCCACAAACACATGCTATACAAAAATGACCTGCAGACATCAATTTCATCAACTCGAACCACGTTGAGGCAGTAACACAGCTTGTGAGGAAGTTAAACGACTGAAAGAAGCTGATGTACCACCCGTGCAAGGCATGTCCATGAAGCCGAGATGAAGACGAGGTTAATATTTCTATTTGTAAAATTCTGATTGCTTGTTAGATATGTTATCTCGCATTATAATATAAACGTAAACATATTATGTTTCCTTGTTAAGAAGGAGGTAACAAAATGAGCAAGACGAAAGGTGCACAAACTATTTCTTTAATATCGGGTAGAAAAATTGTAATGTCTGGAGCGATAGGAAAGACTAATGCTGATGAGATTGAATGGTTGACCGATACAGTTTTGGAAAGCGCAAATGCGTGGAAAAGAGTCGGTTGGGCTTATATTGCAGACTGTTCCAAGATGGTACCAGTTGGTCCGGGAGAGATTGGGGCGCTTGTTAAAATGACAAAAGCATTTGTTGATGCCGGATGCAAAGCATTTGCATTTGTTGAAGGTTCTTCTGTTTTGTTAAAGATTCAAACAAAAAAGAATACTGAACTCTCAAAAACAGGTGTTTTAGAATGGCATTTTGCTAAGCTTGAAGAAGCGTTAGAATGGTTGCAAAATGAAGTTAAGATTTGATTTTTGATAAAGACGGAGAATGAGTGTATTGGGGTTTAAATTTCATAATCAAACTAATTATGATGGTACTGTATAAAGGTGAATCCCTAAACTTATGTTAATACTGTATACACAAAAATACCACTTTTGTTATCTCAGGGCATGTGTTCTGATGAAAAGGAAAGAAAAATAAATAATAAATAAGGTTTGAATATAGACTTTCCTAGGGTAGGAGTAGAAAACTCTGGTTCTTGGATTATGGGTAAATCAGAAAAATAATATATACAACCAACATAATTAAAGGATTGCACCGACAATTCAGAAAAGTTACTAAGACTAAAGCAGTTTTTCCTTCTGATACCTCGCTCGAAAAAATGCTTTATCTGGCATCAAAGAATGTAATTGAAAAATGGACTCAAAGATAAGCATAGAAATACCATTACTAAATAATTATTGCCAGATTTAATCTAAATAATGCATAAAAAATAGAACAATCTGGCAACAATTTGAAATATAATATTAAATTATTGAGAGTTAATACTTTGGAAATACTTAGCCATTATTGAGTTTGAAAGGCTTCATACACTAAATTATTTACAGTCCCGATTTATCTTACTTGCAAAACTTTATCTAATAATAAAATATTACCTGAATAATCAGAGATATTGTTATTTTGTCTTACCGTAGTTATTGCTGGAGTATTGTTTGCATTTGCTTTTATAGATAATACCACTTCATTTTTATTTACAGCATTTGAAATAGATGTTACAGTATATCCCTCAACGGCAAATGTCAAAACAGAAAGAGAAAATTCTAAAATTGGTTCACTGAAGGATAAAGTTATTGTTCCGGTTGTATTCTTTGCTACTTTACCATCAACCATAGAAGTTAAAATATTACCGGATAAAACTACCTTTTCTACCGGCTCCGTTAAAGGATTTGAA